>NZ_ATZJ01000006.1 GCF_000428145.1 Chitinilyticum litopenaei DSM 21440 | reverse complement strand
CCTTGGCGACATCGATACCGAGATAGATCATGCTTGTTTCCAGTGATTGCGTTTGCCAACTTCACCCACTTGCCTTGTGCATGCAGGGTCTGGGCCCTTGGCTACCGTTCAGTGTTCAGGCTGGCGAAGAGGTGGGAGAAGGGCTTGATCTGCGATACAAGGTTTGGACCTTAAGGGAATCCACAAGCTGTCCTTCTCCCGATTGGCGGAAGCTAACCGCCAAGTACTGCGAGATACAAGGGTAGCCCGAAGGGCCGGCGGAGCGGGCGCGCCTTGGGGGTGTCGGGGGGCTTGGCAAGACAAGCCCCCTGACGTGCAGCCGGGCACCCCCGGCATGCAAACACCGCGCCGCAGGCGCAGAAAACCTGTTCCCCACACAGATCCATTCCCCGCGTCTGCGCCATTTACAATACCGGCGTCGCCCTAGGCCGTTCCTGCCATGAAAATCTACCGCTCCGACCACTACCCGATGCCGCTGCCGGCGGGCCACCGTTTCCCGGTGGTCAAATACGCCATGCTGTATGAGCAGGTAGCCCTTTTTGCGAAAGGGCTGTGTGTTGATACCCCCGTTGCCACGACCGACGAGCTACTGGCGGCACACGCGCCGGACTACGTGCAGCGGCAACTGGCCGGGCTGCTGACGCCTGCCGAAGAACGGGTGATCGGCCTGCCGTGGTCGCCGGAGCTGGTGCTGCGCTCGCGCGCGTCCACTGGCGCCACGCTGGCGGCCTGCCGCGCGGCGCTGGCCGAGGGCTGCGGGGTGAGCCTGGCCGGCGGCACGCACCATGCCCATGCTGACCATGGCAGCGGTTTTTGCGTGTTCAACGATTCGGCGGTGGCGCTGCGCGTGCTGCAGCGGGAAGGATTGATCGGGCGCGCGCTGGTGATCGATCTGGACGTGCACCAGGGCAACGGCACCGCGCACATGCTGCGCGATGATCCTGCGCTGTTCACGTTTTCCATGCACGGCCGCAACAATTTTCCGTTTAGCAAGGAAGCCAGCGACTGGGACATCGAGCTGGACGACGGTTGCGACGACGCCAGCTATCTTGCGCTGCTGGCCGGCACGCTGCCGCAGCTGTTCGCGCTGGCCGCACCCGATCTGGTGATCTATCTGGCCGGCGCCGACAGCTACGCCGGCGACCGGCTGGGCAAGTTGAATCTCAGCCGTGCCGGGCTGGCCGAGCGCGACCGGCAGGTGTTCGCCGCGTGCCGGCGCTTTGGCGTGCCCGTGGCGGTGACGATGGGCGGCGGCTATGCCGAGCCGATCACCGACACGGTGGCCATCCAGGCGGAAACCGTCCGGCTGGCGCTTGCCCGCTTTGCCTGAGGCTCCCGATAATGCAGGCATGAGACTGCTGCGAACCGCCTTGATGCTCTGTGCATTGCTGCTGCTGGTGCCGGCCGGCGCCGCGCCGCCGCAGCTGCGTGTCGCCTACTTCGAGCTGCCCGGCCACGGCGAAGCCCGGGCCGATGAGCGCGGCCGGCAAGGTGCGGCGCTGGCCTATTTTGACCTGATTGCCGCCGAAATGGGCGTGCAGCCCGTGTACAAGCTGCAGCCCTTGCCCCGCCTGCTGCAGCGCCAGGATTACGATCTGGTGCTGTATCTGGGGCGTACTCCCGAGCGCGAACGCGTGCTTGCCTTCGCGCCAACCGCGTTCTTTCACATGCAGGGCGTGCTGGCGGTGCGTGCCGACAGCAATCTGGTCCGGATTCGCGGCATTGACGATTTGCTGCCACTGACCATCGGCGTGTGGGGCGACGGCTACCGCTCGCCCTTGCTGCGCGATCCGCGCTTGCGGCTGGAGGCGCTGGTCGGCGCGCGGGTCGTCGAGCGCAATCTGGCGAAGCTGCGGCGCGGCCGCATCCAGGGCTATTACAGCCCGGATGCCGACTCGCTGCGCCAGGTGCTGGCCCGGCAGTCCGGCGGAGTCGATATTCGCCTGCTTGCCTTGCCCGAGGCGCCTCAGGCGCTGCATGCGGCATTCAGCGCCAGCGGCAGGACATGGCTGCCCGCGTATGAGGCGGCGCTGCGCACGGTGCAGCGGCAACGCCCGTATGCCTTGTTTTTCAGCGATTATCAGGCGCGCTGAGCCCGACTTTTCCTGCTGCGGCAGCGCGCTGCTGCGGTTTGATGCAGATCAAGCTCCGCGCCCGCGCTTTTGTCACAGTGCGGTCTTCACGACAAGAACAAGGAGATCGCCGTGGACAAGCTGATCGAATGGTCGGATGAGCTCTCGGTAGGCATTCAGGAAATCGACGAGCAGCACAAGGTGCTGGTGGGGCTGCTCAACGAGCTGCACGACGCCATCCGCCATCGGCACGGCAGCGCCGCATCGGCGGCCATCCTCAACCGGCTGGCCGATTACACGCGCACCCACTTCACCGTGGAAGAAAGCCTGATGCGCATTCTGGGTTATCCCGATTACGAGGAGCACAAGGGCCACCACGAGGCGCTGATCGCGCAGATGCAATCGCTGCAGCAAAGGCTGGCGGCTGGCGAGACGGTGACGTTCGAATTGCTGCACTTCCTGCGCAACTGGCTGACCAACCACATTCTGGAAGGCGACAAGCGCTATACCGAGCATTTCCTGTCGCGCGGCGCGCAGCGCAGCTGGCAGAAGAAGGGCTGGCTGGATCGCTTCTGGTCGCATTGATCAGGGTATTGCTCTGTAGCCTATTAGAGAAAAGGGCTACAGGGCAATACCCTGGATGGCGTGGCTCCAGAATGCATAAACGACAAAACTCAGCAACATCGCCAGCAAGGGGCGCTGGCTGAGCCAGGCGATCAGGCCGGCGACCAGCGTGCCGATCAGCCACGGGTTGCGCCAGTCCAGCCACAGGCTGCCGGCGGGAGCCAGCGCCATGGGCACGATCAGTGCCGACAGCACCGCAGCCGGGACAAAGCGCAAGGCGCGCCGCAGCCAGGCCGGAAAACGCAGGCGATCACCAGGCAAGATAAAGAGGGCGCGGGTGGCAAAGGTGACGATGGCCATCCCGATGATGGCAAGCCAGATGCTCATGCTTGCAGCTCCCCGGCCGGGCGGCGCAACAGGGTTTCTGTCAGGATGCCACCCAGGATGCCGAACAGTGCGGCAAGCAGCAGATCAAGCTTGTAGGGCAGGCCGCGCAGCAGCAGGGCGCAGGCGCTGGCGGTCAGTGCGGCGACCAGTACCGGCGAATCCCGCAGTTGCGGTGCGACAATGGCGGCAAAGGTGGCCACCATGGCAAATTCCAGCCCCCAGTCGCGCAGTTGCGGAACCTGCTGGCCCAGTGCGATGCCGGCCAGCGTGGCCAGCAGCCAGGTGCCATACATCGCCACACCACAGCCCAGCAGGTACCAGCGGGTGGTGGGCGTATCGCCGTCGCGGCGCAGGCGGGCATCAAACACGGCAAACAGTTCATCGGTCAGCACAAAGCTGAGCAGGTAGCGCCAGCGCGCGGGCCAGTGGCCGATGTGTGGCTGCACGCTGGCCGAGTACAGTGCATGGCGCAGATTGACCACCAGCGTAGTCAGCCAAAGTACCGGCAGACTCACGCCGGCCGCCAGCAGGCTGACCGCGATGAACTGGGCCGAGCCGGCAAACACCAGCAGCGACATGCCGAAGGTCTGCAGCGGGCTCAGGCCGGCGTTGAGTGCCAGGGCACCGAAGATCAGGCCGAAGGGCGCGGCGCCGACCAGCAGGGGCAGCATGTCGGTGATGCCGGCCGTAATGGCCGTGGAGCGCGTGTGCATGGTGTGAAGGCGGGAGCAAACCGCCAGTATGCCGGCTGGTCGCCCGGGCGGCCAAGTCCGGAAAAACCAGGGGCCGCTTGCGCGGCCCCCGGATGCGGCTTACTTGACGACGCGCAGTTGCGGCCGCCCGCTGGGGCGCGGCGGCGGAGCGTCGTCGTCGGGGTTGTCGCTGCTGGCCGGAGCATCGGCGAGCTGGCTGTGCTCGGGCACGCCCTCGTATTCGAAGCCCATGCCCTCGCCGTTTTCGCGCGCGAAGATCGACACGACCGCGCCGACCGGGATGCTGATGTCGCGCGACACGCCGTTGAAGCGCGCCGAGAAGCTGATGTAGTCGTTGCCGATGGTCAGGTTGCGCGTGGCGTTGTAGCTGATGTTCAGCACGATTTCGCCATTTTTCACGAATTCCTGCGGCACCTGCATTTTCTGGCGCACGGCGACGACCAGGTACGGCGTAAAGCCCTGGTCGGAGCACCATTCATGCAGTGCGCGGATCAGATAGGGTTTGGTCGAGACGGTCGTTTGCATGGTTTTCTCCGTGAGGTGCGAGGTGTGAGGCGTGAGGTGTCGCCCCTCACTCCTCACCCCTCACCGAGTTACTTGCGCATGGCCTTTTCGTTGGCGGTCAGCGAGTCGATGAAGGCCTGACGGCTGAAGAGGCGCTCGCCATACTTCAGTACCGGGGCCATGGCCTTGGTGATTTCGATGCCGTAGTGCTCCAGGCGCCACAGCAGCGGGCCGATGGCTACATCCAGCATAGAGAATTCTTCGCCCAGCATGTATTTCTGGCGCGCGAAGATCGGCGCGATCTGGGTGAGGCTGTCGCGGATGGCCACGCGGGCGGCTTCCTGGGTCTTCTTGTTGCTGCTGCCGTCTTCCAGCGTCTTGACGTGAATGAACAGCTCGCGCTCGAAGTTGAACAGCATCAGGCGGGCGCGGGCACGCATCACCGGGTCGGCCGGCATCAGCTGCGGGTGCGGGAAGCGCTCGTCGATGTATTCGTTGATGATGTTGGATTCATAGAGCTGCAGTTCACGCTCGACCAGTACCGGTACTTCGTTGTACGGGTTCATCACGGCCAGATCTTCCGGCTTGCTGTGGATGTCCACGTCCAGGATTTCAAAATCCATGCCCTTTTCAAAGAGCACAATGCGGCAGCGGTGGCTAAATGGGCAGGCGGTGCCCGAGTACAGCTTCATCATGAATGGAGACTCCGCGCAAGAGGGTTGCAACAAAAGCGCGATTGTACCGGGACGTTGCCGGCAATTTCAAAAATTTCGCGGCAAGTTGCTGATTTGCATGAGAAAAGCGAAACGGACGCCGAGGCGTCCGTTCCGGGTAGTGCAGCAGTCTGGAAAACGCGGGGCGAGGCCCGGAGCAGGGCAGGAACTGGCGCAAAACCGGGGTGCACCGGGGCAAACGCGGATTTTGGGCCAGCTTCCCGCACAGCACTCGGGCTGCGCTGCCGATCTTAATGGACGTCCTTCCAGTATTCCTTCTTCAGCAGGTAGCTGATCGGGATCAGCACGAAGAGCAGGAAGAGCAGCACCAGATAGCCGATCTGCTCGTTCTTGACCTTGACCGGCTCGCTCATGAACACCATGTAGTTCACCAGATCACGCACGCGATCGTCGTACTCCTTGTTGTCCAGCTCGCCCTTGGCGTTCTTGGTGGTCAGCAGGCCGGGCGACTCCAGCTTCAGGCCGGTCAGTACTTCTTCTTCCTTGCCGGTGCTGTGGTTCTTCACCTTCTCGTACACCGCCACCTGCTCGCCCTGCAGCTCCCACAGCACGTGCGGCATGCCGACCTTGTCGAACACGCGGTTGTTCCAGCCGGTCGGACGGCTTTCGTCGCGGTAGAAGCCGCGCAGATAGCTGTACAGCCAGTCGGCGCCGCGCGAACGCGCGATCAGCGACAGGTCGGGCGGGGTGGCGCCAAACCATTGCTTGCCGTCCTGCGCGGCCATGGCCACCTTCATGGTATTGCCGACCTTGTCACTGGCGAACATCAGATTGTTCTTGATCTGGTCTTCGGTGAGGCCGATGTCCTGCAGGCGGTTGTAGCGCATCACGGCGGCGCCGTGGCAGGACAGACAGTAGTTCACGAAGGTCTGTGCGCCGCGCTGCAGGCTTTCGGTATCGCGCAGATTGATGTTGGCGGCATCCAGCGGCACGCCGGCGCTGGCCGCGAAGGCCGGAGCGGACGCGGCCAGACCGAATGCCAGCACGAGCTTGCTAATCATTTTTTTCATTCCTTTCCCCTTACACCAGCTTCGCGAAGGCATACGCGCCGCCGATGGCGATGGCGACATACACGAAGAACATGAGCTTCTGACGGGCGGTGCTGAAAGTAACCCGCTCAGGTACCGGTGCGGAGGGCTTTTCGTTCTTGGTGTAGAACGGCATACCCAGGAAGAAGCCGAAGTAGATGACCGACAGGATCTGGGCGATCACGGTGCGCAGATTGGTCGACGGCAGTGCGCCCAGAATGCCCAGGCCGATGAAGGCGATCAGGAACAGTACCAGCGCCACCTTGAAGGTGGTGCTGCGGTAGCGGATGGACTTGATCGGCGAACGGTCGAGCCACGGCAGCGCCGCGATGATCATCACCGCCGCACCCATGCCCAGCACGCCCCAGACCTGGGTGCCCAGGAAGGACGGGATGGCGCGCAGAATCGCGTAGTAGGGCGTGAAGTACCAGACCGGCGCGATGTGCGGCGGGGTCTTCAGCGGGTCGGCCGGATCGAAGTTCGGATGTTCGAGGAAGAAGCCGCCCATTTCCGCCGAGAAGCCGGCCACGCTGAACACGATGGCCGAGAATACGGCCAGGAAGACTGCCACGCCGAGAATGTCCTTCACGGTGTAGTAGGGGTGGAAGGGAATGCCGTCGAGCGGGATGCCGGTCTTCGGATCCTTGTTCTTCTTGATTTCCACGCCGTCCGGGTTGTTGGAGCCGACTTCATGCAGCGCCACCAGGTGAGCCACGACCAGGCCCAGCAGCACCAGCGGCACGGCGATCACGTGCAGCGCGAAGAAGCGGTTCAGTGTCGCGTCGGAAACCACGAAGTCGCCACGGATGAACTCGGACAGATCCGGGCCGATCACCGGGATGGAGGCGAACAGGTTGACGATTACCGCGGCGCCCCAGAAGGACATCTGGCCCCAGGGCAGCAGGTAGCCGAGGAAGGCTTCGGCCATCAGGCACAGGAAGATCAGCATGCCGAAGATCCACACCAGCTCGCGCGGCTTCTTGTACGAGCCGTAGATCAGGCCGCGGAACATGTGCAGGTAGACCACCACGAAGAACATCGACGCGCCGGTGGAGTGCATGTAGCGGATGATGCTGCCGCCCGCCACGTCGCGCATGATGTATTCGACGGAGGCGAAGGCCACCGAGATGTTGGTGCCCGGAATCAGATTGCCGTCCGGCTTGTAGTTCATCGTCAGGAAAATGCCGGTGACGATCTGGATGACCAGCACCAGCATCGCCAGCGAGCCGAAGAAGTACCAGAAGTTGAAGTTCTTCGGGGCGTAGTATTCGGAAACATGCGCCTTCCAGGTGCTGGTGAGCGGGAAACGCTCATCCACCCAGTTCAGGACCTGCTGTCCGGTCTGCAGAAGTTTGCTCATGACTCGTTAACCTCGCTTATTTGTCTTCACCGATCAGCAGACGGGCGTCGCTGAGGTATTTGTGCGGAGGAATGACCAGATTGGTCGGGGCCGGAACGCCGGAGTACACGCGGCCGGCCAGGTCGAATTTGGAGCCGTGACAGGGGCAGTAGAAGCCGCCCAGCCAGTCCGCGCCAAGATCGGCGGGCGCCAGATCGGGGCGGAAGGTCGGTGAACAGCCCAGGTGGGTACAGACGCCCACCGCAACCCAGATTTCCGGCTTGATCGAGCGGTTGCCGTTCTTGCAGTACTCGGGCTGGTGGTCGACATCGGATTTCGGGTCGGCCAGCTTGCTGTCGAGCTTGGGCAGGCCTGCCACCATTTCCGGCGTGCGCTTGACTACCCAGACCGGCTTGCCGCGCCATTCCACATTGATTTTCTGGCCGGCTTCAAGCTTGCTGATGTCCACTTCCACCGGTGCGCCGGCGGCCTTGGCCCGCTCGGAAGGCAGGAAACTGGCAACAAACGGGGTAGCTACCCCGAGTGCCGCGCCTGCGCCGGCGGCGCTGGTCGCAATTACCAGAAACCGCCGCTTGCTATTGTCTACTTGCTGGTCACTCATAACCGAATCCCTGATTGACGTAACTCAAAGCGAAAACTGTCAAATTCTACCCGAAACGGGCCGGGAACTTAATACCAAGAGCGCAAGTAGGGATATCTGGTTGCGAAAGCAGCAAATGCCCCGTCCCGCTGGCTGCGTTTCAGCGGCTGGCGGCCTGCTGCTGGTAGCGCGGCAGTTCGGCCAGCAGTTGCTCCTGCAGGCTTTGCGTGATTTCGACGCCGGTTTCGCGGGTGGTGCCGGGGTGGGTGTACTGGAAGACGCGGGCCGACAGGCGTTGCGCGCCGTTTTCCGGGGTGAGCTGATAGACCATGCGCGCTTCGCTGGGGTTGCTGGTGCGCTGCATGGCCAGGCTCAGCTCGACGCGGCTGCCGCTGCGGCTTTTCAGTTTCATGCCTTTTTGCTGCGTGCGGTAATTGACGACGTCATCCAGGATGGCCTTGCTGCTGCGGCCACGGATCAGCACGCTGGGAGCAGCGCTGCTGGTGGCCGGAGCGCTGGCCGCGACGGGCTTGCTGGCAACGGGAGCCGGCGTCGGGGTGGGCGCCGGCGGATTATTCGGAGGGGCGTTCGTGGTGGCGCAGGCGGCCAGCAGGGCGCTGGCCAGCAGGGCGCTCAGCTTAAACGGGGTTGTCGAGATCAAGGTAGACGTGCTCCAGATTGAATTCGGTGGCGAGGTGGGCGCACAGGGCCTGGATGCCGTAGCGCTCGGTGGCGTGGTGGCCGGCGGCGACAAACCCGACCCCGCTTTCGCGCGCCAGATGGGTGACGAATTCGGATGCCTCGCCGGTCAGGAAGCAATCCACGTCCAGCGCGGCCACCTCGTGGAAATACGATTGTGCCCCACCGCTGCACCAGGCGATGCGACGGACTTCACTGCGGCCGGGGATCACCAGTGGTTCGCGCCCCAGCACGGTGTGAATCCGTGCGCTCCAGGCCGGCCAGTCGCACGGTACGCTGAGTTCGCCCAGCCAGACCATGTCCTGTTCGCCGCAGCGTCCGGTGGGCGTGATGCCGAGCAGTTGCCCCAGTCGCGCGTTGTTGCCCAGTTCGGGGTGGGCATCCAGCGGCAGGTGGTAGCCGAACAGACTGAGGTCATGGCGCAACAGTGCGGCGATGCGAGCCTTCTTCTGGCGCACGATGGGCGCGGCTTCGCTTTTCCAGAAAAAACCGTGATGCACGAGCAGCGCGTCGGCGCCAATGGCAATGGCGGCATCGATTGCGGCCTGCGAGGCGGTCACGGCGCTGGCGATTTTCCGGATGCTGTCGCGGCCCTCGACCTGCAGGCCATTGGGGGCATAATCGCGAAAGCGATCCTGCATAAGCAGTTGTCCGATATACTTTTCGAGTTCGTTACGCTGTATCGGCATTCTTGGTCAACATGAAAAAAATCTGGCTGATTTTCGCACAAACCGTGACGGTTGCGCTGGGTGTCTGGGCCGTGCTGGCCGTGCTCCAGCCGCAATGGTTGCAACCGCAGCCGGTCGCTCCACGGCCGGCACCTGTCGCGGCGCTGCCGGCGCCGGTCGTGGCATCCGCGCCACAAAGCTACCGCGAGGCCGCACAGGCGGCGCTGCCCTCCGTGGTCAATATCTATACCGCCCAGCAGGTGCGTCGCCCGAAGCGCCAGCTTGATGATCCGCTGTTCCGTTTTTTCTACGGTGACCGCCAGGGCGGCGAATCGCCACGCACGGCCAGTCTGGGCTCAGGGGTGATCGTGTCGGCCGATGGCTATATCGTGACCAACAATCACGTCGTTGCCGGCGCGGACCAGATCGAGGTGGCGCTGGCGGATGGCCGCACCGCCGAGGCGCGCCTGATCGGCACTGACCCGGAGACCGATCTTGCGGTGATCCGCATCGAGGCGGAAAACCTGCCGGTGGTGCAGTTTGGCGATGCCGACGGCCTGCAGGTGGGCGATGTGGTGCTGGCGATCGGCAACCCCTTCGGCGTGGGGCAGACGGTGACGATGGGCATCGTGTCCGCGCTCGGACGCTCCGAACTGGGCATCAATACCTTTGAAAACTTCATTCAGACCGATGCGCCGATCAATCCGGGCAATTCCGGTGGCGGGCTGATCGACACGCGCGGCGCACTGGTCGGCATCAATACCGCGATTTATTCGCGCAGCGGTGGTTCGCTGGGCATCGGTTTCGCCATTCCGGTGAGTACGGTGCGTCAGGTAATGGATGCCATCATCCGTGATGGCGCGGTGACACGCGGCTGGCTGGGCGTCGAGGTGCAGGACGTGACGCCGGAGCTGGCGGCGTCCTTCCGTCTGAGCCGCGCCGAGGGTGCGCTGATCGCCGGGGTGGTGCGCGGCGGTCCGGCCGATGCGGCCGGCTTGCGCCCGGGCGATGTGCTGCTGGCCATCAATGGTCAGCCGGTGAAGAATTCCAGCGCCATGCTGAACATGATGTCGGCGCTGACGCCGGAGTCGGAAGTGGCGCTGCGCATTGCCCGGGGCGGACAGGAGCTGGCGCTGGCGGCGCGCGCCGGCAAGCGGCCGCGAATCAATCGCTGAGCGGCGAGCCGGGCTGATCGCTCAACGGCATTCAAGGCCGGGGTGCCGTGGCGCGCAGCGCCGCCAGGTGTTTGCTCTGCGCCTGGTGGGCGCCTCGGCGCCCGGTTTTCATCTTGCGGGTATGTATCTGCGGCCTTTTGCCTTGCTGGGTTGCGTGGCAATACCCTCAGCCTTGCAGTAGCAGGTCTTCAGCTGCTGCCAGACCTTCCGGCTCGCCCAGCAGGACCAGCACATCGCCGTTTTGCAGTGTGAAGTCGCTGGCGGCGGTCTGCGGCGGCTGGTTGCGCCGGCGGATGCTGCGGATTTCGACATGCAGGCGCGCCAGATCCAGCTCGCCCAGTGTCTTGCCGATGGCGTGGGCGCCTTCGCTGAGCAGCAGGGTGTGCAGCCTTGCCTGGCGCTGATGGCTGTCCTCGTCGAATTCTTCGCTGATGCCGCGATAAAAGCCGCGAATCAGTTCGTAGCGCGATTCGCGCACCTCGCGAATGCGCTTGACCACCTTGTTGAGCGGCACGCCCAGCAGCATCAGCGCATGCGAGGCGAGCATCAGGCTGCCTTCCATGATTTCCGCGACGACTTCGGCGGCGCCGGCCGCGCGCAGTTTTTCGATGTCATGATCGTCGGTGGTGCGCACGATGATGGGCAGGCCCGGGCGCAGCTGGTGCACGGTTTCGATGATCTGCAGTGCCGAGTGCGTGTCGGAGTAGGTGACCACCAGTGCCTGCGCGCGCATCAGCCCGGCCGCCAGCAGTACTTCGCGCTTGGCGGCATTGCCGAACACCACCGATTCGCCGGCCGCACTGGCCTCGCGAACCTTCTCGGGGTCGAGGTCGAGCGCGAAAAAGGGAATGTTCTCGCAGGCCAGAATCCGCCCCAGCGACTGACCGCTGCGGCCATAGCCGCAGAGGATGACGTGCTTCTGCGCGGCCATCGAGCGCACCGCAATCTGGTGCAGGCTGGCGGCCATGTTCATCCATTCCGAGCTGGCCAGCCGCAGTACCAGCTTGTCCGAGTGTTGCAGCAGGATGGGCGTGATCAGCATCGACACGATCACGGCGGCCAGCGCGCTTTGCAGGAAGGGCGTGGGAATCAGTTGCTGGCCAGCGGCCAGCGCCAGCAGCACGAAGGCGAATTCGCCGCCCTGTCCGAGGGCGAAGCCGGTGCGCAGGGCCGTGCCGGGCGTATCGCCAAACAGTCGCGCGACGCCGGCGATGATGAGGATCTTGCCCGGCACCAGAAACAGCACCAGCAAGAGGATGCGCCACCACTCCTGCAGCAGCAGCTGTAGGTTCAGGTTCATGCCGACGGTCACGAAAAACAGCCCGAGCAGCAGGTCGCGAAACGGGCGGATGTCGTCTTCCACCTGGTAGCGGTATTCGGTTTCGGAAATCAGCATGCCGGCGATAAAGGCGCCCAGCGCCAGCGACAGGCCGGCCAGTTCGGTGATCCAGGCAATGCCCAGCGTGACCAGCAGCACATTGAGCATGAAGAGTTCGCTGGAGTGCTGGCGCGCGACCAGGTTGAACCAGGGGCGCATCAACTGCTGACCCAGCTTGAGCAGCAAGAGCAGCACCGCGGCAATGGTCAGCCCGGCGAAGCCCAGCTCGCGCCACAGCACCTCGGGCGGCTGGCCCAGTACCGGGATGATGATCAGGAAGGGGACGACGGCGAGATCCTGGAACAGCAGGATGCCAAAGGCATTGCGCCCCTGTGGCGTATTCATTTCATTGCGGTCGCTCAGCAGCTTGGAGACCATGGCGGTGGACGACATGGCCAGGGCGGCGCCCAGCGCCAGCCCGGCGCTGAACGGCACGGCGGCCAGCTGCATCAGTCCGGCCAGCAGGGTGGCCGTGACGATGACCTGCGCCGCACCCAGTCCGAACACGATGCGTTTCATGCTGTAAAGCCGCGCCAGATTGAATTCCAGCCCCAGCGTGAACATCAGGAAGACAATGCCGAATTCGGCGAGGTGGCCGGTGGCTTCGTCGGAGGGAATCAGGGCGAGGGCGTGCGGACCGATGGCCAGCCCGACCAGCAGGTAGCCGAGCATGGGGGGCCATTTCAGGCGGCGGCACAACACCACCGTCACTACGGCGGTGGCAAGCAGGGTCAGGACGGGGGCGAGCGGGGTGGCAGACAAGAAGCGGCTCCGGAAAGTGCGGCAATTATAGCCCAGCGCGCCGCAGCGATCCGTTTGGCATCATTTGTGCTTGGCGGCGGTGGCCGAGCGCGGGCTTCGTCCCTTATACTGTTTTGCTATGCAAACCCCCGACTTCTTTCTGGCCTGCGCGCAGCGTGTGCTGCTGGCCGAAGCCCAGGCGGTCGCGGCGCTGGTCGCGCGGCTTGATCCGGCCTTTGCCGATGCCTGCCGCCTGGTGCTGGCCAGCCAGGGGCGGGTGGTCGTGATCGGCATGGGCAAGTCCGGCCATGTGGCGCGCAAGATTGCCGCGACCATGGCCAGTACCGGCACGCCGGCCTTTTTCGTCCATCCGGCCGAGGCCGTGCATGGCGATCTGGGCATGATCACCCGGCAGGATGTGGTGCTGGCGCTGTCCAATTCCGGCGAGAGCGACGAGGTGCTGGCGCTGCTGCCCAGCCTGAAGCGTCTAGGGGTGCCCATTATTGCCATGACGGGCAATCGGCTGTCCACGCTCGGGCAGGCGGCCACCGTGCATCTGGATGCCTGGGTCGAGCAGGAGGCGTGCCCGCTGAATCTGGCGCCGACGTCGAGCACCACGGCTTCGCTGGCGCTGGGCGATGCGCTGGCCGTCGCGCTGCTGGAGGCGCGCGGTTTTCGCCAGGAGGATTTTGCCCTGTCGCACCCGGGCGGCACGCTGGGCCGGCGCTTGCTCGTGCATGTGGCCGATGTCATGCGCCAGGGCGACGCCCTGCCGGTGGTTGCCGACACGGCCTTGTTGAAGGATGCCCTGCTGGAAATCAGCCGCAAGGGGCTGGGCATGACGGCCGTGGTGCGCGGGGAGCGTGTTCGCGGCATCTTTACCGACGGCGATCTGCGCCGCGCGCTGGATCGCGGCGTCGATGTGCACACGGCGGCGGTGGCCGCCGTGATGACGCCGGACCCGGCCACGATACGCAGCGATGCGCTGGCGGTGGAGGCGGTGCAGCTGATGGAAGCGCGCCGCATCAACGGCCTGCTGGTGACGTCCGCCGATGGCCGGCTGGTCGGGGCGCTGAACATGCATGACCTGCTGCGCGCCCGGGTGGTCTGAGCTCGCGCGGTACCGAATTTCACAAATGACGAGGTTGGCGTAATGGTGGCAAGTGCAATGGTGACGAATGCAGCGGCGGTACGCCTGATGATTTTCGACGTGGATGGCGTGATGACCGACGGCAGCCTGTACTACACGGACACCGGCGAGGAAATCAAGGCCTTCAATTCGCTCGATGGCCATGGCCTGAAGATGCTGCGCGCCTCGGGGGTCAAGCTCGCCATCATCACCGGCCGCACCTCGAAGCTGGTGGCCAATCGCGCCCGGCATCTGGGTATCGACTTTCTGCATCAGGGGGCACACGACAAACTGGTCGTCTTCGAGCAATTGCTTGGCGAAGCCGGCGTGAGCGCCGCTGAATGCGGTTATATGGGTGACGATGTGGTTGATCTGCCGGTGATGCGGCGGGTCGGCTTTGCCGTGGCGGTGCCGGAAGCCCCCGAGCTGGTGCTGCAGTCGGCGCATTACGTGACCGGCCGTGCCGGCGGCCGCGGCGCGGTGCGCGAGCTGTGCGAATACCTGCTGCAAGCGCAGGGCAACTGGGAGTCGGCCATGGCTCCCTATCTGCGCTGAGGCCGGCGTGCGCGATCGCATCGTTACCCTCCTGCCGCTCTTGCTGGCCAGCGTGCTGGGCGCGCTGGTCTACCTGCTGAACCAGTTCAGCGTGGTCGAGCTCGGCGGCCGGCGGCCCTCGCCGCTGGCGGTGGACATGGTGGCGTCCGGTGCCATGGTTGTACGGCTCAATGAGCGGGGTATGCCTCTGTCACGTATACAGGCCAAGGACTTTCAGCATATACCCAAGGATGACACCATGCTGTTCACTGCGCCTGTGCTGTATCACAGCCCGCCGGGCCAGCCCTTGCTGACCGTCGTCGGTGAAAAGGCCCGCGCCGTGCACAAGGGGGACGAGGTGTTCTTTACCGGACAGGTGCTGCTAACGCGCGCCGCCGCACCCGGTGGCGCCGAGTTGCGTGTGCGCAGCAGTGAAATCTGGGTGGACACCAAAAACGAGCGGGCCCGCTCCAGCCAGCCGGTCGTGGCCGACCAGGGGCCGCATCATGCCGAAGCGGTCGGCTTTGTTGCCGATCACCGCCAGGAAACGCTGGAACTTCTTTCCCAAGTGAGGATGACTTATGTCCCGACTGCACGTGCTGCCCTTGGCGGCATTCCTGCTCGCTAGCCCCGCCTTCGCCGAAAAGGCGGACCGGGACAAGCCCATGAACATCGTGGCCGATCATTGTCTGGCCGAGCAGAAAACCCAGACCAGTACCTGCACCGGCAACGTGATCGTCACGCAGGGCACCATGCGCATCCAGGGTGACAAGCTGGTGACGCGCCAGGATGATGACGGCAACCAGTTCGGTCAGGGGGCCGGGCGGCCGGTGAAATTCCGCACCAAGCTCGACAACAGCCCCGACTGGCTGGAAGGCGAGGCGCTGCGTTTCGACTATAACGGCAAGACCGGCGTGCTCAAGCTGATGGACAAGGCCTGGGTCAGGCGGGCACAGGATACCGTCACCGGCGACGTGATCACTTACGACATGAGTACCGAGCAATACCAGGTCGACAGCGCCCAGGGCGGCCGGGTCAATATCACCATCACTCCGAAAAAGAAGAACGCGAGCGCCGCGCAATGATCAGCATGCTCAAGGCTAGCAGCTTGCAGAAAACCTACGGCAAGCGCACCGTCGTCCACGATGTCTCGCTGGAGATCGCCAGCGGCGAAGTGGTCGGCCTGCTGGGGCCCAATGGCGCCGGCAAGACCACCAGCTTTTACATGATTGTCGGACTGGTCGGCGCCAATGGCGGGCGCATCGAGCTGGATGGCCAGGACATCAGTGATTTGCCCATTCATCGTCGGGCCCGCCTGGGCGTGGGGTATCTGCCGCAGGAAGCGTCGATTTTCCGCAAGATGACCGTGGCCGAAAATGTGCGGGCGGTATTGGAGCTGCATTATTCCGAAAGCAGCGAAATCGACGTGCGCCTCGATGAATTGCTGCATGACCTGCATATTGCCCATTTGCGCAACGCCACCGCGTTGAGCCTCTCAGGCGGGGAGCGCCGTCGCGCCGAAATCGCCCGCGCACTTGCGAGCAATCCGCGCTTCATCCTGCTGGACGAACCCTTTGCCGGTGTCGATCCGATCGCGGTGATGGATATCCAGCGCATCATCGGCTTTCTGAAGGAGCGCGGCATCGGCGTGCTGATCACCGATCACAATGTGCGCGAAACGCTGGGCATCTGCGATCGCGCCTACATCATTTCCGAAGGTCGCGTACTGGCCGCCGGCCAGCCTGCCGCCATCATCCAGGACGAACACGTGCGTCGTGTTTATCTGGGTGAACACTTCCGGATGTAAGGCGGGAAACGCGATGAAGGCCAGCCTGCAGCTGCGCATGTCGCAGCAGCTCAATCTGACACCGCAACTGGCACAGTCGATCCGGCTTCTGCAGCTGTCCACGCTGGAGTTTCAGCACGAGCTGGAGACTTTCCTGGCCGAAAACCCGCTGCTGGAGCGCCAGGATGGCAGTGAGGAATCCTCGGGCGAGCAGGGCGAGACCGAGGTCGCGCAGACTGAAGTCGAGGCGGAGCGTCCGGACGATCTGGAGTTGCGCTGGGACGAGGTGCGCGCTCCGCGTGGCGACGACGATGATTATGATCCCGCGCTGAATGTGCCGCGCCACATCAGCCTGCACGAACACCTGCAGGAGCAGGCGCGGCTCCTGACCTTGTCGCCGCGTGATCGCGGGTTGGTGCTGCTGCTGATCGATGCGCTCGATGATGATGGCCTGCTGGGCCAGACCATCGAGGACATTCACGAGCAGTTCGCCGGTGAAGAGCTCAGAGAACTGGAGATCGAGCCCGACGACTGGCTGGTGGCCTTGCGCCACATCCAGCAGTTCGATCCTCCCGGAGTCGGTGCCCGCAATCTGGGCGAATGCCTGCATCTGCAGCTGCGCAATCACCCGGCCGGGCCCGTGCGTGAACTGGCCGAACAGATTGTGCTGCATTCACTCGATTTATTGGCGGCGCGGGACTACACTAGGCTCAAAAGGCTGTTACATTGCGATGAAACGGCGTTACGTTCGGCGATCGCCCTGATCGGTTCGCTGAACCCGCGACCGGGCAGTCAATGGGGAAATACCGATTCCAATTACATCGTGCCGGATGTGGTGGTCAGCAAGGTCCGTGGTCAGTGGGTCGTGCGCCTGTTTGGCGCCGCCCAGCCAAGATTGCGGGTCAATGAGCATTACGCCCGGCTGGTCCAGGGGAGCGAGGGGCAGGCGCTGGCAGCCCAGCTGCAGGAAGCGCGCTGGCTGGTCAAAAGCATCGAGCAGCGTGGTCAGACCATCCTGCGCGTGGCCGAAGCCATTGTCGAGCGTCAGAAGGCATTCTTCGAACTGGGTGAAGTCGCCATGCGGCCCTTGGTGCTGCGCGATATCGCCGAAGTGCTCGATCTGCACGAATCCACCGTTTCCCGGGTCACCACGCAGAAATACATGCTCACGCCGCGCGGCGTGCTGGAGTTCAAGTACTTTTTTGGCAGTCATGTGGACACCGACGCCGGCGGCGAATGCTCGGCGACGGCAATCAAGGCGCTGATCCGCCAGATGGTCCAGAATGAAAACAAGCAAAAGCCGCTGTCCGACAGCGCCTTGATGGAAGAACTCGCACGGCAGGGTATCGTGGTTGCGCGACGAACCGTTGCCAAGTACCGGGAAGCGCTGCAAATCGCTCCGGTTAATCAGCGCAAGTGCCTCTAGCAGGTCAAGACCGTAAGGAGAAAAACCATGAACCTCAACATCAGCGGCCATCATCTCGAAGTAACACCGGCAATCCGTGACTATGTCACCAGCAAGATCGACCGTGTGACGCGCCATTTCGACAATGTCATCGACGTTTCGGTCATCCTGTCAGTCGACAAGCTGCAACACAAGGTTGAGGCAACCGTGCACGTGCGCGGCAAGGACATCCACGTCGAATCGATCGATGAGGACATGTATGCCGCGATTGATGCGCTGGCGGACAAACTGGACCGTCAGGTCGTCAAGCACAAGGAAAAGCTGTCCGAACACCGCAATGAGGCCATCAAGCATCAGGCTGTTGCTGAATAATCGCAGCAGGTTGTTGCAACGGGAACGCCGCGAGTCGTTCCCGTTTTTCTTTTCCGCGCGGTCAGGGCTAAAATGGCTGCCACCTTCTGCTCGATGTGAGTTCCATGAGCTTGCTTACCCAGATTCTCCCGCCCGCCAACATCTTTCTGGATATGGATGTCGGCAGCAAGAAACGCGTTTTCGAACAAATCGGCATCGTCTTCGAAAACAGCCACGGCATTGCCCGCAGCGTCATTTTCGACAGCCTCTTTGCCCGTGAGAAGCTGGGCTCGACCGGGCTGGGCCAGGGCGTTGCCATTCCGCACGGCCGGATCAAGGGTCTGAAGGACGCCACCGGTGCCTTTGTGCGCCTGAAAGAGCCGATCTCCTACGATGCGCCCGACGGCAAGCCGGTCAATCTCATTTTCGTGTTGCTGGTGCCTGCCAATGCCACCGACCTGCACTTGCAGATCCTCTCCGAGCTGGCGCAGCTGTTCTCCGACAAGCGCATCCGTGAAGCGCTGGCCGACGTTGCCGAGCCGGCCGAGGCGTGGAAACTGATCTCCCTGTGGGAACCCTATAACGGCGAAGCCGTTTAAGGCCGTCATAACCCGGGAGTATCGCCATGCCGCAGATCACCGTCCGGCAGCTGTTCATCGACAATGCCGAGAAGCTGCGGCTGACCTGGCTGGCCGGCCAGTCCGGCGCCAACAATCTGCTGTCGAACGACGCCTCCGAACAAAAGCCCTCGCTCTCGCTGGTCGGCCACCTGAACTTCGTCCACCCCAACCGCATCCAGGTGCTGGGCATGGCCGAGGTGGCCTACATCAACGACCTATCGCCGGAGATGCTGCCCTCGCTGCTGGCCCAGCTCTTCAGCAAGGAAATGGCGGCGATGATCGTCGCCAACGACCAGACCGTACCGGACACCCTGCGCGAAGGGGCCGAGCGCCATCATGTGCCGCTCTTGACCAGCCCCGAGCAGTCGCCATATCTCATGGAGGTATTGCGCTACTACCTATCCAAATCGCTGGCTGTATCGACACACCTCCATGGGGTATTCCTCGATGTGCTGGAGGTTGGCGTGCTGCTGACCGGCGAATCCTCGATGGGCAAGAGCGAGCTGGCGCTGGAACTGGTGTCGCGCGGCCATGGCCTGGTCGCCGACGATGTCGTCGAGGTCTACCGCACCAACCCGGAAACGCTGGAAGGGCGCTGCCCGCCGATGCTGCGCGATTTTCTCGAGGTACGCGGGATCGGCGTGCTGAACATCCGCTCGATCTTCGGTGAAACCGCAGTACGGCCGAAGAAAAACCTCAAGCTCATCATTCATCTGGCCAAGGCCAGCGGCGAGACGCTCTCGCCGGTCGACCGCCTGCAGATGCAGGCCGCGACGCAGGAAATCCTCGGCGTGGCAATCCGCAAGCTGGTGATCCCGGTAGCGGCCGGTCGCAACCTTTCCGTACTGGTCGAGGCGGCGGTGCGCAACTACATCCTGCAGCTGCGCGGCATCGATTCGACGCGCGAATTCATCGAGCGCCACCAGAAATTCATGGAGATCGGCGAGTGAGCGCCAGAACCCAGGTGATCCTGCTGTCGGGGCTCTCGGGCGCCGGCAAATCGATTGCGCTGCGTGCGCTGGAAGATCTCGGCTACTACTGTCTCGACAATCTGCCCGCGCCGCTGTTGCCGCAGGCGGTGGCGCTGCTGGAAGAAGACGGCTATCCGCAGCTGGCGATCAGCGTCGATGCGCGCAGCGCGCACAGCTTTGCCAGTTTTCCCGAGCATCTCGACGCGCTGGTGCAGCTTGGCATGCAGGTGCGGGTGCTGTTTCTCGAAGCGCAGGATGCCACGCTGGTGCGTCGCTATTCCGAATCGCGCCGCAGTCATCCGCTCAGTCATGGCCAGCTCACCGTCAGCGAATGCATCGCGCTGGAGCGCGAAATGCTCTGCGCCGTGCGCGATGTCGCGCACGTGATCGATACCACCGGGCTGTCGGCCGGGCAGTTGCGCGCCTGGCTGCGCGACTTTGCCGCGCTCAGCTCGCACGCGATGACGCTGATTTTCCAGTCCTTCGGTTTCAAGCGCGGGCTGCCCAGCGATGCCGACTTTGTGTTTGATGCCCGCTGCCTGCCCAATCCCTTTTACGATCCCGAACTGCGGCCGCTGACCGGCAAGGACAAGCCGGTCGCCGACTTTCTCGAGGCGGAACCGAATGTCGGGCTGTTCATCGCCCAGGCACGCGGCATGCTGATGCAGTGGCTGCCCGAGTTCGAACGCGACCAGCGCGCCTTTCTCACCGTGGCCGTGGGGTGCACTGGCGGACAGCATCGCTCGGTCTATTGCGTCGAGCAGCTGGCCGCCATCTTCGCCGGCAGCCGGCCGGTGCTGATTCGTCACCGTGAGCAGCCACACGCCTGACTGGGCGGTCTGGCGCAGCCTGATCCGTCCCGGTGATGTCCTGCTGGCGCTGGCCCTGCTGGCCTTGCTGCCTGCGCTCTTTGCCTGGTGCTGGTCGGGCGACAGCGCCACCCGCGTGCGCATTTATCAGGATGGCCGCCTGTTTGCCGAGCTGGACCTGCAGGCCGCGCGCGTGCTGGCCGTGCCCGGCCCGCTGGGCACGACCTCGGTCGAAGTGGCCGCCGGGCGCGTGCGCATCGCCAGCGACCCCAGTCCGCGCCAGTACTGCGTGCACGCCGGCTGGCTGAGCCGTGCCGGGCAGAGCGCGATCTGCCTGCCCAACCGTACCAGCATCGAACTGATCGGCAAGGATGGCCCGGCCTATGACAGCCTCAGCTACTGAACAGACCTTGCGGGTCACCGCCGAAGACCGGCTGATCGCGCGCTGGACGGCGCTGGCGATTGCGCTGGCGGTCGCTGAAGCCGGCCTGCCTTCGCCGATCCCCGGCATCAAGCCGGGGCTGGCCAATATCGTCACCCTGCTGGTGTTGTACCGCGCCGGCTGGCGCGCCGCCGCCTGGGTGTCGCTGTTGCGCGTGCTGGTGGCCAGCATGGTACTGGGGGGCTTCTTTTCACCGGCGTTTGCCATGAGCCTGACCGGCGCCTGCTGCAGCCTCGCCGTGCTTGCTCCGGCCAGCCGCTTGCCGCGCCGCTGGTTTGGCCCGGTCAGCCTGTCGCTGCTGGCGGCGCTGGCGCACATGGCCGGGCAATTGCTGCTGGCGCGCCTGTGGCTGATTCCGCACAATGGCATCCTCTATCTGGTGCCCATCTTTGCCGTTGCCGCCCTGCTGTTCGGCGTGGTCAATGGCGTGCTGGTGGCGTGGCTGCAGCGCCGCCTTGAGGAAGAATCATGAAAACACTGACCGTGGCCTTTACCGGTGCCTCCGGACTGCCCTATGGCCTGCGCACGCTGGAGTGCCTGCTTGCCGCCGGCTGTACCGTGCACGTGGTCGCCACCCAGGCCGCCCACATCGTCGCCAGCCAGGAACTGGGTGAAACCTGGCCGGCACGTCCCGAGGCGTTCGGCAGGTATTTGCGGGAACGCTATGCTGTTGCTGAGGAAGCGCGGTTAACGGTGTGGGGTATGCAAGAGTGGTTCGCCCCCATGGCATCCGGCTCCAACCCGGGGGACGGCATGGTCGTGGTGCCCTGCACGATGGGCGCGCTGGCGGCGATTGCCGGCGGCATGAGCGAGAACCTGCTCGAGCGCGCCGCCGACGTGATGCTCAAGGAGCGCCGCGACCTGATTCTGGTGCCTCGCGAGGCGCCATTTTCCACGCTGCACCTGGAAAACATGCTCAAGCTCTCGCGCATGGGCGCCGTCATCCTGCCGCCCAACCCGGCCTTTTACCACCACCCGCAAACGATGGCCGACCTGATCGATTTCGTCGTTGCCCGCATCCTTGACCAGCTGCGCGTCCCGCACACACTGATGCGCCGCTGGGGGGCAGGCGGGGAGGCCGGGTAGCGGGCCGCCATCGCAGTCTGGAAGGCATGGCGGCGCCATGCGGCAGTGTGCGGACGATTCTATCGTTGCGCCTGATGAGGTGGCCAGCTCAGCAGCTCGTCATACCGGCGTCCCACGGGGTTTCGCTGCGGCCAAAGCCGGTCTCCAGAGCGCCGCTTGAACGAACAAGCATTGCAGCTCGATTCCCGCTTTCGCGGGAATGACGAATTGTGCTTTGCTGAGCAAGCTGCCTAATCAGGTAATTACTTAAGGTATGTGACTGTAGGCTTTTTGGGGTAAGGGCTGCAGCAATATACCCTGAACTCTGTGCAGCTCAGTCGCCCGCCAGCAGCGAGAATTCGTGCTGCAGGCGTGGCAGGTCCTTGGCCAGCCAGGCGGCGACCTCGTCGGCGTGCAGTGCGCGGCTGAACAGATAGCCCTGGCCGTAGGTCACGCCATAGCTGCGCAGATGGCGCAGCTGCGGCATGGTTTCGATGCCTTCGGCAGTCGTGCTCAGCACCATGGCCTGTGCGAGGCCCACGACGGCGCGGGCGATGCTGCGCGCCTGCTCGCTGTGGTCGAGTTCGCTGACGAAGCTGCGGTCGATTTTCAGGTTGTCGAGCTGGAAACGGTGCAGCATGGACATGGACGAATAGCCGGTGCCGAAATCGTCCAGCGCGACCTCGATGCCGGCTTCATGCAGCGCCAGCAGCGTCTGGCGCACGAGGCCCGCGTCGGCCACCAGCGAGCGCTCGGTAATCTCGATCTTCAGGCGCTGGGTGGGTACCGCGACATTGGCCAGCAGTGCCCGCAATAGACCCACCACGGCCGGATCCTGCAGTTGCTCGGGCGGGAAATTCACGCTGACGCGGCTGCTGGCGGGAATCAGTCCTTCCGCAATCCAGCGCTCGTGGGTGACCAGGCTTTTTTGCAGCATGATCCAGGTCAGCTGGCTGATCAGGCCCTGCCGTTCCAGTACCGGAATGAAATCGTCGGGTTTGACCATGCCGTCGGCGCGCGGCCAGCGCACCAGCGCTTCGAAGCCGGCCAGCTGCCCGTCGCCCAGGTAGAGGATGGGCTGGTAGTGCGGCTCGAAGCTGGCGTCCTCGATGGCGCGCAGCAGCTCGCTTTCGAAGCGCAGACGGCGCGACAGCAGATCCTGCGTGCTCGGGTCGTAGTGCACATACTGGTTGTCGCCGTGATCCTGTGCCAGCGCTGCCGCGCTTTCCGCGGCGCGCAGCAGCTGTTCTTCATTGTGGGCGATCACCGTGCTGTCGGCGCAACCAATGGCCACCTGCACGGTGATCAGGTTGTCGCCCAGTTGCACGGGCTTGCGCAGCACTTCGAGCAGGCGGTTGAAAATGGCCGGCAGGTCGTCGATGCTGGCGACCATTTCCAGCAGCACGGCGAATTCGAGCTGGTTGAATTGCGCGACCATGTCCCAGGGGCGGATTTCGCTGGCGATGCGTTCGCCAATGGTGCGCGCCAGCTGCGTGTGCTGGTCGTGGTCGAGCAGCTCGGCGTAGCCGGGCGGGATGCGTGCACGCAGGTTGAGCACGGCGACAATGTGGTTGCGCGCGTGGCGCAGCCGCGAGAGCGAGCGCTCCAGCCGGTCAAGAAACAGGATGCGGTTGGGCAGCCGGGTGTAGGGGTCGAGCACCTTGTGCTCGGTGATGTCGGTAAAGGAGCCGGCCATTTGTGTGGCCTGCCCGTCGGGCGCGCGCAGGCAGCGCGCGTGCAGCAGCACCCAGCGCCAGGAGCCGTCCTGGTGCTGCAGGCGGTGTTCGCATTCCAGCGTGGCGCTGATGCCCTGCAGATGCTGTTGCAGCGCCTGGTTGACGCGCGCCCGCTCGTCGGGGTGCAGGCGGTCCAGCCATTCATTGATGCCATCCTGCAGCGGCTGGGTCAGGGCAATGCCCAGCATGGTGCGCCAGGGGCTGCCAAGCAGCAGGGCATCGCGGCCGATATCCCACAGCCAGAGCGTGTCATGGCTGGTGGCGAGCAGCAGGTCCAGGCGGGGGTCGGTGGGGCGGGTCATGGGGTTGAGCGCTGCAGGACGGGGAGTGTTTCAGACTAGCCCCGGCCCGTGCGCCATGCAAGCGCTCAGTCAGACAATCGCCGGCGGAACAGCCAGCGCTGCGCGTCAGACTCCCCCGGGACAAAGCGGTAGCCGTCCAGATCGAACTGCTGCAGAGCGGTGGCCTGCGTGATGCCGTGCAGTGCCGCGTAGCGCACCATCAGCCCGCGCGCGCGCTTGGCGTAAAAACTGATGATCTTGTAGCGCCCCCCCTTGTAATCCTCGAATACCGGCGTGATCACCGGGCAGTCCAGCAACTTCGGCTTGACCGCCTTGAAGTATTCCTCGCTGGCCAGATTCACCACCACGCCGGGCGCCAGCGCGCGGATCGCCGCCGTGATGCGCTCGCCCCAGAAGGCGTACAAATCCTTGCCGGCCGGGTTGGCGAGTTTCGTGCCCATTTCCAGGCGGTAGGCCTGCAGCAGGTCGTAGGGGTGCAAGAGCCCGTAGAGGCCGGAGAGGATGCGCAGGTGGCCGTCGAGGTAGTCGAGCTGGGTGGCGTCGAGGCTGCCGGCATTCAGGCCTTCGTACACGTCGCCCATGAAGGCGAACACCGCTGCGCGGGCGTTGTCCGGCGTGGCGTGCGGCTGCCAGCTCTGGTAGCGGCCGGCATTGAGCACGGCCAGTTCGTCGGAGATGTGCATCAGCACGCCCAGCTGTGCAGGCGTCAGCGGGCGCAGCAGGGCGATCAGCTCCGCCGCCTGCGCCATGAAGGCAGGCTGGCGGGGGGCGATGGCGGGAATGGCGGAGGTGTAATCCAGCGTTTTGGCTGGCGAGACAAGCATGAGCATGGTATTGGGGTATACGCCTGCAGCCATTTCGTAAAATGGGCTGCAGGTCTATGGGGGTATTGGTATGTAGGCTGGCGGGCTTGATCAACCCTCGATGCCGGCTTCGCGCAGCAGCGCGGCCAGCTCCATCGCGGTTTTGACCTGCATTTTTTCCAGAATGCGCGCACGGTGCACTTCCACGGTTTTCATCGAAATGCTCAGGTCATCGGCGATCTGCTTGTTGAGCCGGCCGGTCAGGATGAGCTTCATCACCTCGCGTTCGCGCGGCGTGAGCTGCGTCAGGCGCTGGCTGACCGTCGTGCGGGTCTGCCATTCGCCGCGGCGGGTCTGGTCGTCATTCAGGCAGCGTTCTACGAGGTCGACCATGTCGTTGTCGGAAAAGGGCTTCTCGATGAAATCGGCCGCGCCTTCCTTCAGCGCGGCGACCGCCATCGGCACATCGCCGTGGCCGGTCAGGAAAATCACCGGCGGGCAATAGCTGAAGGTCTTCAGCTGTTCGAACAGCTCCTGGCCGCCCATGCCGGGCATGCGCACATCCAGCACCAGACAGCCGAAATCCTCGGGCCGGTAGGCGGCGAGCAGCTCTTCGGCGCTGGCGTAAGTGCTCACCGGCAGGTTGCGGGTGGAAAACAGCCAGGAAAGCGCGTCGCGCAAGGCGTCGTCGTCATCGACTATGGCAATTCGGCGGTCAGGGTTCGCGGGCATTGCTGTCCTCGGATAGGGGTACGGTAAACAGGAAGCGGCTGCCGCCGCCGGGATTGGCTTCCACCCACAGCCGGCCCTGATGGTGCTCGATGATGGAGCGGCAGATGTTCAGCCCCATGCCCATGCCGGTGGCCTTGGTGGTGTAGAAGGCCTTGAACAATTGTTCCAGTTGTTCGTCCGTGATGCCAGCACCACGGTCACTGATGGTGATCTGCAGCAGGCCGTCCAGCCGTTCGGCCTCTACCTGCAGCCGGCGTTCGGCCACCGGCGTATCACTCATCGCCTCGATGGCGTTTTTCATCAGATTGAAGACCACCTGTTCCAGCATGACCGGGTCGGCAAAGACCGGCGGCAGGGTTTCCGGGCAGTCGATGCTCAGCCTGACCTGCTGTTTCTTCAGTTGCGCGGCCAGCAGCAGCTGCACGGTTGCCAGTAGCTGGTGCATCTGGCAGGCGGCGCGGTGCGGCGCGCGCCGCTGCACGAATTCGCGGATGCCGCGAATGATGAGGCCGGCACGCTTGGCCTGCTCGGCCATTTTTTCGATGGCCTGATCGAGCTGGCGCAGATTCGGCTCGGCCTGCGTGAGCAGGTTGCGGCAGCCGGTGGCGTAGCTGGCAATCGCGGCCAGCGGCTGGTTCAGTTCGTGGGCGAGGCTGGAGGCCATCTCGCCCATGGATATCAGCCGCGTGGTCTGCTGCAGCTGTTCGTTCTGCTGCTGCTCGCGCTGCTGCGCCTCTTTGAGCGCCGTGATGTCGGTGATGATTTCCAGCCAGACCAGCGAGCCATCCACCCAGATGCTGGGGCGGCTCTTGATCTGGTACCAGTGCTGGCCAAACTCGTCGAACCATTCGGCCGATTGCGCGGCTGTCTGCTCGCGGTGCAGCAGCGGGATGACACAGCAGCGCTCGTGCTCCTCGGGCAAGCGGAAGGCATGGTAGTACTGCGGATTGGCCAGCAGCAGCTCGCCACTGCTGGCATCCGACACCACCACGGCGGCGTCGAGGCCGTTGAGCACGGCGACAAAGCGCTCGTGCGAGGCCTGCAGCGCCTCGCGCTCGCGCTGCAGCTCGGTGATGTCGTAGATCGAGCTGATCCAGCCGATGTGCTGGCCCTCGCCATCGACCAGCCTGGCGGCGTAGATGCGCACGTCGAAGCGCTCGCCGTTGCTGCGCTGGAAGCGGCACTGAAAGCCGTTGCTGTCGGTTTCTCCGCCCAGGATCTGCCGGTTGATGGCCAGGCAATGCTCCAGCTCTTCCGGCGGCCAGTAGGGCATCAGCTGACCGGCGGCGAGCATCTGTTCGGCGGCAAAGCCGGTCATCGTGCAAAAGGCGCGGTTGACGTAGGTGAGCCGGCCTTCCAGATCCATCACGCGCGTGCCGGTGATCAGCGAATCCTCCATCGCCATGCGCATGGCGGTTTCGCGGCGCAGCAGCGCTTCGGCGGCCTGGCGTTCGCGGATGTGGCGGCGCATCGCCCAGGTCGAGGCCAGCATCAGCAGCGAGAGGCCGATCAGGGCGCTCAGCAGCGTGTTCTGGCGCAGGTCGCCGCGCTCGCGGTACACGGTGGCCTGCAGCTGCAGGTGTTCGGGGCCGATGTCCAGCGGCAGCTGTTGCGACAGCGTGCCCGGGTCGAGGCGGCGGTCGAATTTGTGCGCCAGGATGCTGCCATCCGGGCGCACCAGGCTGACCTGGTAGCGCTGGGCAATCCACCAGGGCACCTGCTGGTTCAGCAGGCGGTTGAGGTCGAACTGCGCCACCAGAAAATGCCGGCCGGCAAACGGCAGCTTGACCGGCACGGCCAGTGCCAGCAGCGGCGTGCCGGTATCGGTGATCGGCATGCTGTACACCGGCTCGTCGGCCAGCAGCACGGCGGCGCGCTGCGACACCAGGTTGCGGTGCGCCAGCCCCGCCTCGGCTGGCAGCGGGTTGAGCGGCGTGCGCCAGCGCGTCTGTACGGTTTCATCGACATAGGCCAGGCTCAGCAGCTCGGGGGTGTTCTGTACCAGCGACAGCGTGCGCGCGGTGAAGTCGGCCGACGTCAGGCCGTTGGCGGCCAGCGTGGCTGCCAGGCTTTCCAGCTCGTGGCGCGTGTTGCTCATCTGCAGGCCGATTGCCTGCTTTTGCCAGAGCAGATCCTGCTCGAGCACGGCTGAGCGGCTGTTGCGGTCGTTGTAGTAACTGAAGACCAGAAAGACGCCGAGGCCCAGGGTGAAGAGGCCGGCCAGAAAGGAAGGCAGCGTCAGCGCCCAGCGCCCCAGGCGGGGCGTGGGCGCCGGCAGTTTACGCACTGGTCCTCACTTCATTGGGCAGCTCGCCGCCACGGGCAAAGGCCGCCACCGTGCCCAGCACGGTGCTGGCGATATTGGCCAGCGCCTCTTCGGTGAGGTAGCCCTGATGCGAGGTCAGCATCACGTTGGGGAAGGTGGTCAGCCGCGCCAGCACGTCGTCCTGCAATGCCTCGCCGGACAGATCCTCGAAGAATACGCCTTCCTCGTGCTCGTACACATCCAGCCCGACGCCGCCGACATGACCCTCCTTCAGCGCATCCAGCAGCGCCTGGCTGTCGATCAGCCCGCCGCGGCTGGTGTTGACCATGACCACGCCGCGCTTCATGCGGGCAAGGCTGGCGGCATTGATCAGGTGGTGGGTATTGGCGGCCAGCGGGGCGTGCAGCGACAGAATGTCGGCCTGGGCGAAGATGTCGTCCAGCGCCGCGTATTCGAAGCCGATTTCCGCTGCCAGCTGCGCATTCGGATAAAGGTCGTAGGCCAGCAGGCGGCAGCCGAAGCCGCGCGCAATGCGCAGGGTGGCCTGGCCGATCTTGCCGGTGCCGATCACCCCAAAGGTCTTGCCGTGCAGTGTGAAGCCTACTAGGCCATCGAGCGAGAAATTGCCGTCACGTACGCGGTTGAAGGCGCGGTGTGTCTTGCGCACCAGCGTCAGCAGCAGGGCGAAGACATGCTCGGCGGTGGCTTCGGGCGAATAAGCCGGCACGCGCACGACCCGGATGCCGTGGCGCTCGGCGGCCTGCAGGTCGACATTGTTGAAGCCGGCGCAGCGCAGCGCGATCAGCCTGACGTTTTCCGCCGCCAGGCTGGCGATGGTGTCGGCGTCGATGCGGTCGTTCACGAAAGGGCAGACCACGTCAAAGCCGCGCGCCAGCGGCACCGTCGTGCGGCCGAGCCGGTCGCCAAAGAAGGCCAGCTCGTAGCCGAATTCCCGGTTGGCGTTGTTCAGGGCCTGTTCGTCATAGGCCTTGCTGTCAAAAACGGCGATGCGCATGGACTAGTCCTTGAACATGGTGGCGTGTGCCGCGCCCAGCGTGCGTCCCTGCCAGTAAAAGCCGTTGAGCTTGTCGATGACCGCGTGCACGGCGGCCTCGCTGACATTGTCCAGGCTGAAGAGCGCCGCGATGCGCTCGCCATTGCCCTCGGCCATGACGATGTCGCGGGCGGTCGCGAGGCCCAGATCCTTGTGCAACAGTTCGGCGACGCCTTCGGCATCGGTGTCGGGTGGCAGGTTGGTGATCATGATTTGCATGCTGGGACTCCCGGGTGGTGGATCGTGAAAATCAGGGGGCGCCGTCGTTGACCGGGGCGCCGCGTGCGGCAATCGGCTGCAGGCGCGGCTTCAGGCGCGCCTCGCCCTGCCGGAGCAGCTGGGCGTAAATGCTGGTGTTGGCCTTGACCTTTTTCACGTACAGCCGTGTTTCGGTGAACGGAATGGTTTCAATGTAGATGGCGGCATCCAGCGCCTCGTCATCCTGCCATTTGCTGGCATTGCCGGGGCCGGCGTTGTAGCCGGCGGTGGACAGCACCTGGTTGCCGCCAAAGCGGCCCTGCAGGTAGTTCATGTAATGCGTGCCCAGCGCAATATTGGTGTCCGGGTCGGTGACGCGCGCGCTGGTGAAGCCATCGATGCCGACGCGTCGCGCCGACCACTTGGCGGTGGCCGGCATCAGCTGCATCAGGCCGGCTGCGCCGGCACTGGAACGGGCATCGCTGACAAAGCGGCTTTCCTGGCGGATGATGCCGAAGACCCAGGCGGGGTCGAGGCCATTGTCGCTGGCGTAGGCCTGCACTTCGGCGCGCCAGGGGGTCGGATAGCGCAGGCTGAAGTCATGCAGCTGCCGCGTGCGTTCGGCGGCAAAGATGCTGCGGTCATGCCAGCCTTCGCGGCGTGCCAGGTCGGCGGCGGCCAGCAGCTGCGCATCGCCGAGTTCGCGCATTGCCCAGTTCCACTCGCGCGCGCCTTCCACCTTCCAGTCCTGCGCATAGAGCGCCAGCGCCCGCTGGATGCCCGGCTGGGCGCGCACGCTGCGCGCGTCGCTGTCGCTGAAGCGCGCGCTGGGCGGCAATTGCAGCGGCAGGCCCAGCTCTTCGCGCGCCAGCAGGCTGTAATAGTCGTCGCCATCGCTCATCTGTGTAAGCAGGGCGCGGGCTTGTGCGCCTTGTCCTGCCGCCTGCAGCGCGCGGGCCTTCCAGTAGCGCCAGGCGGTTTCCTCCTGCTGGGCCGTGGACATGGCATCAATGCGCTTGAGCACCGCCGGCCAGTCCTGCTGGCGCAAGCCGGCACGCACGGTCCAGGCGCGATCATCGTCGTTCAGGCCGTCGAGGCTGGCGGCATTGAGCCAGTTCGACGCCTGGGGGTGCAGCCTGCGGGCTGCCGTCAGGCCCAGCTGCTGCCAGGCAAAGGCCACATCGCCGGCCGGCCAGTCTTCGCTGATGCGGCGCAGCTGTGCTGCCGCCGCGTCGGGGTTCTTGCGACCGAGGGATTCCAGCGCAAACAGCGCCAGCTCGCGCTCGGCGCGTTGCGCCGCATCCACGCGGACCAGTGCCTTTTCCGGGCTGTTGGCGGCCACGCCCAGCGATCTGGCCAACAGCGCCGCCGGGTTGCCCACGCGGGTGGCCAGCTGGCGGGCGAAGTCGGGGCGATTGGCTGCCAGCGCCAGGCGGATGCGCTGCCAGACATCGGCCTGGCCGAGCTCGCCCGTGGCGAACAGCGCATCGAATACCGGGTTGCAGGCATCCGGCTGCGCCTTGTCGCTGAACCACAGCGCCCTGGCGGCGCTGACCGGCGCACTTTCCTGGCGCGCCAGCCCGGCCTGGGCCCGCAGGCATTGCTGTTCAGCATTCGGGGCGGGCAACTTGCCGTACTCGCTGGCCAGTTCATCCCAGCCGCCGCGGCGGCCCAATTCCTTCAGCCATTCGCCGCGCAAGCGTTCGGCGAGCGGCGTGTTGTCGTAACGCTGGAAAAATTCGCGTACTTCGCCGCTTGCCGCTTCACGCAGGGTCGCGCTGAGCAGGAAATACTGCGGATACATTTCCAGGACATCGCCACGACTCTGGCTCACGAGCTCCTGCAAGGTGGCAATGTCGCGCGTTCTGGCGGCCTCCCTAAGGGTATCGAGCTGCAGCCCAGCATGAACACTGGCTGCCAGCAAAAGGGAGAGGGGGGTAATCAAAAAAGCGCGCATACAGTTCGACATGGTGTTGGTCCGGCTTGGGCAAGTGGCGGCGCAGGCCGGCCTCTTGCGGGGAATATCATCGGCTAGCATACGCCAACTGACGACAATCTGTCTGTGCAGCAATCCCGCTGGTCGACCCGTGGCAAGGCGCCGGGTTCCCGTTGCCTGAGCGCTGCGAGTGCGGTTTGTCCGGGGCAGGGGAAAGCTGAACACCCTTCGGCGCGGAGAAAGGCTAAGAGAGGTTTTCTCCGCGTCCCTGCGTTGGGTTTGGTGGTTTGGAATGAATCGCGCCGGTCAGTGCTGGAGCCGGCTTTGCCGCAGCGGCAGCGCGCCGCATTTCCCGTCTGCGCGCAAAAGCAAGTAGAATCGGCAGGTTAAATCTCTAGCTTTGTCGCGAACGGCGAAAACCAACCATGCTGACTTTCCAGGAAATCATTTTGACGCTCCAGAATTACTGGGGCCGCCAGGGCTGCGCGCTGTTGCAGCCGTATGACATGGAGATGGGGGCGGGCACCAGCCACACCGCCACCTTCCTGCGCGCCATCGGCCCCGAGCCGTGGAATGCCGCCTATGTGCAGCCGAGCCGCCGCCCCAAGGATGGCCGCTATGGCGAAAACCCGAACCGCCTGCAGCACTATTACCAGTTCCAGGTGGTGCTCAAGCCCAATCCGGACAACATCCTTGATCTCTACCTCGGTTCGCTGAAGGAACTGGGCATCGACCCGACCGTGCATGACATCCGCTTTGTCGAGGACGACTGGGAAAACCCGACGCTGGGCGCCTGGGGCCTGGGCTGGGAAGTGTGGCTCAACGGCATGGAAGTCACGCAGTTCACCTACTTCCAGCAGGTCGGCGGCCTCGACTGCAAACCGGTGCTCGGCGAGATCACCTACGGCACCGAGCGTCTGGCGATGTACCTGCAGGGCGTGGAAAACGTCTACGACCTGGTGTGGACGAAGTATCCGAACGGTCAGGTTGTCACCTACGGCGACATCTATCACCAGAACGAAGTCGAGCAGTCGACCTACAACTTCGAGCACTCCAACGTCGAATTGCTGCTGAGCCTCTTCAACAGCTTCGAAGGCGAAGCGCAGAAGCTGCTGGAAGTGGGTATCCCGCTGCCGGCCTACGAGATGATTCTGAAAGCGGCGCATACCTTCAATCTGCTGGATGCGCGCGGCGCGATTTCGGTGACCGAGCGCGCGGCCTATATCGGCCGCATCCGCAATCTGGCGCGTGGCGTGGCGCAAGCCTATTACGCCAGCCGGGAAGCGCTGGATTTCCCGATGTGCCAGAAGTAAGCGCGCGACCAAGCGCCTGAAGGAGCCTGCCGATGCGTGCTGCCCTGCTGCTGATTCCCGCCCTGCTGCTGGCGGCCTGCGGCAAGTTCGATGACGAACTTGAAGGCCCGGTGCCGGTGCCGGGAACCAAGGCGGATTGGCGCGTGTACGGCAACAAGCCCGATCACGACATTCTGGTTGATGTGAATTCGATCAGCCATTACGACGACTACGCCGAGCCGAAATACACCTATGTGTGGATGTGGCAACGCTACAAGGCCGACACCGTCGAGCCCACGCCTGTGCCGCAGTCGGAGATGGACGGGCTGTATCACGCCGGCGCCGAATATCGCGACAAGTACAGCCGGCAGGCCATCGACTGCGAAAGCGGCAAGATGGCGCTGATCGCCGTCGAAACCCGCGACAAGGACGACGATCTGGTCGAGCGTTTTGATGTGCCCGGCTATCAATGGGAATTCGAGCAGCCGGCTCCCGGCAGCTACGGCGAAGATTATGTGCGACAGATCTGCAAACTGATGGCAGAGAAAGACGCGAAAAAAGACAAGGAAGAGTAAAGCGACATGGCCGATACGCTACTGATCGAACTGTTTACCGAAGAACTGCCCCCCAAGGCGCTGCCGAAACTGGGCGCGGCCTTTTCCGCGGCGATTTTTGACGAGCTGGCCAAACTGGGCTTTGTCGCCGCCGGCACCGAGCATGCCAGTTTTGCCTCGCCACGCCGCCTGGCCGTGTCGATTCCGGGCGTGCTGGGCGTACAGCCCGACCAGCAGATCGAAAAGAAGGGCCCGGCGGTCGCCAGTGGCTTCAAGGATGGCCAGCCGACGCCGGCGCTGCTGGGGTTTGCGCGCGGCTGCGGTCTGGCTGCCGACCAGCTCGACCAGCTTGAGAAGGGCAGCGATGGCAAGCAGGAGGTGTTCATCTTCCGCTCGCTCAAACAGGGCGAGCCGCTGGCCGCGGTGCTGTCCGGCATCATCGATGCCGCGCTGAAGAAGCTGCCGGCGCCGAAAATGATGCGCTGGGGTGATCGCGACGGCATGTTCATCCGCCCGGTGCACGGCCTCACCGTGCTGCACGGTGCCGAGGTGGTGCCGGCGCAGATTCTGCACCTCGAATCCGGCCGCGTGTCGCGCGGCCACCGCTTCCTCTCTGCCGGCGAGGTGTCCTTCGCCCATGCCGGTGACTACGCGAAGAAGATGTACGACGAAGGCCGGGTGGTCGCGAGCTTCGCCGCGCGTCGCGCGCTGATTGGTGACAAGCTGGCCGAAGCGGCCGCTGCGCTGAACGCCACCATCGCTGCCGATGACGCACTGTTCGACGAAGTGACCGCGCTGGTCGAGTGGCCGGTCGTCCTGCAGGGCGAGTTCGAGGCGGACTTCCTCAAGGTGCCGCAGGAATGCCTGATCCTGACCATGCAGCAGAACCAGAAATACTTCCCGCTGCTGGACGCCAACGGCCGGCTGATGAACAAATACCTGCTGGTCTCGAATATCGAGGCAGCCGATCCCTCGCACATCATCAACGGCAACAGCCGCGTGCTGCGCGCGCGCTTGAGCGATGCCAAGTTCTTCTTCGAACAGGACCAGAAGCAAAAGCTCGACGCCCGCGTCGGCCGTCTGGCCAATGTCGTTTACCACAACAAGATCGGTTCGCAGCTCGAGCGCGTGACGCGGCTGGAAACGCTGGCCGGCGAGATCGCCAAGCTGCTGGGTGCCGATGCCGCGAAGGCGACCCGTGCGGCCTATCTGGCCAAGGCCGACCTCTTGACCGACATGGTTGGCGAATTCCCGGAACTGCAGGGCATCATGGGCCAGTATTATGCGCGCCTGGATGGTGAGGATACCGAGGTGGCGTATGCGGTTGAAGCCCATTACAAGCCTAAGTTTGCAGGCGATACCCTGCCGGAAGGTGCGGTGGCGCAAGCCGTGTCGCTGGCCGACAAGCTGGAGACCCTGGTTGGCATCTGGGGCATCGGCCTGATTCCGACCGGCGACAAGGATCCGTTCGCGCTGCGTCGTGCCGCCCTGGGGGTGCTGCGCATGCTGTTGCAGCTGCCGCTGAATGTGCGCGAGCTGCTGGGCATCGCCGCCGCGGCCTTCCCGGCCGGCGTGGTTGCCGCAGGCACCGTTGATGGCGTGTACGGTTTCATGCTCGATCGCCTGAAAAACTACCTGGCCAGCGAGTATCCGGCTGCCGATATCGATGCCGTGCTGGCGCAGCGCCCGGAAAAGCTTGATGACGTGCAGGCGCGCCTGGCCGCCGTGGCCGAGTTCAAGGCCCTGCCGGAAGCCGCGTCGCTGGCTGCCGCCAACAAGCGTATCCGCAACATCCTGAAGAAGGTCGAGGGTGAACTGCCGGTGCTCAATGCCGCCCTGTTCGCGCAGGACGAAGAGCGTGCACTGGCCGCCGCCAGCGATGCCGTTGCCGCCAAGGCCGGGCCGCTGCTGGCCGCCGGCGATTACGTCGGCGCGCTGACCGCGCTGGCGGCGCTCAGGGAGCCGGTTGATGCCTTCTTCGACGGCGTGATGGTGATGGCCGACGATCTGACCGTACGCGGCAATCGTCTGGCGCTCTTGCACCGGCTGGCGCAGCAGATGAACACTGTGGCCGAGCTGGCGCTGCTCGCGGAGTAATGCCGATATGGGGACACCTGCCATGAAACTGCTGGTACTGGACCGCGACGGGGTGATCAATGAAGACAGCCCCGCCTACATCAAGTCACCGGAAGAGTGGCAGCCCATCCCCGGCAGCCTGGAGGCCATCGGCCAGCTCACGCGTGCGGGCTGGACCATCGTCGTTGCGACCAATCAGAGCGGCATCGCCCGCGGCCTGTACGACGTGGCGATGCTCAACCAGATCCACGCGCGCATGCACCGCAAGGTGGGGCAGGCCGGTGGCGAGATCGAGGCCATCTTCTTCTGCCCGCACGGCCCGGACCACGGCTGCAGCTGCCGCAAGCCCAATCCGGGCATGCTTGAGGACATTCAGCGTCGCTACAATGTGCCGGCCGGCCAGATGGTCATGGTCGGCGATTCGCTGCGCGACCTGCAGGCGGTCGCGGCCATCGGCGGGCGACCGATTCTGGTGCGCACCGGCAACGGCCGCAAGACCGAAAGCCAGGGGCGACTGCCCGAAGGCACGCTGGTGTTCGACGACCTCGCCGCTGTGGCTGCCGCGCTGCTGCTGGACTGAAAACCGCTTGCTCCCGCGGGGCCGTGCCGGCAGGGTCTGTCGCGCGATCCTTGCGGTGACGCGACCCAACCCGGAGTACCCCGTACATGATCTGGCTGCGTTCCGCGCTCTACTGGCTCGGCATGATCGTCACCATTCCCTTCTATGCCCTGCTGGCGACGCTGATCCTCGTCCTGCCGCCGCTGCTGCGTTACCGCATCATGGCCAGCTGGGCGAAGATGATGATTTTCTGGCTGCGCATCACCTGCGGCCTGCGCCACCGCGTGGAAGGGCTGGAGCATCTGCCCAAGGAGCCTGCCGTGCTGCTGTGCAAGCACCAGAGCGCCTGGGAGACGCTGTCGCTGCAGCTGATCCTGCCGCCCATGGTCTGGGTGCTCAAGCAGGAGCTGCTGAAGCTGCCCTTCTTCGGCTGGGGGCTGCGCTGCCTGTCGCCGATTGCGATTGATCGCAGCAAGCGCGCCGAATCGGGCAAGAAACTGATGGAGCAGGGGCGCGACCGCCTCGCCAAGGGCTTCTGGATCGTGATCTTTCCCGAGGGCACGCGCGTGCCTGCCGGTGAGCGCGGCCGCTACCAGCAGGGCGGCGCGCGTCTCGCCCTGGATCTGGGCGTGCCGGTGGTGCCGGTGGCGCACAATGCCGGCGAATTCTGGCCACGCAACTCCTTTCTGAAGTACCCGGGTGAAATCACCATGGTCATCGGTGCGCCGATCGCCACCGCCGGGCGCAGCTCGGCGGAGGTGAACCGCGAAGCCGAAGCCTGGATCGAGGCACAGATGGAGTGCATCGGCGGTGTCGGCCCCTGCCATCCGGGCAAGACGACCGGCCATGGCGGCCAGCGCTAAACCCCTGCTGGTCGAGTTCGGGCCCGGGCAGGCCCTGCCGCTGCTCTGGACCCGTTCGCCGAGGCGGCGCACCGTGCAGCTGCTGGTGCGCGCCGATGGCCAGATCGAGGTCAAGGCGCCGCAGCGCCTGCCCTGGAGCGCCATCGAGCCCTTCGTGAAATCCCGCTATGACTGGCTGCTGGCCGCACGGCAGCGCATGCACGCACGCGCCGCCGCGACTCCTCCGCAAGCCGACCTGAGCCGGCTGAGCTGGCTGGGGCAAACGCTGGTCATCCGTCCCGGCACGCGCACCCGGCTGGCGGATGGGGGGCTGGATGTCGCCGGCGCCGATGACGCGCAGCGCCGGCAGAATCTGGCGCGCTTCATGCAGCGCAGCGCCAGGGTGTATCTGGCCGAGCGCCTGCAGCTCTGGGCCGGGCGCATGGGCCTGCAGGCAAGCGCCTTTGCCCTGTCCGGTGCGCGGGGCCGCTGGGGAAGCTGCTCCAGCACTGGCGCCATCCGCCTCAACTGGCGGCTGATGCAGGCGCCGCCGGCGGTCATCGACTATGTGGTGATCCATGAGCTGGCGCACCTGCAGGAGCTGAATCACTCGCCGCGCTTCTGGGCGATTGTCGCCAGCCACTGCCCTGACTGGAAACAGCACCGCCTGCTACTTAAGGAGCATGGCGAACGCTATATGCAGATCGGCTAATTGCCACTGCTCCCCGTTTTTTCCTCGCAGGATGGGGCAAAAGGGCGGGGCTGGTCTGCGACGTGTGAATGCGTTTCTCCCCATCCCCTTACTTTTTGTGCCCGGTATGTTGATGTAGCCATTTATGAGTAACGGCTATGGCGACATACCGAAGTACATCAAGTTCATGCAAGCTGATTTTTCCCCCGCTGGGGCGCGCCATGTTCCTGGGCTGGGACTGCGGCAAAGCAGGCGTGGCCATGACAAAATGGGTCAGTCATTCGAGCAGGCCGTCCGCCCGCTTCCACAAGGATCTGAGCATGCAAGCACTGCGCATCCTGAAAAAACTCTATAAGTCCTGTAACGCCAGTTGGCAGCCGCCCGGAGTGGCGGTGTATTCGGATGAAGCCTTGTCGGACAAGGAACGTGCCGTTCTGGCGGAGATGAACTGGCAGGTCAATCGGCTTGAGTCATTTTCCGGCCATGCCGAGGTTCAGGATAAACTGCTGGCACTGAAAGACCATCCGCAACTCAGCCGCCAGCGTTGTCTGGATGCTTTTGTTGCCGGGGTCGGCGGCAGCTATTTGCGCGGCTTGTCCTTGCTGGCTGCCTGGCATTACTTGCACAGCATGCCTGCTCACCCCTATGAAGCGCGAGATTGTTATCTGTGCTGCCATCTTTGTGGTGGTAGCGATAAGCCGGAAGTGCAAAATGACAGCGATATCCAGTTTGCCCTGCACCTCGGTGGCGATTGGGTCAGTCCGCAGTATATTTACCTCAACCTGCGCTACTTTCTCGCCCAGCCGGACATCGTGCCCAGCGAGCAGGACAAGGCTACCTTCGCCCGTCTGCTGGACATGCTGCGCAACGCAGCGCCGGACGAAACGCCCGGCCAATTTGAACAGCGCCTGCACGCAGCCAAACTGCTCAAGGTGGACAAATACAGCCGCCGTGGCCTGCTTAACTCGCTGGCACGAGTTGGCGTAATACCCAATGCCGTCATTGATCTTTCCTGCGAGCACTGGGTTGGCTGGCTGGATATAGTCAAGGCCGGCGAGGAATTGCGCAACACCAAAGGCCGCTCGGATATGGAAATGCCCTGGGCTGGCTGGCAAGGCTCATTGAAAGTCAATGAAGCGCGCTTGCAGGCGCTGTTTGCACCCTGGCTGCTGGCCGCATGAGCGATTGCATTGTCGCGCGTAACGCATCTTTGCGTTGTGGCGCCAACAGGATGCTGGCTTGATGGGCAAACGAAGCACCAGCCTTTGTCCTTCAGATGAAATGCTTGGGCAGGTCATACGCAAGTTCCCCATCTCTCAGTCCGCCTGCCCCGGCTTTTCCGCCGCTTGGCAGTCGGGTGGACAGTGCTGCATTTATTTGTGCCGGCGGGATTGAGTTTTGCAGCTGACGGGCCGATATTGGGTGTAAGGATGTTGTTTTTGTTCACGCACAGGAGGTGCATCATGGTCAGGGTATTTTCGATGGCTGATGGCCAGCCGGAAGCAGGGCCCAAGGGGATGCGCGAGCTGCAGCAAGAGCCGGTGCGTGATCGTCGCGAGCCGCAGCCGGCATTGAGGTTGCTGGACGTCAATGAAGCGCGGGCCGGACAGGCAAAGCCGCTGATTCCGCCGCCGCTCTGGTTCTGAGCCAGACATGGCCGTAAAAAACAAACAGCGCCGGATTCCGGCGCTGTTTGTTTTGGCAAGGTGGTTAAATACAGTGCATGGTATGTTGTTGAAGCCATTTCTTGTAAATGGTTTTGGCTATATACCTTCTATCTCCCCATGCCGCCGACCTGTTGCGCCAGATAGGTCGCATAGTTGTCGGTCATGCCGCCGATGAAGTCCAGCACGCGGCGGTAGGTTTCATACAACTCCCACTCGCGCTTGGGGGCGTTGTACTCCATCAGGTCCAGCACACGCTTCATGCGAAAGGGCATCTGTGGCGCGACCTTCAGCTGGTAGGCCGCATTGCAGAAGGCGTCGAGCAGGATGTCGAGGCAGGTGAAGGAGCCGACCTCGATCTCGATCTTGCGCCGTTCGTTGAAGATGCGGTCGCGCGCCAGCTGCTTGGCTTCGTTGATGCCCTGACGCATCCCCAGCGGGCAGTCGTTGAGCAGGTCACCCTGGTAGCTGCCCGCCATCAGCCGTTCGTACTGTGCCATGAAGGTGCTGGCGACATCCTGCACGCAGCGCTCGATGGCCTTGCCGCGCAAGAGTGAAATCTTGCGGCGAACCGATGGTGCGGCGGCGACTTCCAGCGCCAGCAGATCACGGTCGCCGCCGCAGATCTTCAGCAGGATGGGCTCGACGATTTCATAGGGCAGCATGCCGATCTCGATGCCGTCTTCCAGATCGAGAATGGCGTAGCAGATGTCGTCCGCGGCCTCCATCAGGTAGGACAGCGGATGACGCGCCCATTTGCCCGGCGCCAGCTCGGGCAGGCCAAGCTCGCGGGCAACCTCGGCAAGAATGGCCTTTTCCGATTGATAGCAGCTGAACTTGCCCTTGCCGCCGGCGTGCTCGCTGGTCCACGGGTATTTCAGCGTGGTGCCGATGGTGGCGAAGGTCAGGCGCAGGCCGCCTTCGAAGCGGTGGTTTTCCAGTTGCGTGATGATGCGGAAGCCCTGGGCATTGCCTTCGTAGGTGGTCAGGTCGCGGCGCTCTTCGGCGCTGAGTTTCTGCATCAGGTAGGCGTGTCCGTCGCGGCGGAACCAGTCGCGGATTGCATATTCGCCGGCATGCCCGAAGGGCGGGTTGCCGATGTCGTGCGCCAGGCAGGCGGCCTGCACGATGGCGCCCAGGTCATAGGGCGTGATGCCTTCCGGCAGCCGCTCTCCCAGGCGTTCGCCGATCAGCACGCCCAGGCTGCGGCCGACGCAGGCGACTTCCAGCGAGTGGGTCAGCCGCGTGTGCACATGGTCGTTTTCCGTCATCGGGTGCACCTGGGTCTTGCGGCCCATGCGCCGGAACGGCGAACAGAACACGATGCGGTCATGATCCTTGTGGTAGTGGCTGCGACCCACCTGCGGGTCATGTTCAAGCCGGGGGGCACCCAGACGCTGTGCGCTGAGCAATTGCTGCCAATCCATCATGAGCTTGCCGGAGGTCAGTTGGCGCCAAGCGCCTGGTGAAAATTGCCCAGCGTGCTGGGGCTGAGCGGTTTGCTGAAGTAATAACCCTGGATGATGTCGGCGCCCATCTGCCGCAGCAGTTCGACGGTGGGCTGATCTTCCACGCCCTCGGCAATGACCTGCAGCTGCAGGCGGTGGGCCAGTTCGATGATGCTGAGCACGATGTCGGCGTCACGCGCCGAGCTGCTGATGGCCTGGATGAAGCTCATGTCGATCTTGAGTTCGTCGATCGGCAGCCGTTTCAGATAGGTCAGCGAGGAAAAGCCGGTGCCAAAATCATCCAGCGCCAGGCGGCAGCCGAGTGACTTGATCTGTTCCAGGATGCGCAAGGCCGAATCCAGATCATCGATGACGGCCGACTCGGTCACCTCAAAGACCAGGCGGTTGCCCGGCACGCCCCAGATCGAGCAGGCGTTGCCGATAAAGGCGGCCAGCTCCAGGTCGCGCAGGTTGGATGGCGAGAGGTTGATGCTCAGTGTGCCGGGCAGCCCTTCGTTCATCAGCTGGCGGAATTGCCGCAAGGCCGCGTTGATGATCCACTGGGTGACCGAGCCCATCAGCCCCAGATGCTCGGCCACGCGCAGGATCTGGTGCGGCGGCACCTGGCCCAGCTCCTCGTCATGCCAGCGCAGCAGGCATTCCACGCCGTGCAGCGTTTTGCCGTCGGCCGTCAGCTGGGGCTGGAAAACCAGCTGGAAGCGGTTGTTCAGCAGAGCTTCGCGCAGCGGCGTTTCCAGGCGCTTGATCAGCTGGCCCAGCCAGTCGCGGCTCGCGTCGTACAGGCCAATGCCGTTCTGCGTGAATTCATGTGCGGCCTGCGCGGCGGCGCTGAGCAGCGTGGAGGCCTCGCTGCCGTGCTCCGGATAAAGGGCAATGCCGATTTGCGGGTGCAGGCGCACGGTGAGGCCGCCGAGCTCCAGTCCCTCGCTGATCAGCGCCAGGGCGCGATGGGCCGCGAGCATGGCGTGCCCGCTGCCGGACAGGTTGGGCAGCACCAGTCCCAGCGTGTGGCGATCAATCAGCAGCAGGCTGTCGTGATGGCGCTGCATGGTGCGCAGGCGCTCGGCCGCGCACAGCAGGGTATGGTCGCTGCAGCTGCGCATGGCCGAGCCGAAGTCGATGTGCAGCAGCGCGGTCAGCTTGCCCGGTTCGGTGCGTTCGCGCGCCTGCAGCAGCAGCTGGCCCAGCGCCGTGGTATTGGGCAGGCCGGTGCCGGTGTCCAGCGTGTGGCTGTGGCGTACCGCGCGCAGCCGTGGCGTGGCGTAGGTCTGCTGCACGGCCAGGCCTTCGAGGCACAGGCGATCCAGCGTAGCCTGCAGTTCGGCCGGACAATGCCCGGCCAGCAACTGGTGCCAGGCCAGGAACACGGCGCTGGCCTGCTGCAGGCTGCCGGTGCTCAGGCGTGGCCAGAGCTCCGGATCGTGCTTGCCCTGGTGCAGGCGCCGGAAATAATCGACGTAGATGGCGTGGTCGTGACTGTCAAAGACGCCCGCTTCGTCGAGCAGGGCGGCAATGCGTTCGCCAAGCAGCTGTTCATCGAAGGGGGTCTTGTCCAGAAAGGCCCGCAGGCCGGCAAGATGCTGGGTGAACTGGTCGGCGTGCAGGCGTGGCATGGTCAGCCCTGAAAGTATTCGGCGGGGTCGATGCCGTAACTGCCCAGCGGCAATTCGCGGCGGATGTTGATCGGGATATTGGCAACCGTGGTCGGGTTGCTCATCAGGTCCAGGATTTGCGGACGGGCATGCGGCAGCTTGTCCGGGCCCAGGATCAGCAGCACCTTGGGCTTGAGGCGGCGCGTGCGGCTCTGGCTGATGACGATGCCGACGTCGCCGCAGGACAACTCGACCAGGGCGCCGACCGGGAAGATGCCGATGCACTGGGCGAACTGCTCGACAAGCGCCGGGTGGAAATAGCGCTCGCTCCACTTGTAGAGCAGCTGCAGCGCTTCGTAGATGGTTTTGCTGCTGGAGTAGGCGCGTTCGCTGATCAGCGCGGTAAAGCAGTCGACGATGCCGGCCATCGAGCCGAAGATGCCGATGGCTTCACCCCGCAGCTTCATCGGGTAGCCGCTGCCATCGTGGCGTTCGTGGTGGCGGGCGACGGTGTCGATGACATCGGGGTCGACCTCGTCGAGCTGGTTGAGAATGTCGAGACTGTGCTGCACATGCGTTTTCATCAGCATGAATTCGCCGGGTGAAAAGCGCCCTTCGCGATGCAGCAGCTGGTCGGGCAGGCGCAGCTTGCCGATGTCGAGCATCAGTCCGGCAAAGCCCAGGTTGTGCAGGTCCTGCTTGCCATATCCGAGGTGGCGGCCAAAGGCCAGCAGGTAAACGGCGGCATCGACGGCATGGCTGTAGCTGTAGCGGTCGCGCTGGCGCAATTGCGTCAGCCAGATCAGCGCATTGGGGTTGCGCACGATGGAATCGACCATGGAGTCGACCACCTCATGAATCGCTTCCGTCCTGGGCTGCAGGTCGGCGCGGATGGCGTCGACAAAATTGTCGAGCTGCTCTTCGGCGGCGCGGTGAATCTGGGTGGCTTGCGGCAATTCCTGCTCCAGCGAGCAGGAATCGTCATAGAGGATGATCTGTTCGTCGCGGGCCGGCTCCGGATGGCTGCTGGCGTACTGGCGGCGACGCCAGAAGGTGAAGAGGTGGCGCAGCTCGCGCAGGATGTTCAGGCGCTCGCGTCGTTCGGCCTGGACCTGCTGTTCGTTCTGGATGGTGATCAGCGGGCGCGTGGCGTTGGCCGTCTGCTCGGGAACCGGGTTGGCGTAACGGTCGGCCAGATAGCGCCAGCGCGATGCCCCGCCCGTCGAGCGCGCCAGGTCTACATCGACGTACTGGCAATACTCGACCAGGTCATCCAGCTGTTGCTGGGTTTCCAGCAGAAACCCTTGCAACAGAAACGGCGTATCAAGCCAGGGTCTGTCCAGATCAGTGACAAACAGGCCAAACGCCAGATCGGTAACGTGTATGCGGAGTTCCAATTTCAGACCGAAAGGCGAGGGTGATCAAATGACGGAGTGTCACTGCACCGTCGGATTATAACTGCTCCAAATTCAAAAGCTGTCATCTTCTTGACGGGGTCGCGGTTTTTGCTGCAACGCCGCCGTGGGCCGGCGGGCTTGCGCCCGATTTTCTCCCCGGCTGACAAGGCTTCTTGCTAGAATGGCTGCCGTTTTTTCGTGAGGAAAATCATGGCCCTCCTGGAGATCCGCGACGTCGTCAAGCGGTTCGGCGATTTTACTGCCGTCAATCATGTCAGCCTTGCCGTCGAGGCGGGTGAATTCTTTACGCTGCTGGGCCCGTCCGGTTGCGGCAAAACCACGCTGCTGCGCATGCTGGCTGGTTTTGAAAGACCCGATTCTGGCGAAATTGTTCTGGACGGCATCAATGTCGCCAACGTTCCGCCGGAAAAACGGCCGGTGCACACGGTTTTCCAGAATTACGCGCTGTTTCCGCACATGACGGTGGCGCAAAACATCGCCTTTCCGCTGAAGATGGCCGGCGTGCCCCAGGCGCAGATTGCCGGGCGCGTCGACGAACTGCTGGAAGACGTGCGCCTGCAGGAGTTCGCCAAGCGTTATCCGCATGAATTGTCCGGCGGCCAGCGCCAGCGTGTGGCGATTGCCCGCGCACTGGTCAACCGCCCGAAGCTGTTGCTGCTTGACGAGCCGCTCTCGGCGCTGGATGCCAAGCTGCGTGAACAGATGCAGATCGAGCTGATCACCCTGCAAAAGGAAGTCGGCATCACCTTTGTCTATGTCACGCACGATCAGGGCGAGGCGCTGGCGCTGTCGCACCGCATCGCCGTGATGAACAAGGGTCATGTCGAGCAGCTCGACGCGCCCGAGCACATCTACAGCTATCCGAAGAGCCGCTTCGTCGCCGATTTCATCGGCCAGTGCAATCTGCTCGAAGCCACGGTGAGCGAGCTTGGCCCGGAGCGCATGACGCTGGAAATCGCCGGTGTCGGCCTGTGCCACGTGCAGCCGGTGGCTGGCGCGCAGGTCGGCCAGAAGGGGTGTCTGGCCTTGCGCCCCGAGAAGATCAAGCTCGGCGCCACGCTGCCGGCCGATGACAGCGACGAGGTGCATTTCAAGGGCAAGGTGCACGACTGCCTGTATCTGGGCGACGTGACCATCTACATCGTCGAGCTGGACAATGGCATGCTGGTCGAAACCATGCTGCCGAATTCGGCGCCGGGCCGCGCCAAATTCTTCGATGACAACGACCTCGTCGAACTGGCCTGGCGCTATGACGCTGGCCACTTCATCCTGGGTTGAGGACTGACGCGATGTCGAAACCCGTTTATGGCATCGGTGGGCGCTTTGCCAAATGGCTGATTTCCGCGCCGCCGCTGGTCTACCTGCTGGTGTTCTTTGCCCTGCCGGCACTGATCATGGTGTTCGCCGCCTTCCGCTTTCCGGGCGACTACGGCGGCCTGCTGCCGCTGGTCGAAACCGATCCGGAAACCGGCAAGCAAACCGTGCTGATCACGCTGGATACCTGGCGCGACTACCTGACCTTCGAAAATTTCGGCCGCTTCTTTGAAGACTCGATCTACATCGAGCTCTTTCTCAAGTCCTTCTGGTACGCCGGCCTGACCACGCTGATCTGCCTGATCCTGGCCTACCCGCTGTCCTGGCTGATCGCACGCAGCCACAAGAAAACCCGCGACCTGCTGGTCTTGCTGGTAATCCTGCCGTTCTGGTCGAATTTCCTGATCCGCGTTTATGCGTGGATGATCATTCTCGGCCCGCAGAGCTATTTCAGCCAGGCGGTCAATGGCGTGCTGGGCGTCTTCGGCATCGAGCCGGTGTCGCTGCTCTTTTCCGAGTTCGCCGTGATCGTGGGCCTCGTCTACGTGCACCTGCCCTTCATGGTGCTGCCGCTGTACGCCAATCTGGAAAAGCACGACATGTCACTGCTCGACGCCGCGCAGGATCTGGGGGCAAACGCCTGGCAGCGCTTCTGGCGCGTGACCTGGCCGCTGTCGCTGCCGGGGGTATGGGCTGGTGTCGCGCTGGTGTTCATTCCGGCGCTGGGCATGTTCGCCATCCCCGACCTCTTGGGCGGGACCAACAGCATGATGATCGGCAATCTGATCAAGCAGCAGTACCTCGACAGCCGCGACTGGCCGTTCGGCTCGGTGCTGTCGATCATGCTGACCCTCTCGGTGCTGCTGCTGGCGCTGGTTGCCGCCTGGGCGGGCAGCCGCGGCAAGAAGAAGGATTGACGACATGAACAAGGTTTCCCGCTGGGTATGGGGTTCGGCGATTGCCGTCTATGCCTTTCTCTATTTGCCACTGGCGATTGTTGTGCTGTTCTCGTTCAACGATTCCAATCTGAATGCGGAATGGGTCGGCTTCACGCTGAAGTGGTACGTGATGCTGTTCAACGACGAGGTGATGCTGGAAGCGGCGATGAACACGCTGATCATCGGCCTGGTGACCTGCGTGGTCGCCACCGTGCTGGGCACGCTGGCCGGTTTTGCGATGTACAAGTGGCGGCTGCGGTTGTTGCCGGTGCTGGTGCTCACGCCGATCGCCATCCCGGAAATCCTGATGGGCGTGTCGCTGCTGATTTTTTTCGTGATGCTGAACATGACGCTGGGCCTGGTGTCGATCACGCTGTCGCACATTGCGTTCTGCATCGGCTTTGTGGCGATTGTCGTGCGCTCGCGCCTGCAGGGCATGGACGAGTCGCTGGTGGAAGCTGCGCGGGATCTGGGCGCGACGCCGTTGATGGCGTTTCGCAAGATCACGCTGCCCTTGATCATGCCCGGCATCATCGCCGGCGCGCTGATGGCGTTCACGCTGTCGATTGATGATTTCGTGATCAGCTTCTTCACCGCCGGCGTCGGCTCCAATACGCTGCCGCTGGAAATCTACTCGCGCGTGAAGGTGCCGATGAAGCTCAATCCGGAGGTCAACGCGGTATCGACACTGCTGATGATGCTGACGCTGTCGCTGATCCTGATCGTGAGCAGGGTGGCGCCCAACGCCCTGCGCGCCGAATAAGTCGCGCGTATCCCCCGCGAAACGGCCGGCCGGATCTTCCCGCCGGCCGTTTTGCCTTGCTGCCGCCGAGCATGGCTGTTCTGCTTGGCATTAAAGGGTATGGCTGTGCAGCCATTTCCTGTGTTTGGTTGTATGGCTATACATTGCCATGTATCGTTTTGCGGACTTCGCGGCAATGTTGCCCCCCGGCATGGCGCGGCGAATACGCGACAGCGCAAGGCGGGCGACCGGCCGTTTTGGGTAAAGCGTGGCATAATCCGCGCGGGGCGCCCGGGGTGGGTGCATCCCGCTGCCAGCCTGCGCCGCAGTGCGGGCCAGCCTTTTTCGATTGCCTTTAGTCCGGGAATTTGCGAGATGAAAAAACTGCTGCTTGCGCTGATGATGGCCGCTGGTGCCGCACACGCCGAAGACGTGCTGCACGTGTACAACTGGAACAACTACATCGCTCCGGAAACCGTGAAGCGCTTCGAAGCCGACTGCAAGTGCAAGGTCGTGCAGGATTACTACGGCGCGATGGAAGAAATGCTGGCCAAGCTGTCCGCTGGCGCCAAGGGCTACGACGTGATCGTGCCGACCGGCTTCGCGATTCCGCCGCTGGTGAAGCAGAATCTCGTGCTGCCGCTGGACAAGGCCAAGCTCGGTAACGCCAAGAACGTCAATCCGGCCTTCCTGAACAGCCAGTTCGACAAGGGTAACCAGTATTCGCTGCCGTATGCCTTCACCACCACGCTGCTGGGCTACAACGAAACCAAGCTGAAGGAACTGGGCATCGATGCCGGCAGCTGGGCGGTGATTTTCGACCCGGCCATCCTCGCCAAGATCAAGGGCAAGGTCACCGTGCTGGATGACAGCCGCGAGCTGTTTGCCGCCGCGCTGATGTACAACGGCTTCTCCGCCAACTCGACCAATCCGGAAGAGTGGAAGAAAGCCGCGGAAACCATCAAGAAGGCCAAGCCCTTCTGGGCCGCCTTCAACACCCAGTCCTACATCAAGGAACTGACCGTCGGCAATATCTGGGTCGCTCACGGCTACTCGAACGACATGTTCCAGGCCCAGCAGGACGCCAAGGCTGCCAAGCGCAAGTTCAACCTGAACTACACGCTGCAGAAGGAAGGCAACACCCTGTCGGTGGACAGCATGATGGTGCTGAAGAACGCACCGCGCCCGGATCTGGCGCACCGTTTCATCAACTTCATGCTGGATGGCAAGAACTCCTCCGAGCTGACCAACATGATCGGTTCGGGCAACCCGAACAATGCCGCCGCCGCCTTTGTGAAGCCGGAAATCAAGGCGATTTCCGCCGTATTCCCGAATGCCGACGCTCAGAAGAAGCTGCAGCAGCTCAACGCGCTGGAAGGCAAGCAGCTGCGCGAGCTGAACAAGCTGTGGACCCAGGTGAAGACCGCCCGCTAAGCGCACGAGCCAGCCCGGAACAAGGCGCGCCGGTGGCGCGCCTTTTTTGCTGCCGGCGGCGGGCTGATCGTAAAATTGCCCCATCCCGCTGCTGCCCGTGAACCCCGGCCTATCCGGACCCGAACCCGCCATCATGACTTCGCTGCCCCCGATCAGCTACCTTGCCCGCCGCATGGTGCCCACGCGCATGGCTCCCGCCTTTGCGCTGGCCTATGTGCTGGTGCTGCTGATCGTCAGCCTCTATCCCTTTACCGGCTGGCGCTTCACCGGCGAGCCGGTATTTGCGTTTTACAGCTATCCGCTGCCGTATTACTTCACCGTGTTCGACAATGCAGTGAACGTGCTGGCCTATCTGCCGCTGGGCGCCGCCCTGCTGCTGAGCTGGCGGCCACGCCGTGCGGCCTTGCCGGTGGCCGTGCTGCTGGGCACGGGGCTGTCCGCCGCTGTGGAATTCATCCAGCAATTCCTGCCCGGCCGGATTGCTTCCAACCTCGACATCCTCAGCAATGGCAGCGGCGCGCTGCTGGGTGCACTGCTGGCGGCCATGCTGTCGCGGCGCAGCCTGCAGCGGCACTGGCTGGTGCTGCGGCACGCCAATTTTGCGCCGGGCGTACTGGTCGAGTGGGGGCTGGTGTGGCTGCTGTTCTGGTTCATCACCCAGTTTGATCCATCGCAGCCCTTTCTTGGCGTCGTGGTCGAGCCGCAAGGTTTGCCGCAGCCCTTTATCTCGCCCATTGCCGATCCGGCGCTGTTCCTGCGCCTGCTCGAATCCGGCGGCGTGATGCTGAACCTGCTCGGCGTGGCGCTGTATGTGTCGGTGCTGATGAAGCACACCTGGCAGGGGCCACGGGCGATGCGTCGCGTACTGGGTGTCGGCCTGCTGGTGAAGCTGGCCTTTGCCGGCATGCTGCTCAAGCCGGCGATGTTCTTTGCCTGGCTCAACAGCATGGTGGTGGTCGGCGCGCTGCTGGGAGCGGCCCTGCTGCTGGTGCTGTGGCGCCTGCAGCGGCGCTGGCGCGCCGTGCTGGGCCTGCTGGCTTTGCTGGCCGCCAATGTGGTGAGCTGGCTGTGGCCGCTGACACCGCAATGGACGGCGATGCTGCCGCTGTTTCGCTGGCAGTATGGCCATCTGCAGCACTTCAACGGCCTGTCGGCCATCATTTCCGATCTCTGGCCCTACGGCGCCATGCTGTTTCTGCTTGCTATTGCCGTATTGCCTCAGGACCTCGATGAGATATAGGCCGCAGCCATATCCCTTTCAGGGTATCTGGCGAGGTGGCGCCGTATTCTCAAAACGCGCGCCGGCAAGCAGCTTGCGGTAGAGCTCCGGGTCGCGCCATTCGGCCTGGCATTGCGCCGAAAATTCGATGTCTTCCAGGCGGATGTCGCCCATGCGCGGATTGTAGGCATCGTGGCGGAAGGCCTGCGCGTAGCCGGTTTCGGTTTCATGCGCGATCACCGAGTGCAGCACGACATCGCTTTCGCCGTTTGCCATTATCGTCTGCTGCAGGATGCGGTCGATGATCACGAAGAACATCCGGGCGAATTGCTCGGCCGAGGGCGAGACCGGCATGGCAATCCAGCGCGCGGAGAATTGCTTGCACAGGCGAATGTATTCGGCGTCGTCGCGGTCCCAGAAGCAGATCGCGTGATCGAAGGCGTCGATCACATCGCGGATATTGCCCTTCATCAGCCCGAAGTCGTAAACCATCTGCCCCTGGTCGAGCGCGTGCGCTTCGAGCAGGACTTCAACCTTGTAGCTGTGGCCATGGATGGAGGTGCTGCAGCGCTGGGTGCTGCAGTTGCGCACGATGTGCGCGCTTTCGAACTTGAAGAGCTTGCGAATCAGCATGTCGGTTTCCGGAGTAAGTCGCGGTTTTAACAGATGAAAGCGCCCCGGGCAAGCCGGGATTTTCACGCAGCCGGGCCAGGCGGAAGTGGGGCGCGTCACACTGGCGTCGCCCGCTGGCAGATTTAATGGGCGCGGTCAGACAGCTCGACTAGAATCATGTCATTTCACTGACTCTGGTTGAAAAATATGGCGCGACTCGGGTGGATGGCGGCAGGGATGAATGCGGTGTGCGGCGCGCTGGGCCGCATGCTGGTTCTGCTCTTCGGGCACTGGCAGGCGCCGGGCTGGTTGCGCTGGCTGGGGTGCCGGCTGTGCCGCTGCGCTTGCGCGCTGCTGGCCCGCCCCAGGCTGGCCGCCGTGCTGGCGCTGCTGGTGGCGGGGCTGGCTGTTGGCGGCTGGCAGGGCTGGCGCTGGTACCAGAGCCTGCCAAAGCCGCTGCTGGTTGCCGTCACCGTCACGGCGCCAGAGCCTACCGATTACGAGGTCGAGCGCCCCAGTCCCAATCCACTGATCATCGAGTTCGCCGAAGCCGTTGCGCCGCTGGAGCGCATCGAAAAGCCCTTCGACGTCGCCGACAAGGCCGCCGGCATTGTGCTTGAGCCACAGGTGGCCGGCAGCTGGCAGTGGGAAACCGACCGCCGGCTGGTTTTCACGCCCAAGAGCGAATGGCCCGTCGATGAAGCGTTCACGGTGAGCTTCGCCCGCCAGGGCGCGCTCAAGGCCGACGTGAAGCTGGACAATGACGAGCCGGAATTCCGCGCGCCGGCCTTTGCCGCCAAGCTGGTCGAGGCCAGGTTCTATCAGGATCCGCAGGATGCCGGTCTCAAGAAACTGGTTGCGCAACTGCACTTCAGCCATCCGGTGAATGCCGAGGACGTCGAGGCTGCGCTGGAGCTGACACTGGGCAGCGGGCTGGACTGGCAGGCCGGCGGCGACAAGCCCTTCACCGTCACGCTGGATCGCAACAAGGTCAACGCCTATGTGCACTCGGCGCCGCTGGCGGTGCCGCGCGAGGACAGTACGATCACGCTGGAGCTGTCGCGCAGCGTGAAGGCGGCGGCCGGCGGCAACAAGCTGGCCGAAGACCTGCACGCCGAGGTGAGCGTTCCCGGCCTGTATTCGCTGAAGTTCGCCGAGATCGGCATGACGCTCGTCGACAACGAGCGCTATGAACCCGAGCAGATCCTGACCTTCCAGAGCAATGTGCCGGTGTCGCAGGAGGCGCTGGCCGGCAAGGTGCAGGCCTGGCTGTTGCCGGAGTTCCACCCGGATACACCGGCGGACAAGCGCCGCCAGCCGGAAAACTGGGGCATGTCGCAAGTGAGCCGCAAGGTGCTCGACGCCGCGACGCCGCTGCCGCTGACCGCACTGCCTGGCGAAGAACGGCACAACCAGAGCCACGGTTTCCGCTTCACGGCCCCGGTGGGCCGCCATGTCTACGTCACGCTGGCAAGAGGCGTCGCCGGTTTTGGCGGCTACCAGTCGGGACAGGCGCAGGCCGGGCTGTTCCAGGTTGAGCCCTATCCGAAGGCGGTGAAGCTGCTGTCACAAGGCGCGCTGCTGTCGCTGTCGGGCGAGCGCAAGATCGGCTTCATGGCGCGGGGCCTGAAGGGCGTGCGCATCGAGGTGGGTCGTGTATTGCCGGGGCAGTTGCAGCATCTGGTCGAGAACAGTTCGAGCTTTGCCAAACCCGAGTTGTCCGAGCACACAAGCGATGCGCTGACCGAGCGCATGGTCGAAAACCGTGCCCTGCCCGAAGTCGCCCCGGGCAAGGCCGTTTACGACCATCTGGATCTGGGCGCGTATCTGTCAAAAACAGGCGGTGGCGAGCGCCGTGGCCTGTTCCTGGTGCGGATGAGCGAATTCAACCCCGCCTCGCCGTCCAGCCAGTATCAGGAGCCGAATGACCAGCGCCTGATTCTGCTGACCGACCTGGGCATTCTGGCCAAGAAGGCCAATGACGGCACGACCGATGTCTTCGTGCAGTCGCTCGCCAGCGGCGAGCCGCAGGCCGAGGTACGCGTCGAGGTGATCGGTCGCAATGGCCTGGCGGTGACCAGCGCGCAAACGGACGCCAGCGGCCATGCGCGCCTGCCGGTGCTGAAGAATTTCAAGCGCGACAAGGAGCCGCTGCTTATCCTGGTCAGCCGTGGCGAGGATTTTTCCTTCCTGCCGCTGACCCGCGCCTACGAGCGCATGCTCGACATGTCGCGATTCGACATCGGCGGCGTCGAAAATGCCGCGACGCCGCAGCAGTTGAGCGCCTATGTGTTCAGCGACCGCGGTCTGGTCCGCCCCGGCGAAACCGCGCATTTCGGCGCGATTGTTCGTACCAGTAACTGGCAGGGCCAGCTGGCCGGCCTGCCGCTCGAAGCCGAGATCACCGATCCGCGCGGGCTGCCGGTGCTCAAGGAAACCATCAGGCTCGATGCCACGGGCTTTCATGCGCTCGATTTCGCCAGTAGCGCCACCGCGCCGGCAGGTGATTACCAGTTGGGCATCTACCTGGTGAAGGATGGCCAGCGCGGCGAGCAGATTGGTTCGGGCAGTGTCACGGTGCGCGATTTCGAGCCTGACCGCTTCAAGGTCAATGTCGCGCTGGGCAAGGCGCCGACCGAGGGCTGGTTGCGCCCCGAGGACGTGACGGCCAGCGTGTCGGTGCTGCAGCTCTTTGGCGCGCCGGCCGCCGGCCGCCGTGTCGAGGGCGAGATGGTGCTGAGCCCGACGATCCCGAGCTTTGCCCGCCATGCCGGTTATCACTTCACACCGCTGGGCAAGTTCGAGCAGCCGGTGCAGGAAACGCTGGCGGTCGCCAATACCGACGAGGCAGGCGTCGCCAGGCTTGCGCTCAATCTCGGCCGCTTTGCGCGCGCCACCTATCGCCTGCACCTGACCGCCCGCGCTTTTGAGGCTGGCAGCGGGCGTGGCGTGGCTGGCGAAGCCGCGGTGCTGGTGTCGTCCGCGCCGTATCTGGTCGGCGTGAAACCCGATGGCGCGCTGGATTACATCGGGCGCGGTGCGAAGCGCAGCGCCAGCTGGCTGGCGGTTGGCCCCGATCTGGCGCCCAGGGCGGTCGGCGATTTGAAGCTTGCCTGGGTCGAGCGCCGCTATGTGTCGGTGCTGACCAAGCAGGGCGATGGCACGTACAAGTACGAGTCGCGCAAGAAGGAAGTGCTGCGCGAGGAGAAAGCGCTGAGCCTGCCGGCCGCCGCCAGCAATCTGTCCTTGCCGACAGCCGAGCCGGGCGATTTTGCGCTGATCGTGAAGGATGCCGAGGGCAACGAGCTCAACCGCCTCGAATACAGCGTGGCTGGTGACGCCAACCTCAGCCGTTCGCTCGAGCGCAATGCCGAGCTGCAGCTCAAGCTCAACAAGCGCGATTACGCGCCGGGTGAAACGGTCGAGCTGAATATCCGGGCACCGTATACCGGTGCAGGCCTTATCACCATTGAGCGTGACAAGGTATACCAGCATGTGTGGTTCAAGGCCGACACCACCAGCTCGGTGCAGAAGATTGTTGTTCCCGAAGGGCTGGAGGGCAATGCCTACGTCAGCGTGCAGTTCCTGCGCGACCCGGCGTCGAGCGAAGTCTTCATGAGCCCCTTGTCTTATGGCGTGGCGCCGTTCGCGATCAACCGCGACCGTCGCAAACTTGACGTGAAAGTCGGCGTTTCTGCCGAGGCTAGGCCGGGCCAGCAGCTGGCGATGACGCTGCAAAGCACGCAGCCGGGGCGCGCGGTGCTGGTCGCCGTTGACGAAGGCATCCTGCAGGTGGCGCGCTACAAGACGCCGGCGCCGCTCGATTTCTTCTTTCAAAAGAAGTCGCTCGATGTGCAGACCTCGCAGATTCTCGATCTGCTGCTGCCGGAATTCTCGCGCCTGCAGGCGGCGGCTGCGCCCGGCGGTGATGCCGAGGGCGCGCTGGGCCGGCATCTGAATCCATTCAAGCGCAAACGCCAGCCGCCGGTCGCGTATTGGTCGGGAATGCTCGACATCGGCCCGCAGGCCAAAACGCTGAACTGGCAGATTCCGGATACCTATAACGGCAAGCTGCGTGTGTTCGCGGTAGCGGTAAATGCCGATCGCATCGGCGTTCACGAAGTGGGTGTCGTGGTGAAGGGCGACCTGATCCTTTCGCCCAATGTGCCGCCGGCGGTGACGCCAGGCGACGAATTCACCGTCAGCGTCGGTGTCTTCAACAACATGCCGCAGCGCGCGAAGGTGAACATCCAGGCGACGCTGGGCCGTGGGCTGCAGATCGTCAAGGGCCCGGTGGCGCTTGATCTGGCGCCGCAGCAGGAGCAGGTGGCCGAGCTTACCGTGCGCGCAACCGAGGTGCTGGGCGACATGCCGGTGCGCTTTGTCGCCAGCGCAGCCAATCTGCCAGGCAAGCAGGGCAGGGCGGTCGACAGCATCAGCGTGCGTCCGGCCAGCGCCTATCGCACGCAGCTCACCGTCGCCAGCTTCAGCAAGGACAGCATGCAGCAGCCGCTGACGCGCGCGCTCTACCCCGAGCATCGCAAGGTGACGATTGCCGCCGGCGGCTCGCCGCTGGTCTGGGCCACGGGTCTGGCCCAGTATCTGGACGACTATCCCTATGGCTGCACCGAGCAGCTGGTCAGCAAGGCGCTGCCCGCGCTCTTGCTCACGCCAGCCGCCGAGCGCGGCTCGGGCCGTGCGCTGCAGGTCTTCCAGTCGACGCTGCGCACCTTGCGCGAGCGCCAGGGTGACGACGGCGGCTTCGGCCTGTGGGGAATCAGCCCGCAGGGCAGCGAGCTGGCCAGCCTGCACGCGATGCAATATCTGGTCGAGGCGCGCGAGCGCGGCCTGGCGGTGCCGCCGGACATGCTGCGCTTGGGCGAGGACTGGCTGGAGCAGCGCGCCGCGGGTGAAAGCCGCGGCCTGTCCGGCGCGCGCGACCGCGCCCAGGCGATTTATCTGCTGAGCCGGATGGGCGTGATGACGAGCGGCCATCTGGCCAGCCTGCAGCAGGAGCTCGACCGCCGCTACGCCAAGGTTTGGCAGCGGGATCTGACCGCGGCGTATGTGGCGGCCAGCTACAAGCTGCTGAAGCAGGAGGCGCTGGCGGGCAAGGTGCTGAGCGGCGTGCCCTGGCGCGGCGAACAGCAGGTCGCCCAGGACGATCCGTATTACGACGGCCTGCGCCACGACGCCGGCAAGCTCTATCTGATCGCGAAGCATTTCCCGGTCGAGGCCGGCCAGCTCAAGCCCGAGGTCCTGAACCGCCTGGGGCAGCAGATATCAGTTCAGCGCTACCAGTCGCTGACCGCCGCCTACCTGCTGCTGGCCCTCGATGCCTGGGATGCGCAGGCGCGCGCCAGCGGGCTGAGCGTGTCGGCCAGCGAGCTGCGCGGCGGTCAGCCCGTCGCGCTGACGCTGCCCGCAGGGTTGCAGGCGCGTGCGCCGCTCTCGGCACAGGCAGAGGGCGTGAGCCTGCAACGCAAGGGCGAAGGCCCGGCCTTCTACGCGCTGGCGGAGTCGGGCTTCGATCGCAAGACGCCGGCGACCGAGCTCAAGCAGGGGCTGGAAATCACCCGCGACTACCTGGGGGTCGACGGCAAGGAACTGAAGTCGCCGAAGATCGGCGAGGAGTTCCTGATCCGTCTGCGCGTGCGCGCCACGGGCAAGCAAGGCGTGGCTCAGGTGGCGCTGGTCGATCTGTTGCCGGGCGGGGTTGAGGTGGTGTATCGCTCGCCAGCCAAGGAAGAGCAGGGGCCACAGGGCGATAGTGGCGAGGGTATGGAAGAAGAGGCCGCCGTTCCGGCCTGGCAGCCGCAGATCGGCGAGCCCAAGCAGTCAAACTGGCCGCTGGAGTCGCTCGACGTTCGCGAAGACCGCGTCGTGCTGTATGGCTATGTCGGCGCCGAGGCGCAGACCTTCGTCTACCGCGTGCGCGCCACGCATGCCGGCAGCTACACCGCTCCGGCGCCGTTCGCCGAGGCGATGTACCAGCGCAGCATCCAGGCGCGCGGCCTGCCGGGCAAGCTGCAGATCGTCAAGCCGTAGTGGGTCGGCTTGCCGTGGCCGTCATGACGATGCGGGCCACCGTGACGGCGGTGGCCCGCTGGTATTGGCGCAAGCGCTGGCGGCGAGTCCTGCTGCTGCTCGCCTTGCTGCTGCTCGTGCTGCGCCTGTGGCCGCACCCGCCGCTGTCGCACTGGCTGCCAGGCTCCACCGCGGTGATGAGCCGCGATGGCCAGTTGCTGCGCCTGACGCTGGCCAGCGACGAGCGTTACCGGCTGTGGATTCCGCTCGAGCAGATGTCGCCGCAGCTGGTCGACGCGGTGCAGCTGTATGAAGACCGCTGGTTTTACTGGCATCCCGGCGTCAATCCCTACGCGCTCGCGCGCGCGGCCGTGGCGACCTACACCGGTGGCAGCCGCCAGGGCGGCTCGACGCTAACGATGCAGCTGGCGCGGCTGCTGTACCGGCTCGACACGCGCGACCCCGCCGGCAAGCTGCAGCAGATCGGTCTGGCCTTGTGGCTGGAGGCGCGCTACGGCAAGCGCGAGCTGCTGGAGGCCTACCTGAATGTCGCGCCGTACGGGCGCAATATCGAGGGCGTGGCGGCGGCCAGCCTGATCTACTTCGGCAAGCCGGCCCACCAGCTGACGCTGCCCGAGGCGATGACGCTGGCGGTGATCCCGCAGGCGCCCAATCAACGGCAAGCCTCCGGGGTATCGCTCCAGAGGGCAAGGCAGCGTTTGTTTGCCCAGTGGATCGTGGCAGGGTATGCAATCAGCGAGAGTGAAAGGCAGATCTTGCAGCTGCCGGTGCCGGCGCGACGCCTGCACCAGTTGCCTTTTCTGGCGCCGCATCTGGTCGAGCAGCAGCTGGGCGGGCGCGCTGCCGCGCCACCGGCACGCCTGGTCACCACGGTCGATGCGCGGCTGCAGCGTCTGCTCGAGCGCCAGGTGGCGCGCTATCTCGAGCAGGTCGGCGCGCGCGGCGTGCACAATGCCAGCGCGATGATCGTCGACACGCGCGACATGGGCGTGCGTGCACTGCTTGGTTCGGCCGATTACTTTGATTCCGGCATCGCCGGTCAGGTCAATGGAACGCTGGGCCGCCGCTCGCCCGGCTCGACGCTCAAGCCGCTGCTTTATGGCCTGGCGATCGATCAGGGGCTGATCCACCCGCGCAGCGTGCTCAAGGACGCGCCATCGGCCTTTGGCCCCTTCCAGCCGGAAAACTTCGACGGCCGCTTTGCCGGACCGGTGAATGCCACCGACGCGCTGACGCGCAGCCGCAATGTGCCGGCGGTGTGGCTGGCAAGCCAGCTCAGGCATCCGAACCTCTACGACACCCTGAAGATGGCCGGCGTGTCCGGCCTGCAAAGCGAGGCGCATTACGGCCTGGCGCTGGCGCTGGGCGGCGGCGAGCTGACGATGCAGGAGCTGGCCGGCCTGTATGCGATGCTGGCCAATCAGGGGCTGGCGCGGCCCTTGCGCTTTGCCGAGGACGAGCCGCCGCGCGACGGCCCGCGACTGCTGTCGCCGGAGGCGAGTTTTCTGGTGCTCGACATGCTCGAGCAGAATCCGCGCCCGGATGCGCTGGCGCAGGCGCGCAGGCAGGGCTGGCCGGTGGCGTGGAAGACGGGAACGTCCTGGGGATTTCGCGATGCATGGACGGCGGGCGTCGTCGGCCCTTATGTGGTCGTCGTGTGGCTGGGCAATTTCGACGGGCGCGGCAACCCGGCGCTGGTGGGGCTCGACATGGCCGCGCCGCTGTTTTTCCGCATCGCCGACGCCTTGCAGCTGGCCAGTGGCGAGGCCCGGCCAGCACGTCTGCCGCCGCCCGGCGTGATCCGCACGCGCATTTGTGCCGACAGCGGCGACCTGCCCAACCAGTGGTGCCCGCGCGTGGTCGATGGCTGGTTCATCCCCGGCAAGTCGCCGATCCGCGTCAGCGAGCTGCACCGGCCGGTGATGATCGACACGCGCAGCGGCGCGGCGGCCTGTCCGCCCTTCGATGCGCGCTACGTGCGCGCCGAGGTATTCGAGTTCTGGCCGTCCGATCTGGCGCGGCTGTTTCGCGAGGCTGGCATGCCGCGCCGCGTGCCGCCGCAGGCCAGCTGCGGCGAGGGGGCCGAGTCATCCGCTGCGCCACCGCTGATCCGTTCACCGCTGCGCGACGTGGTCTATGTGCTGGGCGACGGGGAGGACAGTATCGCGCTGCAGGCAACGGCCGCAGCCGGCGTGCGCACCCTGTACTGGTTTGCCGACCGCAGCCTGATCGGCAGTACGGCAGCCGGCGGTGCGGGTCTGGCCTGGCGGCCGCAGCAAGCCGGGCGCATTGTGCTCAGCGTGGTGGATGATGCCGGGCGCAGCAGCAGCCGGGTTGTGCTGATCGAGTTGCGTTAGCCAACGCAGAAGAAATTATGGTGAAAGCAATTTGTTGTCATGAGCAGCCTGTCAACGCGGCAGCGGGCGGCTGTTTCGTGGTTTTTGCACAGCAAAATGAGTGAAGTGTCATGACTGTAAAGCTGACAAACTACATTGTTTCGACATGTATTTGTTACATAAGTTTATGCTAATTTAATGGCTTTTTGAGTTGCTTTTTGATTTTATCTTGATGATTTTAATGAATTTTATTTGATTGCTGTGCTGCGGCTGTGATGGCGGGGGCGAGTAGTGATGTAGTCTTTCGATTCTGTAAGTAATAGGGTAAATCCTTTATCCGAAAAGTTCGCGCTACACGTATTGACAAGTCGTTACAGTTCGGAGGTAATGACCCTGCGACTGGATTAACAAGCCCCCAAATCGTCAATCAAGCGCATAAAAATGGCCGAGATTCTTACAAGGATTACGCCGACACGCAAAGAAGGGGCTGGGCCGGTTGCCCGTTTGGGTTATCGCCATAAAAATCAATGAGGAGCTCTTCTGATGTCCCCTTTCAACGTTAAAGCGCTGGCAATCCTGCCGGCGGCCATGCTGGCTTCATATGCCTACGCCAATCCCGCTTGGCAAGAAGGCAACACCTACAATGCCGGCGCCCTGGTGTCCTACAGCGGCTCTACCTACCAGGCTCTGGTAACGCATACCGCCTACGTTGGCGCCAACTGGAATCCGGCGTCCACTCCCACGCTGTGGAAGCTGGTAACCGGTGGTACCGCTACCCCGACTCCGACTCCGACAGCTACCGCAACGCCGACCGCTACCCCGACTGCTACGGCTACCCCGACGGCCACTCCGACCGTGACTGCCACCCCAACCGGTACCAGCACTTGCTATCCGGACTGGAAAGCTGGCACGCCGTACACCGGTGGTCAGAAGGTGACTTATAACGGCCGCAACTACGAAGCCAAGTGGTGGACTACCGACGCACCGAGCAGTGCCGAATGGGGCCCCTGGAAGGATCTGGGCGCTTGCGGCGCAACCGCTACCCCGACTGCCACGCCGACTGCCACCGCTACCCCGACGGCTACCCCGACCGCGACTGCAACCCCGACGGCCACTCCGACCGCGACTGCTACTCCGACGGCTACCCCGACCGCAACCGCTACCCCGACTGCAACTCCGACGGCTACCGCCACCCCGACCGCTACTCCGACTCCGACTGCCACCCCGACCCCGACTGGTCCGGTTGCCAGCAACTGTCAGCCGGATGGCCTGGTATCCAGCGTCGCCAACGTACCGTATTGCACCGTGTACGACGCCGAAGGCCGTGAAAAACTGGGCAATGGCCTGAAGCGCCGCGTGATCGGCTACTTCACCAGCTGGCGTACCGGCAAGAATGGCCAGGTTGCCTATCTGGCCAAGGACATCCCGTGGCAAGACCTGTCGCACATCAACTACGCCTTCGCGCACATTGACAGCAACAACCGCGTTTCCGTAAACGAAAACGTTCCGGGCAACGAAGCCACCGATATGGAATGGCCGGGCGTACCGGGCGCCGAAATGGATCCGACCCTGCCGTACAAGGGCCATTTCAACCTGCTGAACAAGTACAAGAAGCTGAACCCGGGCGTGAAGACCCTGGTGTCCATCGGTGGCTGGGCTGAAACCGGCGGCTACTTCGGTGCTGACGGCAATCGCGTGGCTTCCGGTGGCTTCTACACCATGACCACCAATGCCGATGGTTCCATCAACCATGCCGGCATCAACGCCTTCGCCGATTCCACCGTCGCGTTCCTGCGCAAGTACAACTTCGACGGCGCGGATCTGGATTACGAATATCCGACCACCATGGCCAAGGCCGGCAACCCGCTCGACTGGGCGATCTCCGAGCCGCGCCTGAAGGGCCTGCAGGCTTCCTACCGCGAACTGATGCGTGTGCTGCGCGACAAGCTGGACCAAGCCAGCGTGCAGGATGGCAAGTACTACATGCTGACCATCGCTTCGCCGTCGTCCGGCTACCTGCTGCGCGGCATGGAAACCTACCAGTCCGTGAAATACATGGATTACGTCAACATGATGACGTATGACCTGCACGGCGCCTGGAACGAGTTCGTTGGTCCGAACGCTGCGCTGTTCGACGACGGCAAGGATGCCGAGCTGGCCAAGTGGTCGGTGTACTCGACTGCGGCTTACGGCGGCATCGGTTACCTGAACACCGACTGGGCTTACCGCTACTTCCGCGGTTCGCTGCCGGCTGGCCGTATCAACGTTGGCGTTCCGTACTACACCCGTGGTCACAAGGATGTAACCGGTGGCACCAACGGCCTGTGGGGTACTTCCGCCAAGTCCACCAACTGCGGCCCGGGTCTGACCGAGTGTGGTGTTGGCGCCATGGGCATCGACAACATCTGGCATGACAAGGATCAGAACGGCAACGAGATGGGCGCCGGTTCCAACCCGATGTGGCACGCCAAGAACCTGGAAAAGGGCATCGCTGGCTCCTACCTGAGCATGTACGGCCTGAAGGCTTCCGACATCGTCGGCACCTACACCCGTCACTATGATGCAACCCTGGTTGCACCGTGGCTGTGGAATGCCCAGAAGAAGGTGTTCATCTCCACTGAAGATGAGCAATCCATCCAGAAGAAGGCCGAGTGGATCAACGCCAACGGCATCGGCGGCGCAATGTTCTGGGAACTGGCTGGTGACTACGACTGGAATGCCGCGAAGGGCGAATACCAGATCGGTTCGACTCTGACTCGTCTGCTGGCGTCCAACTTCCGTAACGCATCGCCGATGGGTGCAACCCGCGCCAAGACCGCCATGCCGGCCGAAGCGGTTGCTCTGCAGTTCGACGTGACCGACTTCAAGCTCGGTGACCAGAACTATCCGCTGAATCCGAAGCTGAAGATCACCAACAAGGGTACGTCCACCATCCCGGGTGGCACCAAGGTACGCTTCCAGTACCCGGTATCCGCTCCGGGCGCCATGACCGACCAGTCCGGCGCAGGCCTGAAGACTGTTGCTACCGAACATACTGGTAACAACGTGGGCGGCTTCAAGGGCGACTTCCACACTGCCGAGTTCGCGATCCCGGGTTGGCAATCCCTGGCTCCGGGCGCAAGCATGGACATCACCCTGAACTACCACCTGCCGATCTCCGGTCCGTCCAACTATGTTGTGACCATCGGTGGCAAGGAGTACGCAGTAAGCCAGGAATACCCGAACAAGCCGGTTGCCAAGCTGCAATAAGCTTTACGGATAGTTCCGGGACGCAAGTCCAGTAAACGGGCAGGTCGCAAGACCTGCCCGTTTTTCATTGCTGCCGTGCAAGCTTCTGAATCCCTGCCGTTCCGGTCGTCCCGCCGCTGTTGCTGGCGAAATCGGCTGCGGCCGTGCTTCACCCGCGCCAGCATGGCGTCGTTTGTGCCCGGTATTGGCCTGCAGGCAGGGCGAAATGCGTGGGGAGGAGTGGCCGTATGCTCAGCGTCTGGTGCGTCGCAACGCGACAATGGCCAGCGTTCCGGCCAGATAGGCCAGCACATCGAGCGGATCGGCATGCGTGCCGATCACCGTGCGCAGCAAGGATGGATCCGGCCGCGCCAGCAGGTCGGCGAGCCGCAGCCATTGTGCGCCTTCGACCAGCAAACCAAGCGCAAGCAACAGCCAGGGCAGGCTGCTTTGCGCGCCCTGCCAGGCGCTGCGGATGAGGCAGTACAGCAGCGGAATGACCAGCACGTCGCCGAGATAGGGGCGGATGAAGCGGTCGTCGAACAGGCTGCCGATGGCGATTTCCGTGCCCAGCAGCGCGGCGGCCAGAAGGGCGTGGCGAGGCGAGAAATGCAGCTTTGGGTAATACCTTGCCATGGATGTGTCTCGGACCAATCTCGCATAAGGGATGCCGGAGCATACCTCGCGCACAAATAAAAACCCGCAGCAAGCTGCGGGTTTGTTGCCGGAAGTGAGCCTGTTTACTTGGTCAGGTCCAGCAGCTTGGCAAAGGCCTCTTCGAATTGCTTCAGGCCATCGGTCTGCAATTGCTCGCCGGCCAGATTGTAGTTGATGCCCAGCTTGCGTACTGCCGCCATGGTGGCCACGGCGTCGTCGATGTTGGTGTCCAGCGTGTTGGCGGCATTGCCGTGGTCGCGGAACAGGTCCAGCGTGGCGTCCGGAACGGTGTTGACGGTTTCCGGGCCGATCAGGTCCTCGACATACATCACGTCGCTGTAGGCCTTGTTCTTGGTGCCGGTCGATGCCCACAGCAGACGCTGCGGATGAGCGCCCAGCGCCTTCAGTGCGGCAAAGCGGCTGCCGTGGAACAGCTGCTTGTAGTGCTGGTAGGCGACCTTGACGAAGGATTTGGCAACCTTGCCGCGCAGGGCCAGCGCTTCGGCACTGCCGATGGCTTCCAGTTGCGGGTCGATCAGGCTGTCCACGCGCGAGAGGAAGACCGAGGCAACGGCGCGCACGCCGTCGACGGGCAGGCCGGCGGCGGCACGCGCTTCCAGGCCGCGGATGTAGGCGGTCAGTACGTTATCGACGTGCTTCAGGTTGAACATCAGGGTGATGTTGACGTTGATGCCCGAGGCGATCAGTTCTTCAAACGCCACCACGCCGGCATCCGTCGCCGGTACCTTGATCATTGCGTTCGGGCGGTTGATCGTGGCCCACAGGCGCTTGGCGTTGTCGATGGTGCCCTGCGCGTCATTGGCCAGCGTCGGCGAGACTTCCAGGCTGACGTAGCCATCCTGGCCCTGGCTGTCCTTGTACATGGCCATGGTCAGGTCGCAGGCGGCTTGCACATCCGGCACCACCAGTGCTTCGTAGCGCTGTTCGGCCGTCAGGCTGGCGTCTTTCTTCAGTTCGTTCAGCGGTTCGATGTAGAGCGGATCGCTGGAAATGGACTTGTAGAAGATGGCCGGGTTGGAGGTCACGCCGGCGATCTTGTCTTCGTCAAACAGCTTTTGCAGGGTACCCGCCTTGATCAGGCCACGGGACAGGTTATCCAGCCAGATGGTTTGGCCGAAAGGACGAATGGCAGCAATTCTACTCATGGAAGTCGGACCTTGTGACAGTTGAGGGAGGGAGAGGTAAGTGTTCGCCGGGGATTATGCCCCGCTTGCCTGAAGCCGCCATTGCGCTGGCGCAAACCTGCAACTCGGGGCTTATCCGCGCATTGTGACGGAAGCGCCCGTCCTGCCGCAAACACTATGACATCACCTTGCCGGCAATGTTCGTCCCGTCATTTCAGTTCAGCGTGCGTTGCAGCGGAAAGCGCACGGCGAACTCGCTGCCTTCGCCCAGTTTTGACTGGATCACCATTTGCGCCTGGTGGCGCTGCAGGATGTGCTTGACGATGGCGAGGCCCAGGCCGGTGCCGCCGGTATTGCGCGAGCGGCCGCGGTCGACGCGGTAAAAGCGCTCGGTCAGGCGCGGGATGTGCTCGGGCGCCAGGCCGATGCCGGTGTCGCGCACATAGAAATGCCCCTGGCCACTGCGCACTTCCCAGCCCAGCGTGATGGTGCCGCCGGCCGGCGTGTAGCGGATGGCGTTGGAGACCAGATTGCCGAAGGCCGAGTGCAGTTCGTCATGGTTGCCGATCAGCCGCGCCGGTGCGATCGCGCCGATCAGTATCGTGTGCCGCCCTTGCGAAAGGCCCTCAGCCTCGGTTTGCAGCAGCTGCAGCAATTGCGGCACATCCACTTCTTCCTCGCGCAATTGCTGGCCGCTTTCCAGTCGCGACAGCGTCAGCAGGTCTTCAACCAGGCGCTGCATGCGTTGCGTCTGGTCATACATCAGTTGCAGGTGCTGATTGCGCGTGCTGCTGTCGATGTCGGGCATGTCCTGCAGCGTTTCGATAAAGCCGCCGACCACGGTCAGTGGCGTGCGCAGCTCGTGCGAGACATTGGCGACAAAGTCGCGGTGCACGGTCTGCACGCGATCAAGCGACGTGATGTCGCGCGAGAGCAGCAACTTGCGCGTCGAATCAAAGGGCACCAGCTGCACCGAGAGCACCTGCTCCTGCGGGCGCGTGACGCGCAGCAGCAAGGGGTGGCTGAAATCCTGGTGCTTCAGGTAGTCGCGCAGTGGCGGATGGCGTACCAGATTGGTCACCTGCTGCCCGACATCGGCCAGTGCGCTCAGCCCCAGATGCTGGCTGGCGGCCGGATTGCACCACTCGATGCGGTCGAATTCATCCAGAATGATCACGCCATCAGGGAGCGCCTCGCCGGCGCTCATGAAGCGGTCGAGCGTGGCGGAAAGCCTTTCCTTGGCCTTCTTCTGGTGACGGACCTGGTCGTAGAGGCGGTCAAAGACATCCTGCCAGAGCAGGAAGCTGCCCGGCACGGTGTCGACATGCGGATGCTGCAGCCAGTAGTGCAGGCGGCCAAGGTTGACGAGGTGAAACAGCAGGCTCAGCGCAATGGCGGTCAGCGCTACGGCCAGCCCCCATTCCGTTCCGGCGATGGCGCCGGTGAAGAGCGCCACCAGCGTGATGAACAGGTAATAAATGACCGATCTCAGCCAGAGCATGGTGGCCTTGCGTGCCGGAAGGCAGTTGGGTGGTGAATCGTGGCAAGGATAGCCGTGCTATCAGTTCGCCGACAAGCGGTAGCCAGAGCCGCGCACGGTCTGGATCAGGCTGTCGTGGCCACTGCCTTCCAGCGAGGAGCGCAGGCGACGGATGTGCACATCCACCGTGCGTTCCTCGACGAACACATGGTCGCCCCACACCTGGTCAAGCAGATGGGCGCGGCTGTGCACGCGTTCGGCATGCGTCATGAAAAAGTGCAGCAGGCGGAATTCGGTCGGGCCCAGATCGATGGGGTTGCCATTGCCGGTGACGCGATGGGTGACCGGGTCAAGACGCAGGCCCTTGATTTCCACCGGATCGTCGGTGGCTTGCGGGGCGCGGCGGCGCAGGACGGCCTTGATGCGCGCCTGCAGCTCGCGCGGCGAGAAGGGCTTGGTGATGTAGTCGTCGGCACCGGTTTCCAGACCCACGATCTTGTCGTGTTCATCCGAGCGGGCCGTGAGCATGATCAGCGGAATGGTCTTGGTGCGCTCGTCGGCGCGCAGCTTGCGCGCAAAATCGATGCCGGACATGCCCGGCAGCATCCAGTCGAGCAGGATCAGGTCGGGCAGCGCGTTGCGCACGATCTGCTGGGCATTTTCAACCGAATCGGCGCGCATGACGTGATGGCCGGCCTGGGACAGATTGAAGGCAATCAGTTCCTGGATGGCTGGTTCGTCCTCGACCAGCAGGATGTTGGCGGGCATGAAGGGATAACCTCGTGAAGCTTCTGCAGCGATGTTGCGAGAATAATGCCGAATTGTGAAGGCAATATGACAAGTTTCTGATAAAGGCTTCCGGGAAGGCGGCTACGCCAGCTTCGGCAATGCGGGTATGATTACGCCAGATCACCCCTTGCGTGCACCATGCACGCTGATTCAGCAGGAAATTACATCACCATGGCTGGCCTGAACGCTGCGACCCCCGTTCCCGAAGACATCACCCTGCATGCGCAGTCGCGCGAACTGATCCTGGCCTATGCCGACGGCAGCCGCTTTGCCTTGCCCTGCGAATACCTCCGCGTCTACAGCCCGTCCGCCGAAGTGCGCGGGCACGGCGCCGGCCCTGGCGTCTTGCAGGTTGGCAAGCGCGATGTGGCCATTGTCGATGTCATCCCGGTCGGCAATTACGCGATCAAGCTGGTTTTTGACGACGGACATGATTCCGGCCTCTATTCCTGGGAATACCTGCATGAGCTGGCCAGGAAACAAGCTGCCTACTGGCAGCTCTATCTCGAGCGACTCGCCGCAGCCGGCGCGTCGCGTGACCCGCTGCTGCCGGCCTGACGGAACAACATCAAGCAATAGAGAGACACCGCAAATGAGCGATCAGCAAACGCACTTCGGCTTCAAGACCGTCAGGGAATCCGACAAGGCCCACAAGGTGGCCGAGGTCTTTCATTCCGTCGCGCAAAAATACGACGTCATGAATGACCTGATGTCGGCCGGTCTGCACCGGGCCTGGAAGTTTTTCACCATCGAAACCAGCGGCGTGCGCCCCGGTGACCGTGTGCTCGATATTGCCGGTGGCACTGGCGACCTGTCGAAGGCCTTTGCGAAAAAGGTCGGCAAGAGCGGCCAGGTCTGGCTGACCGACATCAACAGCTCGATGCTTGGCGTTGGCCGCGACCGCCTGCTCGATGCCGGTTTCGCCGTGCCCACCGCGCAGTGCGATGCGGAAAAGCTGCCTTTCCCCGACAATTATTTCGATCTGGTTTCGGTTGCCTTTGGCCTGCGCAACATGACGCACAAGGATGTCGCGCTGGCGGAAATGCACCGCGTGCTCAAACCCGGCGGGCGACTGCTGGTGCTGGAGTTCTCCAAGGTCTGGGAGCCGCTCAAGCCCGCCTACGATCTTTACTCCTTCAAGCTCTTGCCCTTCATGGGCAAGCTGGTCGCCAATGATGCCGATTCCTACCAGTACCTGGCCGAATCGATCCGCATGCACCCGGACCAGGAAACGCTCAAGCAGATGATGTACGACGCCGGCTTTGGGCGGGTCGACTATCACAATATGACCGGCGGCGTCGTTGCCCTGCACAAGGGGACGAAAATCGGATGATCCTCGCCGTTGCGCTCAATCGCCTGCTGGCGCATGCGCCGGAGCGGCGCGCCGAACTGGCCAGCCTGGCTGGGCGTACGGTGAAGATTGCCGTGCCGCTTGGCGCGGCGGTGCTGGTGGTCACCCAGGATGGCCGGCTTGCCCACAGCAAGGCCGAGCCCGAAGCCGAACTGACCTTGCCGCTGCCGTTTTTCTACACCCGTCTGGCCAATCGCCAGGCGGCGGCGGGGCAGGTGCAGTTGTCCGGCGATGCCGAGCTGGGCGCGGCGCTGGGCAATGTGCTTGGCAAGCTGCGCTGGGATGCGGCCGAGGAGCTCTCGCAGCTCGTCGGCGATGTGGCCGCGCGCCGGATCGTCTGGCTGGCCGGCAAGGTCGGCGGCATTCCCGGCGCCATTGGCTCGCGTCTCATGATCGCGCTGGTCGAATACCTGCGCGACGAGGCGCCGCTCTTGGCCGCGCGCCCCGATGTGCGTCAGGCTCACGATGACATCGACACCTTGCGCGACGATCTGGCGCGGCTGGAAAAGCGCCTGCAGCGCCTTGAGAACCACGGCAAGGAAGCGTGCTGATGCGGGTATTGCGGCTGCTGAAAATCGCCCGTGTGGTGATCCGCTACGGGCTGGATGAATTCCTGCTTGGCCACGAGCGCGTGCACGGCCTCTCGAAGCTGGTGCGCGCCGCTTTTTTCTGGCGCGACCTGTCCGCGCCGCGCGGCGAACGCCTGCGGCTGGCGCTGGAAGACCTCGGCCCCATCTTCGTCAAGTTCGGCCAGGTGCTCTCCACCCGCCGTGACCTGATGCCGCCCGATCTGGCCGACGAGCTGGCCAGGCTGCAGGATCGCGTCCCGCCCTTTGCCGCCGAGGTGGCGATCGCGGTGATCGAGCGCGAGCTGAAACAGCCGCTTGCCAAGCTCTATGCCGAATTCGGGCGCGAACCGGTGGCATCGGCGTCGATTGCCCAGGTGCACGCGGCCACGCTGCCCGACGGGCGCAAGGTGGCGGTCAAGGTGCTGCGCCCCGGCATCCTGCCGGTGATCGAATCCGATCTGGCGCTGATGCGCGTGATGGCGGCGCTGGTCGAAAAACTGTTTGCCGACGGCAAGCGGCTCAAGCCGAAGGAAGTCGTCGCCGAATTCGACCGCTATCTGCACGACGAACTGGACCTGATGATCGAGGCCGGCAACGCCTCGCAGCTGCGGCGCAATTTCATCGGCTCCGACCAGCTGCTCGTTCCCGAGGTGCATTACGACTGGACCGCGCGCGAGGTGCTGACGCTGGAATGGATGGACGGCATTCCGGTCGGGCGCATCAATGAGTTGCGCGCGGCGGGGATGGACCTGAAAAAGCTCAGCCGCTTCGGCGTCGAGATCTTTTTCACCCAGGTGTTCCGCCACGGCTTTTTCCATGCCGACATGCACCCGGGCAATATCCTCGTCGCCGCGGACAACCGCTATATCGCGCTGGATTTCGGCATCGTCGGTTCGCTGAACGACCACGACAAGCAATACCTGGCGATCAATTTCCTCGCCTTTTTCGAGCGCGACTACAAGCGCGTCGCCTCCGCGCACATCGAATGCGGCTGGGTGCCGAAAGACACGCGCGTCGAAGAGCTGGAAGCCGCGGTGCGCACCGTGTGCGAGCCGTTCTTCAACAAGCCCCTGTCGCAGATTTCCTTTGGTGTCGTGCTCTTGCGCCTGTTCGAGGTGTCAAGGCGCTTCAATGTGGAAATCCAGCCGCAGCTGGTGCTGCTGCAGAAAACGCTGCTGAACATCGAGGGGCTGGGCCGCCAGCTCGACCCGGATCTTGACCTGTGGCAGACCGCCTATCCCTTTCTCAAGCGCTGGATGCACGAGCAGATCGGCTGGCGCGGGCTGCTTGCCAATCTGAAGCACGAGGCGCCGCAGTGGGCGACGCTCCTGCCCGGCCTGCCGCGCCGGCTTGGCGAAGTGCTGAACCAGAACCCGACCGAGCTGCTGCTGGCCGGCTACAAGGGCCTGATGTGGGAGCAGAAAAAGCGCAACTGGCTGCTGATGCTGATTGCGCTGCTGCTGGCGGCCGGCGTTGCGGCACTGTGGCTGGGGCGCTGAAAGGCCTGCCCGGCCTGCCCCATGGTGCGGCAAACCCGCCAGATCAGCCCGGCAGGGGCATGTGAGAAGTCAGCATCGCCCGCTTGGCTTGCGTGCCCCCTTCGCGCTGCGGAGCAAGCCGTGCTTGCCAAAAAACCTTGTCGATCAGTTTGTTGTCTTGGGTATATGGCTGCAGCCCTTTCTGGTGATGGGCTGTGGCGCTATACCTCTGAATTGATGGGCGTGCGCCGTTCTGCGTTCCGGTTTCCCCGGAATTTCGTAACGCGAAAGCTGGTCAATATGGCGGTTATCCCCTATCAAAGCGCGGGCGCGGCGGGCTTCTTCTGCTAAAATGTCGGCCATTTTTGTCCATTTTGCTTTCAACTTACTGGATTGCCATGGCCGTACTCGAACCGATTGCCGAGAAAGACCTACCGCTCAAGCGCGACCTCGACCTGCTCGCCGAGCTGCTTTCTGACACCATCCGCGAACAGGCGGGTGCCCTGACTTCCGATCAGATCGAATCCATTCGTGCCATGGCCGTGCGCTATGTGCAGGAGCACGATGCGGCGGCGGGCCAGGCCCTGTCCCGCACGCTGTCCTCGCTGGAACTCAACAGCACCATTTCGCTGGTGCGTGCGTTCAGCTACTTCTCGCACCTGTCCAACATCGCCGAAGACCTGCACCACAACCGCCGTCGTCGCGCCCACAAGATCAAGGGTTCCGGCCCGCAGCGCGGCAGCCTGGCCTCCGCGATCAGCGACCTGACCGCCCGCAACATCAAGCCGGCCGACATCCTGGGCTTGCTGAATGAAACCCTGATCGCGCCGGTGATGACCGCGCATCCGACCGAGGTGAAGCGCAAGACCATTCTTGACTGCCACCGTGCGCTGGCCGAGCTGCTGACCGAGCGTGATCGTGTGCAGATGACGCCGGACGAGGAAAAGGCCAACCAGGACGCGCTCGAGCGCGTGATGCAGACACTGTGGCAGACGCGCGAAATCCGCACCTTCAAGCTCAAGGTGCAGGACGAGATCGAGAACGGCTCGACCTATTTCCGCAATACCTTCCTGCACGAGATTCCGCGCCTCTACATCGACCTGGAAGACCAGCTCTCCGAATTGTCCGGCCAGCAGGTCGAACTGCCGAATTTCATCCATGTCGGCAGCTGGATTGGCGGCGACCGCGACGGCAACCCCTTCGTGACCGCCGAGGTGCTCAAGTACGCGGTATCGCGCCAGGCCGGCGTGGTGCTGGATTACTACTACCAGCAATGCCAGAAGCTGGAAAACGAATTGTCGATGTCGGCGCGCCTGGTGCAGGTTGACCAGTCGCTGCAGCAGCTCGCCGACCAGGCGACCGAAGACGTGGCGCGCAAGGGTGGCGGCGAGCCGTATCGCCTGGCGTTGTCCGCGATCCGTGCACGCGTGTTCGCCACTGCCGCCAAGATCGGTACCTTCCACCACACGCTGCACGATGTGGCGCACGCCGCGCCCTACGAGCTGCCGCAGGAGCTTGCGGCCGATCTGGCCGTGGTGGCCAACTCGCTGAAGGCCCATGGCGCCGCCAAGATTGCCGGCGGCCGCCTGCGCCGCCTGCAGCGCGCGGTGAGCGTGTTCGGTTTCCACATGGCGCCGATCGACATGCGCCAGCATTCCGGCATGCACGAGAAGATCGTTTCCGAACTGTTCAACCGTGCCGGCCTGGAAGACTACCTGTCGCTGGACGAGCATTCCCGCCGCGTGGTGCTGCTGCGCGAGCTGGCCAGCCCGCGTCCGCTGATCTGCCCGTACGACGTCGAATACAGCGAAGACGTGCAGAAGGAGCTGAACATCCTCAAGGCCGCCGCCGAGATCCAGGCGCAGTACGGCGAGGAAGTGCTGCCGAACTACATCATCTCCAACTGCGATTCGGTGTCCGACATTCTGGAGGTCGCTGTGCTGCTCAACGACGTTGGCCTCGTATCGCTGGCGCCCCAGGTGCGCAGCAAGGTCAACATCATTCCGCTGTTCGAGACCATCCCCGATCTGCGCGGCAGCGACGTCATCATGACCGAGCTGTTCAGCATTCCGCAGTGGCGCCAGCTGCTGGCCTGCCGCGATGGCGTGCAGGAAGTGATGCTGGGCTATTCCGACTCCAACAAGGACGGCGGCTACCTGACTTCCAACTGGGAGCTGTACAAGGCCGAGCTGAAGCTGGTGGATGTGTTCAACAAGTTCGGCTTCAAGATGCGCCTGTTCCATGGTCGCGGCGGTACCGTCGGCCGTGGCGGTGGCCCGGCTTACGATGCCATCCTCGCGCAGCCGGCCGGTTCCGTGAATGGCCAGATCCGCATTACCGAGCAGGGCGAAGTCATCGCCGCCAAGTACGCCGACCGTGAAGTGGGCCGCCGCAACCTGGAAATCCTGGTGGCCGCGACGCTGGAAGGCAGCTTCCCGCCGCCGTGCCCGGCCGATTTCGACCCGACACCGCGCCGCGCGCTGATGGAGCGCCTGTCGGTGCGTGCCTACCAGGCCTACCGCGATCTGGTGTACGCCACACCCGATTTCGTGACCTACTTCCGCGAAGCCACGCCGATCGGCGAAATTCCGAACCTGAACATCGGTTCGCGCCCCTCGGCGCGCAAGGCCACCAACAGCATCGCCGACCTGCGCGCGATTCCGTGGGTCTTCTCGTGGTCGCAATGCCGGCTGATGCTGCCGGGCTGGTACGGTTTCGGCACCGCGATTGCCGACTACCTGAAGGAAGCCGGCGACGAAGGCCTGCAAACCCTGCGTCACCACTACAAGACCTGGCCCTTCTTCACCAGCTCGATTTCCAATATGGAAATGGTGCTGGCCAAGTCCGACATCGCGATTGCCGCGCGCTACTCCGAGCTGGTGCATGATCAGCAGCTGGCGCAGCGCGTGTTTGGCCGCATCAAGGACGAATGGCAGCGCGCCGTTGACGCCGTACTGGCCATCACCGGCCATGACGAGTTGCTCGGCGACAACCCGATGCTGGCGCGCAGCCTCGCCAATCGCCTGCCTTACCTCGACCCGCTGAACCACCTGCAGGTCGAGCTGCTCAAGCGCATGCGCGGTGGCGATGAAAGCGAGGAAGTTGCCCACGCTGTCCACCTGACCATCAACGGCATTGCCGCCGGTCTGCGCAACAGTGGCTAAGCAGGGCAAGGCACACCGGCAGGGCCAGCCCCTGCCGGATCGCCACAACGGGGGCTCGCGCACGCAGGTGCGCTGGCCCCTGTTTTTTTGTGTGCTGGCGCTGTCCGGCACGCTGGGCGCCGCCGTTCCCTCGCATTTTGGCGACCAGATGGAAGCCCAGCTGTCCTGCCGCAGCGAGTGGTCGCCCGATTACTGGCGCAATTATTTCCGCCAGTACCTGGGGCAGCCGCTGCGCGTCTGGGGTGAGGCGGAGTGGTTCGATGCGCAAAAGGCCGAGCTGGCCGGCAATACCACGCTGGAAGTCTGGGCCGAAGTGCCCGAGTCCGGCGTGCGCATGGTCGGGGCCCTGCTCAAGGGCCGGCTGGTGGATGTGAAGGCCAATATCGAGGAGCGGCTCGGTTACGGCTTCGTCGCCCTGCCGGGGCCTTACCCGCGCTATCTCTCGAAATTCGGCAGCGTGCTGGTGCCGGTGGTCGGCACCAATGAAGAGCAGGTGAAGTGGTACTGCGCCCGCTGGCACCTGGGCAACCGGCCCTGAGAGCGGCAGCGCCTCAGTGCAGATAGCTGTCGCGCAGCCGCGCGACTTCGCCATTTTGCAGTAGTGTGGCGAAGGCGGCGGCAAAGCGCTGGTAGAGCGCGTCGTCGACGGCCGGGTTGAAGGCGTAATAGCAGCCGTAGCCTTTTTTCAGCAGCCAGGCCGATTCGACCTGCTCGGCCGGCAGGCCCAGGCGGCGCGCCTGATAGGCGTAGGAGAGCCGGATGCCGGAAACCAGATCGAAGCGCCCTGCATAGAACATGCGCACCATGCTGCCCGAACTGGGGACGCGAATCAGCTTGTCCGGTGCCAGATTCAGCGGCTGCAGCACTTCGCGGTCGGCGCCTTCGGCGGGAAGGCCGATGGAGTACTGGTGCAGATCGGTCAGCGAGACGATGCGGATGTCGCGCCGGCCGGCGAGTTTCAGCAGCTCGATGTCGCAGCTGTCCAGCGGCCCGACCCAGCGGTATTTCTGCTCGCGCTGCGGCGTGCGCACGGTGGTGAACAGCAGGCTGTTCGCATCGCGCTCATTGCTCTGCAGTGCGCGTGGCCAGGGTTGCAGGATGACGTCCACGCTGATGCCCGCCTCGCGGGCGATGCGCAGCAGCAGCTCGTGGGCATAGCCGCTGATCCGCTCGCCGTCGCGGTAATTGAAGGGCGGGAACTCCTCAGTGTAGGCGCGCAGCTCCGCCGCCTGGGTCGGGCCAAGCCAGAACAGCAGGGCGCTGCAGGAGGCAGCAAGGCGGCGAAACAGCGGCATGGCATCGGCATCGAGGGGGCGAAAGGCCTGCTTTCAGGTATAGCCGATCCTGCAGGACGGCGGCCTGCTGGCCGTTGGCCGGTCACCTGAATGGTATCTGATGGGTATATGCATGCAGCCTATTATCAGATTGGGTTACAGGTCTATGCATGTATGGGTATTGGGGTGCCCAACAGCGTGGGGCGACGGCCTGGGGTCGCGCCCGCTGGCCGGCTGAGCGATAATCCTGCTTTGTCTTACGGCGGCGCCTCATGCCTGAACTGATTCCCGATTTTTCGCTGCAAGCCTGCAACACCCTGGGGCTGGCCGCGCGTGCGCAATGGCTGGCGCGCATCGACTCACACGCCAGCCTGCAGGCCGTGCTGGCCGACCCGCGCGTGGCCGGACTGTCGCGTCGCGTGCTGGGCGGCGGCAGCAATCTGGTACTGGGCGGCGACGTGCCGGGCCTGGTGCTCAAGAATGAAATCGGCGGGCGCAGGCTGCTGCGTGAAGATGAGGCCGCCTGGTATGTTGCGGCTGGCGGTGGCGAAAACTGGCACGATTTCGTGCTGTGGACACTGGCGCAGGGCTGGGGCGGGCTGGAAAACCTGGCACTGATCCCCGGCACCGTCGGCGCCGCGCCGGTGCAGAATATCGGCGCCTACGGCGCCGAAATCCGCGACTTGCTGTCCGAGCTGACCGCCTATGCGCTGGATGGCGGCGAAATCCGCCGTTTCACGCAGGAGGACTGCCGCTTCGGCTACCGCGACAGCGTGTTCAAGCAGGAAGAGGCCGGGCGCTGGCTGATTGCCGAGGTGGTGTTCCGCCTGCCGAAAAACCACCGCCCCAATACGGCCTATGGTGACATCGAACGCGAGCTGGCCGAGGCCGGCCTGCCGCGCACGCCGCAGGGCGTCGCGCAGGCCGTGATGCAGGTGCGCCAGCGCAAGCTGCCCGACCCGGCCGTCATCGGGAATGCCGGCAGTTTTTTCAAGAATCCCGTTGTGCCGGCCGCCGTGCACGCGGCCCTGCTGGCACAGTATCCGGCGCTGGTCGCCTATCCGGCCGGCCCCGGGGCGATGAAGCTTGCCGCCGGCTGGCTGATCGAGCAGTGCGGCTGGAAAGGGCGCCGGCTCGGCCCGGTCGGCATGTATGACAAGCAGGCGCTGGTGCTGGTCAACCACGGCGGTGCGATCGGCGCCGACGTGACGCGCCTGATGCAGGCCGTGCAGGCCGCGGTGCGCGAGCGCTTTGGCGTCGGGCTGGAAGCCGAACCGGTGTGGTGGTAGCGGGCAGCATGCTCACGAAACATTGATCGAGTCTAAGTGCTTGATTTATCGGTAAGGTCTTCCTTTGCCGGTGCTAGCCTTGCCGCTTTCGGGTTACAATCGCAGGTTTTCGCTTGCGCTCGTCCCGATGAAACTGATTGTGCTGGGTCTGAACCACCACACCGCCCCGCTGGCGGTGCGCGAGCTGCTGGCTTTCGGGCCGGCCGAGCTCGGTGGCGCCCTGCAGCAACTGGTGGATGCCCCCGGCGTGCACGAGGCCATGATCGTCTCGACCTGTAACCGCACCGAGCTCTACTGCAATGCCGAGGATGGCGATGCCGTGGCGCACTGGCTGGCGCAGCTGCGCCACCGCCAGCCGGACGAGCTGGATGGTTATCTCTACCGCCTGGAAGGCGAAGAAGCCGTGCGCCATGCCTATCGCGTCGCCTGCGGGCTGGATTCGATGGTGCTGGGCGAAACGCAGATCCTCGGCCAGCTGAAGGACGCCGAGCGCGTGGCGCGCGATGCCGGTACGCTGGGCACCTTGCTCAATGGCCTCTTCCAGCGCGCCTTTGCCGTGGCCAAGGATGTGCGCTCGCAGACGCGCATCGGCGCCGCCTCGGTGTCGATGGCCGCCGCGACGGTCAGGCTGGCCGAGCGGATTTTCCCCTCCGTGGCCGAATGCCGGGTGCTGCTGATCGGCGCCGGCGAAATGATCGAACTGTGCGCCACGCACATTCATGCGCAGCAGCCGCAAGCGCTGGTGGTGGCCAATCGCACGCTGGAGCGCGGCGCGGCGCTGGCCAGCCGCTACGGCGGCGAGGCGATGCTGCTCAAGGACTTGCCCGAGCGCATCGCCGAATTCGATGTGGTGGTCAGCTCGACCGCGTCGGCCTTGCCCATCGTCGGCAAGGGCATGATGGAGCGGGCAATCAAGCGCCGCAAGCATCGTCCCGTGTTCATGGTCGATCTGGCCGTGCCGCGCGATGTCGAGGCTGAGGTGGCCCAGCTCGACGATGTCTATCTCTTTACCGTTGACGATCTGGCCGAAGTGGTCCGCGAGGGCCTGGAGTCTCGGCAAAGCGAGGCGGCCCTGGCCGAAGCCATGGTCACCGAGCGGCTGGGCGAGTTCCAGCAATGGCTGGCCGGCCGCGCGCTGGTGCCGACCATCCGTGAGCTGCGCGACCATGCCGAGCGCATCCAGCGCAAGGAGCTGGAACGCGCGAAGAAGCAGCTTGCCGCAGGCGCCGATGCCGAGCAGGTACTGGAAGACCTCGCGCGCCAGATAAGCAATAAATTCCTGCACGCGCCGCTGGCCGCGCTCAACGCCGCCCAGGGCGAGCAGCAGGCCGAGCTGGTCGAGACGGTGCGGCGCTTGTACCGCCTGCACGATCCGGATTAGCGGGCTGGACCAAACGAACACCCAACGCACAGGCGCAGAGACGCAGAGCGAAACGGGTTTTCTCTGTGCCTCTGCGTCTCTGCGTTGAGGTTTTGAAGGTAAAAGAAGCATGAAACCCAGTATTGCCGCCAAATTGGCCCAGCTTGCCGACCGTCTTGAAGAAGTCGGCATGCTCTTGTCCAGCGAAGACGCCACGCGCGACATGGACCAGTACCGCAAGCTCACGCGCGAGCATGCGGAACTGACGCCGGTCGTCGAGCTGTACCACCAGTTCCGCCAGGTCGAAGCCGACCTCGCTACCGCGCAGGAACTGCTCGCCGATCCGGACATGAAGGACATGGCCGAAGAAGAAATCGCGGCCGGCAAGACGCGCATCGAAGAGCTCGACATCGAGCTGCAAAAGGCGCTGCTGCCGAAAGACCCGAACGACGAGCGCAATATCTTTCTGGAAATCCGCGCCGGCACCGGTGGTGACGAATCGGCGCTGTTCGCCGCCGACCTGTTCCGCATGTATTCGCGCTACGCCGAGCGCAACCGCTGGCAGGTCGAGATCATGTCGGCCAATGAATCCGATCTGGGTGGCTACAAGGAAATCATCGCGCGCATCGCCGGCTTCGGCGCCTATTCGCGCTTGAAGTTCGAATCGGGCGGCCACCGCGTGCAGCGCGTGCCGGTGACGGAAACGCAGGGCCGCATCCACACGTCCGCATGCACCGTTGCCGTGATGCCGGAGGCCGATGAAGTGGGCGAGGTGGACATCAACCCTTCCGAGCTGCGCATCGACACCTTCCGTGCCAGTGGCGCGGGCGGCCAGCACATCAACAAGACCGATTCGGCGGTACGCGTCGTTCATTTGCCGACCGGCATCGTGGTCGAGTGCCAGGACGACCGCAGCCAGCACAAGAACAAGGCACGTGCGCTGGCCGTGCTCGCCGCGCGCATCAAGGATGCGCAGCTGCGCGAAATCCAGGCCAAGGAAGCCGCCGAGCGCAAGAGCCTGATCGGCTCGGGTGACCGTTCCGAGCGCATCCGCACCTACAACTTCCCGCAGGGCCGGATGACCGATCACCGCATCAACCTGACGCTCTACAAGCTCGACTTCATCATGGACGGCGATCTGGACGAGCTGACGCAGGCGCTGATCAACGAGCAGCAGGCCGAGCTGCTGGCGCAGTTGGGTGATTGACTGTCGCGAGCATGGTGGCGATCTGAACGACAAAGCCTCCGCAAGGAGGCTTTGTTGTTTAACGACACGGATTTATTTTGCCTTCAGCCGGTTCAGCAGGGTCTGGCTGTCCTTTTCGACGGCGGCCAGCCGGTCACGGTCGCTGCTGAAATCCGGCTCGGCTATGCAGGCCAGCAGCTTTCCGCCCGGATTGTTGAAGCTCAGCCAGGGGCGCTCACTGTCGCAGGTGGATTCTGCTTCCGCCTTGTTGTTGGCTAGCGCGGGCGGAATCTGAATCCCCAGTCGTTGCAGGGTTTTCTGCTGCAGCCGCTGCTCGAGGTTGAGCGATGCATTGGGCTTGATCATGCTCAGCAGCGCCTTGTCACCGGACTCCAGCTCTTTGCCTGCCGGGACGTTCACTTCTGGATGGCGAATGATGTACGCCCACCCCTGGAATACGTACATTGCCTCTCGCAGCAAGAGCGGTTGCAGCTGCAGGCTCTCTTCGAGCACCCTGCGGGTAGCACTCAGCTCAGTCGTTGCCAGTTGCGGGTAGGCGTCGAGTAGATCGGCAAGCAACAGTGTGCCGCGTCGGAGCCCCGCAGCCGCTACCATCAGGTTGATCAGTGTGCGTGAGCCATGGGCCGCCCGCAGCCAGAATTGCTGCTCCTTATTCCATAAGGCCAGCGCGGCGTCGAACTGCCCCGCTGCTGCCAGATCGGCGATCTGGCTGGCGTTGAGCTTGCTGAGCTGCATCGGATAAGCATATCCCGGAATCGGCACAGTCAGGTCCGGTGGCAGCAATTCCGCATAGGCAGGGCGCGACAGCATCTGTTGATAGCGTTGCAGCGGCTCGAGGTGTGCTGCGCGCAGGCTTTGCAGCAGGGCGGCGTGTTCGCGCAGGGCGGGCAGGCATTGCGTGGCATCCTTGCCGCAGAGCCCTTCCGGTAACCTGATCTGCTGGTTCTGGATCTGCAATGGTTTGAACGCTTCGACATAGAGCTTGGCGTGATCCCCGCCAGCCAGGCTGGCGATCTCGGCCTGCCGCGCCAGTGCTGCCGCGGCCAGTCGCAGGCGATCTGGCGCAGTGGCTTTCAGTGCGACCAGATCGACATATCCGTTCTCGTTGGCCGGAACTGGAGGGAGCTGCCAGTCCAGCCACTTCTGTGTGACAGGGTGCAGCGGCTCGTCGAATTGCGCATTGATCAAAAAGGCCGCAACCGGCGTCCCCAACAGGAACAGCAGCAGCAACAGGGTTTGCCAGGGGCCGGGAAAACGGAAGGGGGAGGGCATGGAGGGGAGTTCGTTGGCAAGATGCACTAGCCTGCCACGCGCTGACAGGGCCGGCAAGCAATGCCGGTGCGGGATGGTGCAAAACGCGAAACGGACAAGACGACAAGCCAGGTGTTCGGGCTGCCAGGCCTGATGCGCTTGCCTTTCCCTTGCCGCCTGCTACCCATAAAGGCATCCTCTCGCACCCGCTTCGCAGGAAAGACCGCATGCTGCCCGAACAAGCCCAGAAATTCATGACCCAGCTGCTGCAGATGATGCTGCAGCACCATGCGTCCGATCTGTTCATTTCCGATGATTTTCCGCCGGCGATGAAGATCCACGGCAAGCTCACCCCGGTGGGCCAGAACAAGCTCAACGGCGAGCAGACGCGCGCGATGGCGTATGCGCTGATGAGCGAGGACGAGCGCGCCAAATTCGAGAAAGAGCTGGAGTGCAACTTCGCCATCAGCCCGCCCGGCATCGGCCGTTTCCGCGTCAATGTCTTCGTGCAGCAGGAAAAGGTCGGCATGGTCTTGCGCACCATCACCACCAAGATTCCCGACTTCGACGAAATGGGCCTGCCGGTGATCCTGAAAGACGTGGTCAGCGCCAAGCGCGGCCTCGTGCTGCTGGTCGGTGGCACCGGTTCGGGCAAGTCGACCACGCTGGCGGCCATGGTCGATTACCGCAACCGCAATTCCTACGGCCACATCATCACCATCGAAGACCCGGTTGAATACGTGCACAAGAGCAAGAACTGCCTGGTCACCCACCGCGAGGTCGGCCGCGACACGCACAACTGGTTCGCCGCGCTGAAGAACACGCTGCGCCAGGCGCCCGACGTGATCCTGATCGGCGAAATCCGCGACAAGGAAACCATGGAATACGCGCTGGCCTTTGCCGAAACGGGCCACCTGTGCATGGGCACGCTGCACGCCAACAGTTCCAACCAGGCGCTCGAGCGCATCGTCAACTTCTTCCCCGAGGAGCGCCATCCGCAGCTCTATATGGACCTGAGCCTGAACATGCGCGGCATCGTTTCGCAGCGCCTGATTCCGACGGTGGACGGCAAGGGCCGCTGCGCGGCGATCGAGATCATGCTCAATTCGCCGCTGATTGCCGACCTGATCTTCAAGGGCGACATCGGTGCGATCAAGGGCATCATGGCCAAGTCGAAAGAGCTGGGCATGCAGACGTTTGACCAGGCGCTGTTCGAGCTCTACGAGGCCGGCAAGATCGGCATGGAAGACGCGCTGCGCAACGCCGATTCGCTCAACGAGCTGCGCCTGAAGATCAAGCTGGAAAGCAAGCGCGGCAAGGTCGAGGAAAGCGCGGGCGCCGCGGCGAGCCGGCTCGATTCGCTGAGCCTGATCGCCGACGAGGAGCCGGAGGAAGAAGAGAGCGGCGAGGGCGAGGCAGAAGGTGCGGAAGGGGCCGGGAAGCCGGCCGGCGGCTGATCCTGCGCAGGTGACGATGCCGCTGCGCAAATCGCGCAGGGATTTGCGCAGCGGAACTACGCGCTGTCACGCGGTCGCGCGCCTGCCCGTGTTAAGTTGGCGGCTTGCCCTGTCCGGATGGCCCCATGCCCTACCAGATCTTCACCATCATCGCGCCAGTGCTGCTGATCGCCGTGCTCGGCTGGCTGTATGCGCGCAGTCGGCCCATCGATCTCACCGCGCTGAACCGGCTCAATGTCGAGCTGCTCTCGCCCTTGCTGGTGTTTACCGCGATGGCGCAGCGCGAGGTGCACTGGGGCGCCGACCTGCCGCTGCTGGCGGCGGTGACGCTGGTGACGCTGGGCAGCGGGCTGGCGGCGTGGCTGCTGGCAAGGCGGCTGCGGCTGAACGTCCCGGCCTTTGTCGTGCCGCAGATGTTCACCAACACCGGCAATATGGGCCTGCCGCTGTGGCTGTTTGCCTTTGGTCCGCAGCATTTCTCGTCGGCGGTCGTGGTTTTCGTTTATCTCAGTCTTTTGCACTTCACGCTGGGCGTGCGGTTGTTCAAGCGCGAAGCGGCGCTGCTCAGTGTCATCAATACGCCCATGGTCTGGGCGCTGCTTGCTGGGCTAGCCGTGCAAGGCCTCTCGATACCCATGCCGATATGGCTATTCAAGCCCATGGAGATGGTGGGCTCCATGGCCATACCCCTGATGCTGTTCGCGCTGGGCGTGCGCATGGCGCAGTTTCGCGTCAGCCGCTGGCGCGACGGCCTGCTCGCCGGCGTTCTCTGCCCGGCTTCAGGGCTGGCGCTGGCCTGGGTGTGCGTTGCGCTCTGGGATTTCGCTCCGGCCCAGGCCGGCATCCTGCTGCTCTACGGCGCCTTGCCGCCGGCGGTGATCAACTACCTGTTCGCCGAGCAATACCGGCAGGACCCGGAGCTGGTTGCCGCCATTGTCGTGGCGGGAACGCTGCTGTCGCTGATCTTCGTGCCGCTGGGGCTGGCGCTGGGGATGGGGTGAGGGGCGGGGAGTGAGGAGTGGGTCCGCATGCAAAAAGCCGTCGCAAGCGACGGCTTTTTGCTGGGTATCTGCTTGAGGCCAAGGAAAGATACTGGTTTGATGTGTATCGGGTGGTGGGTATGCTGCACCTCACACCTCACACCTCACACCTCACACCTCACACCTCACACCTCACACCTCACACGACTTAGCCGCGCTCACCCTGGGCGACGGCGTCGACCTGTTCCTGGCTCATGTGGCGCACATCGCGGCCCTTCACCAGATAGATGACCTGCTCGGCCACGCTGACCGACAGGTCGCCGATGCGCTCGATGGCCTTGGCGATCCACAGGATGTCGAGCATCAGCGTGATGGTGCGCGGGTCTTCCATCATGAAGGTGATCAGCTGGCGGTTCAGCGCGCGGTATTCGGTATCGAGCTGGGTGTCCAGGCGCTTGACCTCGCTGGCGGTCAGCGCATCCATGCGGGCGAAGGCATCGAGCGCCTGCGCCAGCATGCCCAGCGCATGATTGGCGATGTGGTTGAGGTCATGCAGGCGCGGCACCTGCAGCTTGCCGCCTTCGAAAATTGTGCGGGCGCGCTGGCAGATCCGCGCGGCCTTGTCGCCCACGCGTTCCAGGTCTTCCACCGACTTGATCACGGCCATCACCAGGCGCAGGTCGCTGGCGGCGGGCTGGCGGCGGGCGATCATGTGTACGCACATGTCGTCCAGCTTGGTGTGCATGGCGTTGACCTGGTCTTCCTGCTCGATCACCTGGCTGATGATGGCGGAATCGCCCGTGGCCAGGGCTTCCATGGCCTGGCGGACCTGTTGTTCAACCAGGCCGGCCATGCCGAGCACCTGCGAACGGATGGCTTCCAGTTCGGCGTCAAATACTTTAGAAATGTGTTCGGACATGCGCGTATCTCCGGCAGGGTAAGGGCGCCACAATAGCAGGGAAGTATTGCATTTGTGTTGCAAGTCACGAAGGCCCGGCGTGACAACGGGGGCCTTTGGCGGCCCCCGTTCAGCGCAGTGTAGCAGCGCAGGCTGCCTTACTTGAAGGTTTTCACGCCGCTGGCGGTGCCCAGCAGCAGGATGTCGGCGCGGCGGTGCGCGAAGATGCCGTTGGTGACGACGCCGACGATTTCATTGATCGCGCTTTCCAGCTTGTTGGCTTCCGTAATCTGCAGGCCATGCACGTCGAGGATGACGTTGCCGTTGTCGGTCACCACACCCTCGCGGTAGGCCGGATGGCCGCCGAGCTTGACCAGCTCGCGTGCGACATGCGAGCGCGCCATCGGAATCACCTCGACCGGCAGCGGGAATTTGCCCAATACATCGACGAGCTTGGATTCGTCGGCGATGCAGACGAACTGCTCGGCCACCGCCGCAACGATCTTCTCGCGCGTCAGCGCAGCACCGCCGCCCTTGATCATCTGCAGCTGGCGGTTGATCTCGTCGGCGCCATCGACATAGACGGGGATGCGGTCGACGGCGTTGAGGTCGAAGACGGGAATGCCGTGCTTTTTCAGCCGCGCGATGCTGGCCTCGGATGACGACACCGCGCCCTGGATGCGCCCCTTGATTTCGCCAAGCGCGTCGATGAAGTAGTTGGCGGTCGAGCCGGTGCCCACGCCGACGATGCAGTCATCGGGCACATACTGGATGGCGGCGCGGCCTACGGCTTCTTTCAGTTCGTTCTGGTTCATGCTCATTCTCCTGCAAACCCGGGCGAGGCAGCGGCGCGGCCTCATTGCGCAGCGATTGTAGCCCGACTGGCGGCCAGCGGCTTGCCGCGCGTCAAAGGCGTGGGATACCGTTCACTCAAACAAGAACGCAGAAAACCTTGCAACGCAGAGGCGCAGAGACGCAAAGGAAGACAAAATCTTCCATTGTTTTTCTCTGCGCCTCTGTGCCTCTGCGTTGGGTTTTTGGTTTTTCTGGTAGGTATATGTCTGCAGCCATTTTTGTTGAATGACTATATGGATATAGGGTTGTGGGTAATCAGCTTGGCAGCGTCAGCAGCCAGGCGCGGATGCCGTCGAGCAGCATCTGCACGGCGATGGCGGTGAGGATCAGCCCCATCAGCCGCTCAAAGGCGGCGGTGACCTGCTCGCCGAGCACGCGACTGATCTTTTCGCAGAAGGCCAGCGTCAGCGCGCAGACCAGCATGGTCAGCAGCAACGCGCCCACCCAGTGCCACAGGCGATCCGGGTCGCGCGCCACCAGCAGCAGTACGGTTGCCAGCGCCGAGGGGCCGGCGAGCAGCGGAATCGCCAGCGGCACGATCCAGGGCTCGCCATGGCCGGCGTGGCCAAACACGCCTTCGGGGCGCGGAAACACCATGCGCAGCGCGATCAGGAAGAGGATGACGCCGCCGGCGATGCCCAGCGAGGTTTGCGAGAGGTGCATCAGCGCCAGGAATTTGCCGCCGAACAACATGAAGGCGAACAGCACCAGAAAGGCCACGCTGACCTCGCGGGCAATCATCGCCGTGCGCCGCTCGCGCGGCACCTGCTTCATCAGCGAGACGAACAGCGGAATGCCGCCAAACGGGTCGGTGACCATCAGCAGCAGGATGAAGGCGGAGAGAAAGCTGGTCGAGTCCATGCGGACAGTGTAGCGCCCGGCTGCCCGCGCGGAATAAGGGCTATCCTCAGGGGTGCGCTGTGGCGGGGGATATGTCATGCTGAACCATGTCCGCGACATGACACGATGATGACGCCCACGCCACGCTTTGCCGCCCAACTCGCCAGCATCGACGCCGAACTGTTCACGAAGCCGGCCGATGCCCAGCGCCGCTGCCTGCAGCTGCTGGAAGAGGCGCGGCAGGTGGACGAGCCGGCCTTCATCCAGGCCGCGCTCAAGCTTTCCTATATCGAAGACCAGCTGGGTGAAACCGGCACCGCGATCAGCATCATCAAGGAGGCGCTGGTGCTGGCGCGCAAGCTGGGGCTGCGCGCCGCCGAGGCCGAATTGCTGGAGCAGATCGGCCGCTGCTATTACACGCGCGGCCTGTATCCGGAAGCGCTCAACGCCTGGGAGCCCAGCCTGCGCCTGAGCGACGGCCTGCCCGAGTTGTGGCGCAGCCGCGCGCTGGCGCTGGTGGGCCTGGGGCAGATCTGCGATGCCTTTGGCCGCAATGATCGCGCGGTGGCGCTGCACCGCCGCGCCGATCTGCTGCTGCTTGGGCAGCAGGACGATTATCTGAGCTCGGTCATCAAGATCAATCTGGGCGCCAATCTGCTGAAACTGGATCGTCTGGACGAGGCGCGCGTGGCGCTCGACGAAGCGCTGGGCATCTGCCAGCGCGGTGGCTTTCCGCACCACGCGGCCGAAACGCTGTGGCGGCTGGCCGAGCTGGAGCTGCACGCCAGCGAACTGGATGCGGCGCAGGGCTTGCTGGAAAACGCGCTGGAGACGCTGGTCGATACGCCGTATCACTGGGGCGAGGCCAATATACTGGGCGGGCTCGCCGAGGTGCAGTTCCGCCGCGGCGATGCAGCCGCCGCGCTGGAAACCGTCAATCGCGGCCTGCTGATCGCCCGCAGTGACGGCCTGCGCCAGGTCGAAGCCCGGCTGACCGCGCAGGCCAGCGTCTACGCCTGGGTCTGTGGTCAGGAGGTGCAATTCCAGCTCCTGCGCGAGCGTGCCAGCCTTTTGCAGGGGCGCATCGAGCAGGAGGCGCGCCAGCACCACCTGCAGATGCTGGCCGATGCGCTGGGCCGCGAATTCGTGCTGGGCACGGAGCCCGCTGCGGGCTGAGCGTCGGCAAGGCTGACCGGGCTGCTGATTGGCAAGGCTTCCCGGCAAATCCCAGATCAAGCACAGAGACACGGTGAATACCGCGAAAAGCGTGCGCACATCAGCGGCATTTCTCGGGTTTTGCTGCCGCAGTGCCCTCTGTGCTTCAATCAGTTTCCTGGTTGTTGTCTATCCCCTAGGAAGTCTGAGAAATAAAGTCGCTGCTTAGTAGGATCTGCCCTGTAAGCCGCTGAGAAGCGCAGGTTTTCCGGGATCAGGTGCGGGACGTGTTTGAGGGCGCAGCCCGAGTTGTCCCGCGCCCCCGGAAAAACGAGCATCGCAAGGTACCCCGCGCAGCGGGGCGGCTGGCCGGGCGCGCCTTGGGGGTGTCGGGGGGCTTGGCAAGACAAGCCCCCTGACGTGCCGCCGGGCACACCCGGCATGAAAACGCTGCGCCGCAGGCGCTGAAAACCTTGCTTCCTGAAGAAATGACTTAATCAGGTAGGTTTTTTGGGTTTGCAGAGCAGAGGTTCTGATCAGGCCCGGGTGTTACCGGGGCGAGCGGGCGGCCTGGCCAGTGGCCGCGCTCAGCCCAGCAGCATGCGCTGCACGGCGAGCTGGCGGCTGCTGGCCTCCAGCTGCAGCAGGCGTTGCGAATGGGCTGGCTGCCGTCTCGCTGGCCTTGCCTGCTGCCGGCTTTGTGCGTGTTCTTGCCACTGCAGGCGCAGATAGCGCAGCGCAGCCCGGGCATCGCCCCCGGCTTGCGCCAGTCCGGCCAGCTCGCCCGCGGCGGCGGCGACCAGCGAGGCGATCTGGCTTTGCTGACCGAGTTCGAGCGCCGCTTCCAGATGATGACGCGCACCGTCCCGGTCATGCAGGGCCAGCTGGGTACGGCCCAGTGCCAGCAGGGCATGCGCGCGTCCCCACAGATTGTCGTTGTCGTCATGCAGCGTGAAGGCTACATCCAGCTCGGCCAACGCGGTGGTGTATTCGCCCTGGGCGTGGTGGATCAGGCCGCGGTAATTCACTACTTCGGCCGCCCAGACGCGGTTTTGCACCGGGCCGGACAACAGCGTTTCGGCCTCGGCCAGCACCGTCAGCGCGCGCTCGTAGGCGCCGCAGCGGTAGGCGTCGCCGGCGACGTTGAGCAGCGCCTCGCAGCTCAGATGCTCGTCGCCCAGCGGGCGCGCCAGGCGCAGGGCCAGTTCGTGATAGCGCAGCGAGCGGGGATGGTCGGCGAGCGCCACATACAGCTGGCCCACTCCCAGGCAGATGCGCGCGCAATTGCGCATGTCGTGCGCGGCGCGCGCATATTCGAGCGTGCGCGACCAGATGTCCAGCGCGCGCGTGGCGGAGCCGGCGGCGTAATGCGAACGGCCAAGTTCGACCAGGGCCTCGATGCGGGCGTGCTCGTCACCGTGCTGATGATAGCGTTCGGCACCAAGGCGAAATGCCTGCTGGGCCAGGCGAAACTGGCCGACATGCTGCCAGGCATGCCCGAGCGTGACCTGCGCCAGCGCGATCAGCGGGCCGTAATCAAGCAGCAGCGCACGCTGCAGCAGTTTGTCGATGACGCGCGGCGACTTCGGCGAACCGTGTGCGGCCTCGCGGGCCAGCGGCGCCAGTTCGGCCTGCAGGAGGGTGACCGGGTCCATCATGCTGGATCGGCCTCGCCGTCGGCCACGCGGTTGCCGCCTTCGCGTTTGGCGAGAAACAGCGCCAGATCGGCGCGCAGCAGCAGGATGTCCATCGTGTCGCCGGCCTGGTAGGCTGCGTGCCCGATGCTGACGGTGACGGATAGCCCGGCTTGCAGCGTCTGCCAGTCGCCACCGGCAATGCGCTGGCGGATCTGTTCGGCCAGGCGCAACGCAATGTCGCTGCTGACGCCGGGCAGCACCAGCGCGAATTCTTCACCACCAGCGCGCGCCAGCAGGGTGGTGTCGCTGTAGCTGGCTTCCAGAAAGCCGGCCAGCTGGACGAGCACGCGGTCGCCCAGCTCGCGGTCAAAGCGTTCGTTGATGGCCTTGAAGCCATCGATGTCGATCAGCAGCAGGCTCAGCGGCAGGCCGGTCGCCGCCATTTCCAGCATCTCGGGCAGGCGCTCGTTCAGATAATTGCGGTTGGGCAGCTGGGTCAGCGCATCACGATAGGCGCTGGTTTCCAGCAGCTGCAGTTTCTGGCGCTCGGCCTCGGCCTCGACGCGCAACTGGTTCAGCTCCAGTTCCGAAGTCAGCAGCTGCAGTTTCAGCTCCAGCGCCGCCAGCCGACCCGTGCGCCGCAGGCCGCTGCGCGGCGGCTGGCTTGCCAGCATGCCCTGCAGCAGCGCCAGCGCTTCGGCATGGCAGTGATTGTGTTCCAGTGCATCGAGCAGCAGGCTGTTCAGTTCCTGATGCAGGGGGCTGTCGCCCTGCCCGGCCAGTTCGGCCGCCTCGCGCAGCAGTGCCAGCGCTTCGGGGTACTGCTGCTGGCGCAGCGCCAGATCACCCAGGCGGACGAGGGTGGCGAGCCGCGCCGGCCGCTCCTGCCCCGGCAAGGCCGCGCGCAGCTCGCTGACGGCGGCGGCCAGGCTGCCCAGCGCCAGATGCAGGGCCGCCAGTTGTTCATGCCAGGCCGTCAGGCAGCTTGCCGGCAGGGCCGGCAGGAAATGCTCGGCGCGATGGATGGCCAGCCGTGCGGCCTGCGGTGCTTCCAGCATGACGAGGTCTGCCGCCAGCGCGAGCAGGCACATGGCCTGCATGCGGGCGTGACCGCCGCTGGCCAGCAGGCTCAGCGCATGCTCATGCAGCCGCAGCGCCGTGCTGGCATCGCCCTGTTCGCGGTGGCTGTTGCCGATGTACAGCCAGCTTTCGGCAATCAGGCCGGCCTCGCCGCATTCCTGCGCCAGTGCCTGCGCATCCAGCCAGCGCTGCAGGGCGCGGCGTGTTTTGCCCTGTTGTGCGGCGGCCCGGCCTTCCAGCAGGGCAATCCGCGCCAGCAGGGGAATGTCTTCCCGACCCCTTTCCAGCGCGCGCAACTGCTGCAGTGCCGGCTGGATACGCTCGCCGCGCAGCAGTGCAGCATCGGCGGAGGCCAGCAGGTCTTCGGCTTGCGGGTCGGCCAGGTGGGCCGTGGCAGCGGGCGTGTAGTGCATTGCTTAGGGTGTCAGCGCGGGTCAGTGTCGTGTTTGCCAGATGATGCGCCTGTGCCAGACGCCAAACAAGGGGCAGGGCCGCAATTATGGCGGCGACGCAGCCAAAGTTCGCCAGGTCTTGAGTGGCTTGCCTGGGTATGTGGTTGTAGCCCTTTCCTGTCTTTGGCTGTGGGTAGATACCCAAGAAAAAACCCTGCCGGGGCAGGGTTTTCCTTTGTGTCGTGCTGGCTGGCTGGGGGATTACCACACGCCGAGAAACTCCAGAATGCCTTCGGCAGCCTGGCGGCCTTCGTAGACGGCACGCACCACGAGATCGGCGCCACGCACCTGGTCGCCACCCGCAAAGATCTTCGGGTTGCTGGTCTGGTGCTTGAACTGCTGCGCGAACGGCGCCACGGTGCGGTTCCAGTCGTCGGTCGCCACGTTGGCGGCGTCGAACCAGGACAGGCGCTCGGCCTGGAAGCCGAAGGCCACGATCACATGATCGCAGTCGATGCCGCGCTCGGAGCCCGGCACCACTTCCGGACGACGACGGCCCTTCTCGTCGGGCGCGCCCAGTGCGGTGGTGACCAGCTTCAGTTTCAGCGAGCCATCGGCATTCTGCTCGATGCCGACCGGCTGGCTGTTCCACTGGAACTCGACGCCTTCTTCCTTGGCGTTGGCCACTTCACGCTTGGAGCCCGGCATGTTTTCTTCGTCACGACGGTAGGCGCAGATGACCGAAGCGGCACCCTGACGGATCGACGTGCGGTTGCAGTCCATCGCAGTGTCGCCACCGCCCAGCACCACCACGCGCTTGTCTTTCATCGAGACAAAGGCTTCGTCGCCCAGCGTGCCCATCGAGTTGCGTACATTGTTGATCAGGAAGGGCAGGGCTTCCAGCACGCCCGGCAGGTTTTCACCGTCAAAACCGCCCTTCATGTACTTGTACGCGCCCATGCCCATGAACACGGCGTCGTAGTCGCGCAGCAGCTCGTCGATGCTGATGTCGCTGCCGATGTCGGTATTCAGGCGGAACTCGACGCCCATTTCTTCCATCATCTGGCGACGGCGCTGGACGACTTCCTTTTCCAGCTTGAATTCCGGGATGCCGAAGGTCAGCAGGCCGCCGATTTCTTCGTAGCGGTCAAACACCACCGGCTTCACACCATTGCGCACCAGAATGTCGGCACAGCCCAGACCGGCCGGGCCGGCGCCGATGACGGCAACCTTCTTGTCGGTCCATTCGCGACCGGAGAGGTCGGGACGCCAGCCGGCCTTCCACGCTTCGTCGGTAATGTACTTTTCCACCGAGCCGATGGTTACCGCGCCAAAACCGCCCTGGTTCAGCGTGCACGCACCTTCGCACAGGCGATCCTGCGGGCAGACGCGGCCGCAGATTTCCGGCAGCGAATTGGTCTTGTGCGAAAGCTCGGCCGCTTCGAACAGCTTGCCCTCGTTGACCAGCTGCAGCCATTGCGGGATGTAGTTGTGCACCGGACATTCCCACGAGCAGTAGGGATTGCCACAGGACAGGCAACGGCCAGCCTGATCCTTGGCCTCCTCGGAAGGCAGCGACTCGTAGATTTCCTTGAAGATGAACTTGCGCTTTTCCACCGGGACTTTTTCACCGGGGTTGCGCGCCAGATTCAGAAACTGGAATACGTCAGACATTGGTTTAACCTCTGTGAGGAGTGAGGGGGGCGGTGTGAGGCGTGCCTCAATCCAGCCCTTCGCTCCTTTACTCATCCTTTTGTTGCATGAGGTGGTGTGCGGTTTTCCCCTCACACTTCACACCTCACACCTCACGCCATCAATCTTTCAGCAGATCGTCGAGCTTGGCCGCCTTGGGCTTGACCAGCCAGAAGTAGTCGACCGCTTCGTCGAAGTCGGCCAGCAGTTCGGCCGCACGGCTCGAACCGGTGTACTTCAGGTGGGCTTCCAGCTTCTCGCGCAGATAGGCGCGAACGGCGCCGTAGGCCTCGCCATTGATCAGGTTGATATCGATGAGTTCGTTGTTGTAGCGGTAGGCAAACTTCTCGCTGCGGTCGTAGACCAGTGCAAAACCGCCGGTCATGCCCGCGCCGAAGTTGTAGCCGGTTTCGCCCAGCACGATCACCGCACCGCCGGTCATGTATTCGCAGCCGTGGTCGCCCACGCCTTCAACAACCGCCGTAGCGCCCGAGTTGCGCACGGCGAAGCGCTCACCGGCCATGCCGGCAGCAAACAGCTCGCCGCCGGTTGCACCGTACAGGCAGGTATTACCCGCAATCACAGCATCGCTGCTCTTGAAGCCGCTATCCCTCGGCGGGTATACGATGACCTTGCCACCCGACATGCCCTTGCCGACGTAATCGTTGGCATCGCCTTCGACCTTCAGCGTCAGGCCCTTGGCGTTCCACACGCCGAAGGACTGGCCGGCGGAGCCGGTGAACTTGATGGTCAGACAATCATCCGGCAGGCCGTCGGCGCCGTGTGCCTTGGCAATTTCGCCGGACAGGCGCGCGCCGATCGAGCGGTGGATGTTGCGGATCTTGTATTCCAGTTTTTGCGGGGTCTTGCTCTTGATGCCGGCAATGGCGTCGCGCACCATTTCTTCGGCCAGCTCGCCCTTGTCAAACGAGGGGTTGGAGCTTTCCACACAGAAGCGCGGCTGCGAATCCGGAATGTCGCCCTGGCTCAGCAGTACGTCGAGTTCCAGCTTTTCCTGCTTGCCGGTCTGGCCGTCGAGCAGTTCGAGCAGATCGGTGCGGCCGATCAGTTCTTCGAAGGAGCGCACGCCGAGTTTCGCCATCCACTCGCGGGTTTCGCGAGCAATGAAGGTAAAGTAGTTCACCACCATGTCCGGCAGGCCGATGAAGTACTTGCTGCGCAGCTTGATTTCCTGGGTGGCGACACCGGTCGCGCAGTTGTTCAGGTGACAGATGCGCAGGAACTTGCAGCCCAGCGCCACCATCGGGCCGGTGCCGAAGCCGAAGCTCTCGGCGCCCATGATGGCCGCCTTGATGACGTCCAGACCAGTCTTCAGGCCACCATCGGCCTGCACGCGCACGCGGCCGCGCAGACCATTGGCGCGCAGCACCTGCTGTGCTTCGGTCAGGCCCAGCTCGAACGGCGAGCCGGCGTATTTCACGGAGGCCAAGGGCGATGCGCCGGTGCCACCGTCGTAGCCGGAGATGGTGATCAGGTCGGCATAGGCCTTGGCCACGCCGGCAGCAATCGTGCCCACGCCCGGCTCGGCCACCAGCTTGACCGAAACCAGCGCCTGCGGATTGACCTGCTTCAGGTCGAAAATCAGCTGGGCCAGATCTTCGATCGAGTAGATGTCGTGGTGCGGCGGCGGGGAGATCAGCGAGATGCCCGGCTTGGAACAGCGCAGCTTGGCGATCAGCGGGGAGACCTTGTCGCCCGGTAACTGGCCACCTTCACCGGGCTTGGCGCCCTGCGCTACCTTGATCTGCAGCACTTCGGCGTTGACCAGGTAGTGCGGGGTGACACCAAAGCGGCCCGAGGCGATCTGCTTGATCTTGGACATCTTGATGGTGCCGTAGCGCGCGGCATCTTCGCCGCCTTCGCCGGAGTTGGAGCGACCACCCAGGCGGTTCATGCCTTCGGCCAGCGCTTCGTGCGCTTCCGGAGACAGCGCGCCCAGCGACATGCCGGCGGAGTCGAAGCGCTTGATGATGCTTTCCAGCGGCTCGACTTCGTCAACGGAAATCGACTTGGCCGGATCGATCTTCAGCTGCATCAGGTCGCGCAGCATGGCGACCGGACGGGTGTTCACCAGCTCCGCGTACTTCTGGTATTCCTGGTAGTCGCCACCCTGCACAGCCTTTTGCAGCTGCATCACGACGTCCGGGTTGTAGGCGTGGTATTCCTCGCCGAACACGTACTTCAGCAGGCCACCCTGCGCAATCGGGCGCATCGGGTTGAAGGCCAGCTTGTTGAGCTTGGCCTGGTCTTCCTCGAAGTCAGCGAAGTTCGCACCGCCAATGCGGGATACGGTGCCGCACAGCGCCAGATCGACGACTTCCTGACCCAGGCCCACGCCTTCGAACAGCTGGGCGCCGCGGTAGGAGGCGATGGTCGAGATGCCCATCTTCGACAGGATCTTCATCAGACCCTTGTTGATGCCCTTGCGGAAGTTGTTGGCGGCCTTTTCCAGCGGTAGGCTGATCTGGCCCAGCTCGATCAGCTCGGCAATCGTGTGGTAGGCCAGGTACGGCAGCACGGCGGTCGCGCCATAGCCGATCAGGCAGGCGAAGTGGTGCGGATCGCGCGCGGTGGCGGTTTCCACGATGATGTTGGTGCGGCAGCGCAGGCCCGCGTTCACCAGCGCGTGGTGAACGCTGCCTACGGCAAACAGCGCCGGAATCGGCAGACGGCCCTTGGCGATGTTGCGGTCGGACAGCACGACGATCACGACCTGGTCGTCACGCACGGCGCCCAGCACGTCGGCCGCGAGCTTTTCCACGGCTGCTTTCAGCGTGGTGGCGGCAGCGTCGAAGCTGATGTCGAACGATTGCGACTTGAAGTCCTGGTCGGTTTGCGAGGTCAGCGTCGCGAACTTGTCGGTGGAGAGTACCGGCGAAGACACTTCGATGCGCTTGGCGTGCAGCGGCGCGTCTTCGAACAGGTTGCGCTCCGGGCCGAAACAGGTGTTCAGCGACATCACGATCGCTTCGCGGATCGGGTCGATCGGCGGGTTGGTCACCTGGGCGAACTGCTGGCGCAGGTAGTCGAAGGGCGAGCGTACCTTCTGCGAGAGCACGGCCATCGGGGTGTCGTCACCCATGGAGCCGATGGCTTCCTGGCCGGCTTCGGCCAGCACGCGCAGGATCTGGTCGCGTTCTTCGAAGGTCAGCTGGAACTGCTTCTGATAGGTCAGCAGCTCGCCCTTGCTCCACGCTTCCAGCGGCGCCTTGTCCTCGGCGTTTTCCAGGTGCTTGGCCTCGGACTTCAGCCATTCGCGGTACGGTTGCGCGTTCTTGAGCTGATTGTCGATGGTTTCGGTGTCGAGGAACTCACCGGTCTTCAGGTTCACCGCGACAATCTGGCCCGGCTTCACGCGGCCTTTCTTGACCACGTCTTCCGGCTTGTAGCCCCATACGCCGATCTCAGAAGCGATGGTGATGTGGCGATCCTTGGTAATCACATAGCGCGCCGGGCGCAGGCCGTTGCGGTCGAGCGCACAGCCGGCGTAGTCGCCAGCGGCCCAGACGATGCCGGCCGGGCCGTCCCACGGCTCCATGTGCAGCGAGTTGTATTCGTAGAAGGCGCGCAGGTCGCGGTCATTGGTGTCAACGTTCTGCCATGCCGGCGGTACCAGCATGCGGAAGGCGCGGAAGACGTCCACGCCACCCATGATCAGGCCTTCGAGCATATTGTCCATCGACATCGAATCCGAACCATCGGTCTGCACGATGGGACGGATGGCGTCCATGTCGAGATTGTCGGTCGCCAGGATGGCTTCACGCGCCTTGGCCCAGTTGCGGTTGCCATGGACGGTGTTGATTTCGCCGTTGTGCGCGAGGAAGCGGAACGGTTGTGCCAGCTTCCACTGCGGCCAGGTATTGGTCGAGAAGCGCTGGTGATAGACGGCCAGTGACGATTCGAAGCGCTCGTCCTTCAGGTCGAGATAGAACACCGGCAGGTTGTCCGGTGTCACCAGGCCCTTGTAGGACAGCACGTGCGGGTTCAGCGTCGGGATGTAGAAAGCCGCATCGGACTGGTTGGCTTTCTCGGCTAGGCGGCGGGCCTGGTAGAGTTTGCGGGAGAAGGCCACGTCGTCCATGCCGTCAGCGGCGTTGACGAACACCTGCTTGATCTTCGGCAAGATGCGCAGTGCGGATTCACCGCATGCTTCGATATTCACCGGTACATCGCGGATGCCGGCGCAAACCAGGCCTTGCGACTCGATGGCGGTGCGCAGATTGGCCAGCGACGCGTCGTCGCTGTGGAATACCAGCCCGGCGGCATAGAGGGCGCCCAGCGTGTAGCCGTTTTCTGCAGCCACGGCACGCAGGAAGCCGTCCGGCTTGCGAAACAGCAGGCCACAGCCGTCGCCCGACTTGCCGTCGGCGGCTACCGCCCCGCGGTGCGTCAGGCAAGCCAGCGATGAAATCGCGGTGGAAACCAGCCAGTGACTCGGCTTGTCATCCATCTGCGCGATGAGACCGAAGCCGCAACTGTCCTGCTCAAACTGGGGGCGGTACAGTGTGCCCTGCAACCAGCTCTGTCTATCCATTTCTGAGACACCCTTGCGGAAAATCAAGCGAAAGGGCTTGATTCTAGCTGCAATGGGTGCTACCCCGCAACCGGAAGTCCCGGCGGCGGGGCAATCAGGAAAAACCCGCAAGCCTTGCTGATGTGGGTCTTTCGCCGGCTTGGGGTGGGTGCTTTCCCTTAGATGACGCCCTGTGCGAGCATGGCGTCGGCCACCTTCACGAAGCCGGCAATATTGGCGCCGTCGACATAGCTGATCCGGCCGTCCGGCTTGCGGCCATGCAGCAGGCAGGTCTCATGGATCTTGCGCATGATTTCGTGCAGCCGGGCATCAACTTCCTCGCGCGGCCAGGACAGGCGCATGGCGTTCTGGCTCATTTCCAGGCCCGAAGTGGCCACGCCGCCAGCGTTGCTGGCCTTGCCCGGTGCGTACAGCACGCCATTGCCTTCAAAGACTTTCACCGCCTCGGCGGTGGACGGCATGTTCGCGCCCTCGGCGACACAGAGTACACCATTCTTTACCAGTGTCCTGGCATCGGCTTCTTCCAGCTCGTTCTGGGTGGCGCAGGGTAGCGCGATGTCGACCGGGACGGCCCAGGGGCGCATGCCGGCGTGGAATGGTGCGCCAATGCGCGCGGCATAGTCGCTGACGCGGCCATAGAGGCGGTTCTTCACATCCATCAGTTCCGCGAGCTTTTCCGTGGTGAAGCCGTCCTCGTCAACGACGGTGCCGGTCGAGTCGGAAACGGTTACTACCCGGGCGCCCAGCGCCAGGGCCTTTTCGATGGCGTACTGGGCCACATTGCCGGCGCCGGAGACGCTGACGCGCATGCCTTCGAAGCTACGTCCCTGCTGCTTGAGCATTTCCTCGGCGAAATACACGGTGCCGTAGCCGGTAGCTTCCGGGCGGATCAGCGAGCCGCCAAAGCTCAGGCCCTTGCCGGTGAACACGCAGTCGGCGCGGTTGCTCAGCTTTTTCATCATGCCGGCCATGAAGCCGACTTCGCGCGCGCCCACGCCGATGTCGCCGGCGGGCACATCGGTGTCGGCGCCGATATGCCGATAAAGTTCGCTCACGAAAGCCTGGCAGAAGCGCATTACTTCACCAGGGCTGCGGCCCTTGGGGTCGAAGTCCGCGCCGCCCTTGCCGCCGCCCATGGGCAGGGTGGTCAGCGCATTCTTGAAGGTCTGTTCGAAAGCCAGGAACTTGAGGATGGAAAGGTTCACCGAGGGGTGAAAGCGGATGCCTCCCTTGTAGGGGCCGATGGCTGACGAGTGCTGGATGCGATAGCCGCGATTGACCTGCACCTCGCCCTGGTCGTCCACCCAGGCCACGCGGAACATCAGAACGCGCTCGGGCTCCACCAGCCGGTCCAGCAGGCCGTGCGCGGCATATTTCGGGTTCTGCCCGATAAAGGGCCATAGGCTTTCGATGACCTCGGTGATGGCCTGCAGCAGTTCGGGCTGGCCCGGGTTGCGAAGGGCAACGTGCTGGATGAATGCTTCGAATGTCTGGTAACGCATGGTGCTTCCGTGGCTTCGGATGGGTGATGGGGCAAGGCCAGTTTTCCGGCGCGCAAAAGCCCCTCGCCAGTCACGGCGATTGATTCCTTTGGGAAACAGTGAGGGGTGCAAGCACGGGTGTGGCGCGGGCCGGAGCCTGCTTGTGCAGCCGCTCCTGCCTTGCTCGCGAGAAAGGGGGTGTCCGGTTGTCTTTTGCTGTTTGCTGTTTGCTGTTTCTGTCAATCAGTCATTTCCGCAGGGCCTGATCATAGAGGTGGATGCGGGGCTTGATAAGCCGATGCAGATGAACAAGACTGTTTCCATTTTGGAAACAACAAGGCCGGGTCACGCCAATGCACGATATCAACGACATGCTGTACTTTGCCGCGGTGGTGAAGGAAAAGAGCTTTTCCGGGGCGGCGCGCCGGCTGGATGTGTCCAAGTCGCGCGTGAGTAAGGCGATTGCGCGGCTGGAAAGCGCGCTGGGGGTGCGGCTGCTGCACCGCAGCACGCGCAGCCTGAGCCTGAGCGAGGTGGGCGAAGCCTATTTCGAGCATTGTGAACGGATACTCGATGAGGTGGCGCTGGCAGACATGACCGTTTCGCGCCTGCAGCAGGAGCCGCGCGGCAGGCTGAAAATCAGCGCCCCCGTGGCTTTCAGCACCATGCACGTGGCCTCGGCCCTGCCAGGCTTCATGATGCAGTACCCGGATCTGACGGTGGACCTGACGCTGAGCGACCGTTTTGTCGATCTGGCCGAGGAAGGCTATGACATCGCCCTGCGCATCACGGCCGCGCCCGGCCAGAACCTGGTGGCGCGCAGGCTGGCGCCAATCCGCCGCAAAATCTGCGCGAGCCCCGCCTATCTCGCGCGCGCCGGGGTGCCGCAGGCGCCGGCCGATCTGGCGCGGCACAATTGCCTCGATTACACCTTTCTGAGCACGCAGGGGCTGTGGCATCTGCAAAGCCCGCAAGGGCAGGTGGCCGTGCCGGTCTCGGGCAGTCTGCGCATCAACGACGACGAGGCCCTGTCGCAGGCCGTACTGGGCGGACTGGGGCTGGCGCTGCTGCCGACCTTCATCGTCGGGCGGGATTTGCAGGCCGGCCGGCTGGTCGAGGTTTTGCCCGGCGTTGTGCCGACCGAGTTCTTCATTTACGCGGTGCACCTGCCCAATCGCCAGTTGCCGCTGAAGGTGCGCGCCTTTATTGCCTACCTGCAGGAGTATTTCGGCGCGGAACCCTACTGGGACCGGGAGGCGGCGTGACGCCGGCCGGCACTCATCACCCACCGCCCGCCGCATTCAGCCGCGCCTGCCCGACCAGGCGGAGCTTGGTGATCCGCTGCGCAATGCCGTGATTCGCCTCCGTTTTGCGCGCGGATCGCCGTTTCGCGGCGCCTTCACGCACTTATTTCGCGCCCGTCGTCCACTATGGGCTTGGCGCAAGCGCGTGCATTCACTCGCGCAACGCCTAACCATCATCCCGTGTCCCAATGGATGATCCAGATTGAAGGATTGTCTTGGGGTATCCGCGTGAAGCCAATTGTGGTGAAGGGCTATGGACTCATGGGGCGGGGTGTATGTGCCGACTCCATGTCGCGCAGCTCGGGGGCGCCCTGCCACATGCGCCGCCACAGCTCGCCCGGCACGACGCGCGGTCCGCGGGTGGTGTCGACCCGTTCGCTGCGCTGCGGACGCGGCATGTGGCCGCCCAGCGTGGCAACCTGATAGCTGAATACATAATCGGGCTCATGACCCATGCGCAGGTCGCTGAGAATCAGTCGCTCGCCTTCCTGCCGGATCCTGACGAAGTCGCTGGCAAACCAGCGGTAGCGCTGCACCTCGGGATGCTCGGCCAGCATCGCCAGCCAGTCGCGACCGCGCGGATGGGCGCTGAACTGCATGTGCTCGCCATCGGCAGCCAGCGAATACAGGCCCTGCAGATAGCGGTCGCCATCGATCACCACCACGCGCCACAGCACGGTATTGAGTGGTGCGGGCGTCACAAAGCGCGGCGCGTCGGCGAGCCCCAGCCGTGCCAGTGCGCGCTCGGCCACGGCATCGACCCGCTGCTGGGCGTACAGCGACCAGCCCAGGTAGGCGCTGCTCAGGCCCAGTGCCGCGACCAGCACCGACTGGCTCAGCCGCGCCGCCGGCCGCCACCAGGCAAGCAGGCAGGCCAGCAGCAGCGGCAGGGTGTACAGCGGGTCGATCACGAAGACGCTGCCCCACATCGCCGGCGCGGGCATCAGGGGCCACCACAGCTGCGTGCCATAGATCGTCAGCGCATCGAGCAGCGGATGCGTGATCAGGGTCAGCCAGATGGCCAGCAGCCAGCGCCGGTTTGCCATGTCCGGCCAGCGCTGGCGCGCCAGCCACCACAGCAGCGGGGCCAGCAGTGTCAGAACGAAGAGCGAATGCGACGCGCCGCGATGCAGGGTGACGCGGCTGATGGCATCGACATCCAGCAGGGCCAGCGGGATGACGTCCAGGTCGGGCAGGGTGCCCAATGCCGCGCCCAGCAGCAGGGCGCGACGGCGCTGGCTGGCGGGCGCCAGGGCGGCGGTGATGCCGGCGCCCAGGACGAGCTGGGTCAGCGAATCCATGCGTGTTGTCCTCCTTGCAAGTCAGGCTTTGGCTGTGTGTCGTGCCGAAGGTTCAGCCCAATCGGCAAGACGCAGCGCCCAGGCCTGCCCGGCAGCTCCGGCAACCCGACGCCTGCTTCGCGGTATTGCTGCTTGTCCTGGAGCCGAGCGTGGCGCAGGGCTCCGGGCGGGGGCGCTGCTACAATCGGTACATTCCCCGGGAGTAGCCATGTTCGACCGATCCTATGTAGAAAAAGCCGCCGACAGCGGGCTGACCAAGCTCACGCTGCTGCAAACCGACCCGCTGCGCTACACGCTGCGCTCGCTGCTGGCCGGCATGTATCTGACCATCACCGTCTTCACCTACTGGGCGCTCATGCACAACCTGCACGACGGGCCGTACGGCAAGGTGCTGGCGTCGGCCTTTTTCGGTGTCGGGCTCACCATCATCGTCTTTACCAATGCCGAGCTGTTTACCAGCAATACGATGTACATGACGGTCTCCACCAGCGAGGGCAAGACCGGCTGGAAGGAGACACTGTTTCTCTGGGCGGTCTGCTATGCCGGCAATCTGGCGGGCGCGCTGCTTGTCGCCGGCCTGCTGCTGGGCGCCGGCGCCATTGCCGCGCTGCCGCCCGAGCATGCCCTGCATGCCGGCGCCGCGCACAAGGTGCATCAGTCGGCGCAGGTGATTTTCTTCAAGGGCATTCTCGCCAACTGGGTGGTCTGCCTGGCCGTGCGTCTGGCGCTGCGCTGCAAGGAGGACGTGGCCAAGATCATGGTCATCATCCCGGTCGTGTTCATTTTCCTGTATCTGGGCTTCGAGCACTCGATTGCCAATATGGGCACCTTCGCGATTTCGCTGCTGGGCAATGGCGCGATTGCTTACGGCGAGGCCGGCCACAATCTGCTGTGGAGCACGCTGGGCAATATCGTCGGCGGCGCGCTGTTTCTGGGCCTGCCCTTTGCCTACATCAACCCGACCGAGAAAGAGTAAGCAGATTACAAAGCCTTCTCGCCTTGCAGCAACAAGCTTTTTGCACCACAGAAACACAGAGGCCACGGAGGAAGATCAGCCCGAGAAATGCACAAGATTTCCTCCGGCTGTGCGCTGTGATCGCTGTGCCTCTGTGCTTCATTTGGGTTTTGCTGGGACGTCTTGCCAGTCAGGGGGAATGGTCTTTTTCCGGACAACAAAAAACCAGCCGCGGGGCTGGTTTTTTGTTGGGTATTGCCGCGCAGCCCTTTTAGGTAAATGGCTGTGGGCGTATACCTGTTAGCGCGGCAGGGTGGAGCTGCCCATCAGGAAGGCATCGACCTCGCGGGCGGCCTGGCGGCCCTCGCGGATCGCCCACACGACGAGCGACTGGCCACGGCGCACGTCACCGGCGGCAAACACCTTGGCGACATTGGTGGCGTAGCAGCCTTCGCCATCGGTGGTGGCGCGGGCATTGCCGCGGCCATCCTTTGCCACGCCGAAGGCGTCCAGCACGCTGGCGACCGGATTGGTGAAGCCCATGGCGAGGAAGACCAGATCGCAGGGGATCTCGAATTCGCTGCCCGGCACCACCACCGGCTTGCCCGACGACCAGTCCAGTTTCACCAGTTTGGCGGCCTTGACCTGGCCATTTTCGCCCACGAATTCCTGGGTCTGGATGGCGAAGTCGCGCGACACGCCTTCTTCGTGGCTGCTGGATGTGCGCAGTTTCACCGGCCAGTACGGCCAGGTCAGCTGCTTGTTTTCCTCTTCCGGCGGCATCGGCATCAGTTCCAGCTGGGTAACGCTGGCCGCGCCGTGGCGGTTGCTGGTGCCCACGCAATCGGAACCGGTGTCGCCACCGCCGATCACCAGCACATGTTTGCCGGCGGCGTTGATCGGGTTGGCGGGGCCGCCGCCTACCTGCTTGTTCTGCGGGATCAGCAGTTCCAGCGCGAAGTGGATGCCTTTCAGTTCGCGGCCCGGTACCGGCAGGTCGCGCGGCACTTCCGCGCCACCGGCCAGAATCACGGCGTCGAATTCGGCGTTGAGCTGTTCCGGCGTTACAACCGTCTTGGCATCATTGACGATGCCCTTGGGTATGTCGCCAGAGCCAACGATGGTGTTGGTCTTGAAGACGATACCCTCGGCAGTGAGTTGCGCCAGCCGGCGGTCGATCACGTCCTGGCCGAGCTTGAAGTCCGGAATGCCGTAGCGCAGCAGGCCGCCGGCCTTGTCGTTCTTCTCAAAGACCGTCACGTCGTGACCGACGCGCGCCAGCTGCTGCGCCGCAGCCAGGCCGGCCGGGCCGGAGCCGACAATCGCCACCTTCTTGCCGGTTTTCACCTGTGCCGGTTGCGGGGCAATCCAGCCGTTTTCCCAGGCGGTGTCGGCAATGAAGCGCTCGATCGACTTGATGCCGACCGGGTCGCTGTTGATGCCGAGCGTACAGGCTGCTTCGCACGGTGCCGGGCAGATGCGGCCGGTGAACTCGGGGAAGTTGTTGGTGCTGTGCAGCACCGAAATGGCTTCCTTTGCACGGCCCTTGTAAACGAGGTCATTCCAGTCCGGAATGATGTTGTTCACCGGGCAGCCGTTGTTGCAGAAGGGGATGCCGCAATCCATGCAGCGCGCCCCTTGCGTTTTCGCTTCGTCAGCGCTCAGCGCCGGGACGAATTCGCGGTAGTGCTGGATGCGCTCGGCAACCGGCGCATACCCTTCCTTGACGCGAGCAAATTCCATGAAACCGGTAGGCTTGCCCATTTATGCAATCTCCTTGGCCTGGTTGGCTGCCGCTGCGGCCATTTCCTTCAGCGCGCGGCGATATTCGTTCGGGAAGACTTTGACAAACTTGGCGCGGTAAGCGGCCCAGTCGGCCAGAATGGCGCGCGCGCGGGCGCTGCCGGTGAGCTCATAGTGCTTGGTGATCATGTCCTTGAGCTGATCTTCGTCCTTCTGCTTGCGATGCAGTTCTTCGCCGGCCTGTTCCGCAGCAGGCAATACCCGCTCCAGGGCCACCTGCGCCATATTGCAGCGATCGGCAAAGCTGTCATCTTCGTCCAGCACGTAGGCGATACCCCCCGACATGCCTGCCGCGAAGTTGCGGCCGGTCTGGCCCAGCACGACGACGGTGCCGCCGGTCATGTATTCGCAGCCGTGGTCGCCCACGCCTTCGACGACGGCCTGGCCACCGGAGTTGCGCACGCAGAAGCGTTCGCCACCCACGCCGGCCAGGTAGGCTTCACCGGCAATCGCGCCGTACATCACGGTGTTGCCCACGATGATGTTCTGCGTGGTGTCACCGCGGAAATCCGCATGCGGGCGCACGATGATGCGGCCACCGGAAATGCCCTTGCCGACGTAATCGTTGCCTTCGCCGATCAGCTCCAGCGTCACCCCCTTGGCGAGGAAGGCGCCAAAGCTCTGGCCGGCCGTGCCGGTGAGCTGGATGTGGATGGTGTCGTCCGGCAGGCCGGCATGACCGTAACGCTTGGCCACTTCGCCCGACAGCATGGTGCCGACGGTGCGGTTGACGTTGATGACCGGCAGCCTGATCTCGACCTTCTTGCCGGATTCCAGCGCCGGCTGGGCCAGTTCGACCAGCTTCTGGTCGAGTGCCTTGGCAAGGCCGTGATCCTGTTCTTCGGCGTGCAGACGCGCCACGCTGTCCGGCATGGCCGGCAAGTGGAAGATCTTGCTGAAGTCCAGACCCTTGGCCTTCCAGTGCTCGATGCCGGCGCGCTTGTCCAGCAGATCGGCGCGGCCGATCAGGTCGTCGAACTTGCGGATACCCATCTGCGCCATGATTTCGCGCACTTCTTCGGCAATGAAGAAGAAGTAATTCACCACGTGCTCCGGCTGGCCGGTAAAGCGGCGGCGCAGTTCCGGATCCTGGGTGGCCACGCCGACCGGACAGGTGTTCAGATGACACTTGCGCATCATGATGCAGCCTTCAACGACCAGCGGTGCAGTCGCGAAGCCGAATTCGTCGGCACCCAGCAGCGCGCCGATCACCACGTCGCGACCAGTCTTCATCTGACCGTCTACTTGAACACGAATCCGCCCGCGCAGCTGGTTCAGTACCAGTGTCTGCTGGGTTTCAGCCAGACCGAGTTCCCACGGTGTGCCGCAATGCTTGATCGACGATTGCGGCGATGCACCGGTACCGCCGTCATGACCGGCAATCACCAGGTGATCGGCCTTGGCCTTGGAAACGCCGGCAGCTACCGTGCCGACACCGACCTCGGAAACCAGCTTCACCGAGATGCTGGCCTTGCTGTTCACGTTCTTCAGGTCGTGGATCAGCTGGGCCAGATCTTCGATCGAGTAGATGTCGTGGTGCGGCGGCGGGGAAATCAGTCCCACGCCAGGTACCGAGTGACGCAGATAGCCGATGTACTCGGACACCTTGTGGCCCGGCAGCTGGCCGCCTTCGCCCGGCTTGGCGCCCTGCGCCATCTTGATCTGGATCTGGTCGGCATTCACCAGATATTCGGTGGTCACGCCAAAGCGGCCGGACGCCACCTGCTTGATGCTGGAGCGCAGGCTGTCGCCTTCCTTGAAGGTGTAGTCGCGCACGATGCGCGACGGCCCGATCACTTCCGACAAGGTCTGGCCAGCCACCAGCGGCTTGAAGCGGGTCGCATCCTCGCCACCTTCACCGGTGTTGGACTTGCCGCCGATGCGGTTCATCGCAATCGCGAGCGTGGTGTGTGCTTCAGTCGAAATCGAGCCCAGCGACATCGCGCCAGTGGCGAAGCGCTTGACGATTTCCTTGGCGGATTCGACTTCTTCCAGCGGCACAGCGTTGCCGGCCGGCAGGATTTCGAACAGGCCGCGCAGCGTGAGGTGACGCTTGGACTGGTCGTTGATCAGTGCCGCGTATTCCTTGTAGGTGGAATACTGGTTGCTGCGCGTGGAGTGCTGCAGCTTGGCAATCGCGTCCGGTGTCCACAGGTGGTCTTCACCGCGGATGCGGAAGGCGTATTCGCCGCCGGCGTCCAGCGCATCGGCCAGAACCGGGTCCGCCGAGAAGGCGGCGCTGTGCAGGCGCAGCGCTTCTTCGGCCACTTCAAAGAGGCCGATCCCTTCAATTTGTGACGGGGTGCCGGTGAAGTATTTCTTGATGAAGGCCTTGGAAAGACCGATGGCTTCGAAGATCTGCGCACCGGTGTACGACATGTAAGTCGAGATGCCCATCTTGGACATCACCTTGCACAGGCCCTTGCCGACGGCCTTGATGAAGTTCTTCTGGTATTTGCTGGCAGTTTCCGCGTCACCGGCCATCTCGGCCAGGGTTTCCAGCGTGAGGTAGGGGTGAACCGCTTCGGCGCCGTAACCACCCAGCAGCGCAAAGTGATGGACTTCACGCGCCGAGCCGGTTTCGACGACCAGACCGGTCGAAGTACGCAGGCCCTTCTTCACCAGGTGCAGGTGGATGGCCGAGGTTGCCAGCAGCGCCGGGATGGCTACGTGCGCGGCATCGAGTTTGCGGTCGGACACGATCAGGATGTTGGAGCCCGATTTCACCGCATCTTCGGCTTCGGCCACCAGCGAGGCCAGCCGTGCCTCGACGCCCTGTGCGCCCCACTCGGCCGGATAGGTGATGTCGAGCTCATGCGCGTCGAACTTGCCCTCTGTATATCGGCCGATGTTGCGGATCTTCTCCATTTCCTTGAAGCCCAGCACCGGCTGTTCGACTTCGAGGCGGATCGGCGGGTTGATGTCGGCGGTGTTCAGCAGGTTCGGCTTGGGGCCAATGAAGGACACCAGTGACATGACCAGCTCTTCGCGGATCGGGTCGATCGGCGGGTTGGTCACCTGCGCGAAGAGCTGCTTGAAGTAGTTGTACAGCGGCTTGTTCTTGGCGGAGAGCACTGGCAGTGCGGCATCGTTGCCCATCGAGCCGGTCGGCTCTTCGCCATTCTTGGCAATGGGTTCGAGGATGAACTTGATGTCTTCCTGCGTGAAGCCGAAGGCCTGCTGGCGATCCAGCAGCGATACGTCGGACGGCTCGCCGGTCAGCGCGGCAGCGCCTTCGACTTCGTCGAGCTTGATGCGGATCTTGTCGATCCATTCCTGGTAGGGCTTGGCCTTGGCGAGGCTGTCCTTGAGTTCCTTGTCGTCGATGATGCGACCTTCTTCCATGTCGATCAGGAACATCTTGCCCGGCTGCAGACGCCATTTCTTGACGATGCGGCTTTCGGCAATCGGCAGTACGCCGGATTCGGAAGCCATCACCACCAGATCATCGTCGGTGACCAGATAGCGTGCCGGACGCAGGCCGTTGCGGTCGAGCGTGGCGCCGATCTGGCGGCCATCGGTGAAGGCCACCGCGGCCGGGCCGTCCCACGGTTCCATCATTGCGGCGTGGTATTCGTAGAAGGCGCGGCGCTTTTCGTCCATCAGCGTGTGCTTTTCCCACGCTTCCGGAATCATCATCATCACGGCCTGGGCGAGGGAATAGCCGCCCATCACCAGCAGTTCGAGTGCGTTATCGAAGGACGCCGAATCGGATTGGCCCGGGTAGATCAGCGGCCAGACCTTGTCGAGATCGCGGCCGAGCACCGGCGAGGAAATCGCGCGCTCACGGGCACGAATCCAGTTCACATTGCCGCGCAGCGTGTTGATTTCGCCGTTGTGCGCGATCATGCGGAAGGGGTGGGCCAGATCCCAGGTCGGGAAGGTGTTGGTCGAGAAACGCTGGTGCACCAGCGCCAGCGCCGACACGCAGCGGCTGTCCAGCAGATCGCAGTAGTATTCGCCGACCTGCGTTGCCAGCAGCATGCCCTTGTAGTTGACGGTGCGCGCCGAGAACGACGGCACGTAGAATTCGCGGCCGTGCGTGAGCTTGAGCGCCCGGATGGCGTGGCTGGCGCGCTTGCGGATGATGTACAGCTTGCGCTCGAAGGCATCGGTGACCAGCACGTTGGAGCCGCGGGCGACGAAAATCTGGCGGATCACCGGTTCCTTGGCTTTCACCACCGGCGACATCGGCATGTCGGCATTCACCGGCACATCGCGCCAGCCCAGTACAATCTGGCCCTCGGCGCGCACGGCGCGCTCGATTTCTTCTTCGGCGGCGGCACGCGCGGCAGCTTCCCTGGGCAGGAAGATCATGCCCACGCCGTATTCGCCGACCGGCGGCAGGGCGATGCCCCGGCTGGCCATGTCTTCACGATACAACGCATCCGGGATCTGCAGCAGGATGCCCGCGCCATCGCCCATCAAGGGGTCGGCGCCGACCGCGCCGCGATGGTCGATGTTCTTCAGAATCAGCAGACCCTGTTCAATGATCGAGTGGCTTTTCTGGCCCTTCAGATGGGCCACAAAGCCGACGCCACAGGCATCGCGTTCATTTGCCGGGTCATACAAACCCTGCTGCTCGGGAGGCATTGCTTCCATATCCTCTACCTTTCGCTCAAGTCGTTCACGCACCGCAGTGCAGGCATAATCCGCAAGCCGTCCAGCCGCTAATGCCGGGCCGCTGCAGTCAAAAAAAGCCGGCGTGCGCCAGCTGGGGTTGTCCCGTTTCCTGCAGGGCCGGCGGGCTTCTTTGCCGCCATGCGGGAATTCCCTGATGATTTTGCCAGAATCGGCCGGGCTGTCAGTGGAAATTCGGCTTTTTTTTAACCAAGATCATTTTACTTACGGCCATGTGTTGCACTGCGCCACATTGCCGCCGCCGCAGCCAAGCCGCTATCATGCCGCCTTGATCGGCAGCGCTGCTGCCCAGCCCCGGAACTTGCTCATGCCTGATTGTCCTGTGATTGCCGCCGTCGATCTGGGCTCCAACAGCTTTCGCCTGCAAGTCGCCCGCGTTGTCGATGGCGAGGTTTTTCCGCTGGAGTCCAGCAAGGAAACCGTCCGCCTGGCTGCCGGCATCGACCGTTCCGGCCATCTGAATCCGGAGTCACAGGCCGAGCTCAATGCCGCCATGGCCCGCTTTGGCGCCATTCTGGCGCGCTATCAGCCCGATTGCGTGCGCGCCGTTGCCACCAACACCTTTCGCGTGGCCGGCAACCGCCAGGCCTTTCTGCCGGCGGCGGAAGCCGCCCTCGGTTATCCCATCGACATCATCAGCGGCCGCGAAGAAGCGCGGCTGATTTATCTTGGCGCGGCGCACAGCCTGCCGGCCACGCGCGAGCGGCGCATGGTGCTCGACATCGGCGGCGGCTCCACCGAGCTCATCATCGGCAGCGGCTTTCGCGCGCATGTGACCGAAAGCGTGCAGCTGGGCTGCGTGGCGTGGAGCCTGCGCTATTTTCCCGACGGCCTCATCAATGCCGAGCGCATGGCCGCTGCCGAGCTGGCGGCGCGCGGCACCCTGCTGCCGCTGGTGCCGGAGTTTCGTGCCGGCCAGTGGCACCGCGCCATCGGCACGTCCGGCACCGCGCGTTCGCTGGCCGACATCCTCGAACTGAACGAATTCTCGTCCTTCGGCATCACGCGTGACGGGCTGGCCCGGCTGCGCGCCGAGCTGCTGACGGCCGGGCACATCGACCGCGTTGAACTCAACGGCCTGCGCGCCGACCGCCGCCCCGTGCTGCCGGGCGGCTTCGCCATTCTGAATGCCGCTTTTGAAATGTTCGGCATCCAGCGCATGAGCGTGACCTATGGTGCGCTGCGCGATGGCATTTTGTATGACCTGATGGCGCGCTCGGCCAGCCAGGACGTGCGCGACCGCACGGTGGCGGCCTTTGTGCGGCGCTATCACGCCGATGTCGGCCAGTCCGAGCGGGTGCGCATGCTGGCGCAGGAGCTGTTTGCGCACTTCTGCCCCGGGGAGGCCGAGCTGCAGCACCGGCTTGGCATGGCTGGCGCCCTGCATGAAATCGGCCGCACGATCGCGCATCAGGATTATGCCCGGCACACGGCCTACATCCTCGCCTGGTCGGACATGCTGGGCTTTGCCGAGCGCGAGCAGGCCTGGCTGTCGTGGATGACCGGTGCGCAATGCGGCCCCTTGCCCGCGCTTGCCGCGAGCAGCCCTGCCGACATCGCCGCGCTGCTGGCGCTGCGCCTGGCCGTGCTGTTGACGCGCGCGCGTTCCGACTGTGTCTGGCCCGAGGGCTGGCAGGGTGGCGCCGTCACGGCCGGGCAGTGTTATGAATTCGATCTGCCGGCCAGCTGGCTGGCCAATGCGCCGCTGATCGAGCAGGCGCTGCAGGAGGAAATCGCGGCATGGCAAGCCACCGGCATCACCCTAAGGGTTCCGGCGCTAAGCCGGTAAAGAAACACCTGCGCGCCGACAAGGCCGGCAGTGCGCCGGGCACCTTGCGCTATGTCGGCGCGCAGGAGCCGCTGCCGACGCTGGCGACGCTGATCGAATACGGCCCGGACCCCGGCGATTTTCTGGAAACCCGCTTTACCGACCTGCAGCAGGGGCGCGACTACCGGCCGACCTATCCGGTGCTCTGGCTCAATCTGCATGGGCTGCAGGACCAGACACTGCTGCAGCTGGTCGGCGAGCGTTTCGGTCTGCACCCGCTGACGCTGGAAGACATCCTCAACACGCAGCAGCGCCCCAAGGTCGAAGCCTATGGCAAATACCTGTTCATCACCGTGCGCCTGCACGGGCTGGATGCCGAGGGCGGGCTGGAGGGCGAGCAGGTCAGCATCGTGCTCGGTCGTGGTTTCGTGCTGACCTTCCAGGAAAAGCCCACCGGCACCTTTGCCGCGCTGCGCGAGGGCCTGCGCCAGGGGGAGCCGAACATCCGCCGTTTTGGCGCCGACTATCTGGTGTATTCGATTCTCGACAAGCTGGTTGATCGTGACTTTACCGTGCTTGAACAGCTGGGCGACCGTTCCGACGAGCTGGAAGACGCGATGCTGGAACACGGCCCGCAGCCCGAGCAGTTGCTGCAGCTGCAGCAAATGCGCCGCAGCCTGCAGGGCATGCGCCGTGGTCTGTGGCCGCTGCGCGAGCTGCTCAACACGCTGCAGCGCGACGAGCAGGATTATTTCCACGACGAAACCCAGCTTTACCTGCGTGATGTCTACGACCATTCGATCCAGCTGATCGAAACGGTGGAGGCGCTGCGCGAAGCGCTGCTGGGCCAGCAGGATACCTATCATTCGCTGCAGGGCCACCGGCTCAACCTGCAGATGCGCCGGCTGACCGTCATCACCATTGTCTTCATGCCGCTGACGCTGATCACCGGCGTGTACGGCATGAATTTCGAGCGCATGCCGGGACTGAAATGGCATTTCGGCTTCTGGGCCACGCTGCTGGCGATGGCGCTGATTGCCGGCTTGCTGACCTTGCTGTTTCGCTCGCGCCGCTGGGTGTGATGGTGGGTATGTGTCTGTAGCCATTTAACGGTATGGGCTACGGCGATACCGGGTGATGGGTATATGGTGTTGATCATCTGGCGCACCGGCCGCGCGTCGGTGCCATCAGCTGCCGCGCCGGGGCAAGACCGCGAAGGCGTTGGCTATAGTAAGAGCCAATCCGCTCCGGGATGCCCCCATGACCGCACCGACCTTTTCGCTGGCCGAACAGCAAATCCTGGCCGAAGCCTCCTTGCGCACCATTACGCTGGCCACCTCGCGCAGCAGCGGCGATGCCTTTTACCGCGTGCTGGTGCGCGAGCTGGCGCAGGCGATGGAGGTGGCTTATGTGATTGCCGGCGCGCTGGTGCGTGACGAGAACGGCGAAGAAGCCATCCAGACGCTGGCCGTCTGGGCCGGCGACGACTATGCGCCCAATATCCGCTACCCGCTGGCGCACACGCCCTGCCGCAATGTGGCTGACCAGAGCATGTGCTTTCACTCCTGCCGCATCCAGCAGGACTATCCGCTCGATACCCTGCTGGTGGCCATGCAGGCCGAGAGCTACATCGGCATGCCGATGATCGGCACCGAGGGGCGCACGCTGGGCGTGCTGGTGGCGCTGGATACCCGGCCGATGGATGAAGGCAAGCGTGTCTTTGCCCTGTCGCTGCTGTCGATCTTTTCGGCGCGTGCCGCTGCCGAGCTGGAGCATCAGCGGCGCGAGGCCGAGCTGGAGTCCATCATCGCCGAGCGTACCGCCAGCCTGAAGGCCGCGCACCGGCGCTTGCTGGAGCGGGAAAAGCTGGTGGCGCTGGGTGGGCTCGTGGCCGGTGTGGCGCATGCGGTGAACACGCCGCTGGGCGTGGCGCTTACCGCAGTCAGCAGCCTGCAGCACGAGGCGCGCCATCTGGGCGAGTGCTTGGCCGGCGACAGGGTGTCGCGCAGCGAGCTCAGGCAGATTGCCGCCACGCTGAGCGAAGCCGCCGAGATGACGGTGGCCAATCTGCTGCGCGCGGGCGAAGTGATCAACCACTTCCGCAATCTGGCCGTCGCACAGGAACAGGAAGAAGTGCGCGAGTTTCCGCTGGCGGCACAGGTCGCGGTGGTGACGCAGGCTTACTGTTCCCTGCTGGATGCGGACAATATCCGGGTTGAGGTGACGATTGACCCCGAGCTGCGTGTGCGCCTGCCACCGGGGCACCTGACGCAGATTCTTGCCAATCTGCTGGCCAATGCCCAGCTGCATGCCTTTGCCGCGCAGGACGACAAGCGGGTCAGCATCACGGCCAGTCGCCAGGCCGGGGGCGTGCTGCTGGTGTTTGCCGACAATGGCTGCGGCATCGATGCCACGGTGCGCGAGCAGCTCTTCGAGCCTTTCTTCACCACCCGCCGCGCCCAGGGCAGCACCGGCCTCGGTCTGAACCTGGTGTTCAACCTGGTGCAGAAGCTGCAGGGCGATATCGAGGTCATCAGCGCGCCGGGGGCGGGTCTGCGCTACGAGATCTTCCTGCCCGACCAGCCCGAGGCCTGATGCGCGGCAGTGCGCGCTGTGGCAGGCATTCAGTCGCCGGCTTCCAGGCGCAGTTTGCGGCGGCGTTCGGCGGCCTGCCAGCGGGCCTGTTCGACTGCGCTTTGCGGGACGAGCGGCGGCACCTGCACCGGCTTGCCGTCCTCGCCCATGGCCACCATGGTGAAATAGCAGCTGTTGGTATCGCGCACCGAACGCGCGCGGATGTTCTCTGCGATCACCTTGATGCCGATTTCCATCGAGGTGCGCCCGGTGTGGTTGACGCTGGCGAGAAAGGTCACCAGCTCGCCGACATGAATGGGCTGCCTGAACATCACCTGATCGACCGACAGCGTCACGACATAGGTGCCGGCGTAGCGGCTGGCGCAGGCGTAGGCCACTTCGTCGAGCAGCTTGAGCAGCTGGCCGCCGTGCACATTGCCGGAGAAATTGGCGAGATCCGGCGTCATCAGCACGGTCATGGTCAGTTCATGGCGGGGGAGGTCGGACATCGCATTCTCCAGTGGCACAAGTTAAAAGCTATCAACGCAGAGGCGCAAAGACGCAGAGAAAAGGCACAGGCACATCGGTTTTCTCTGCGCCTTTGCGCCTCTGCGTTGGGTTTTGAATTTATACAGTGGCGTGTATGACGCTGGGGCCTTTTATGCGCATTGCTTGCATGGATATACCTGTTGATAGTGGCTAAACCCGTAGCAATGCTTCGCGTCCCGGCAGCCAGCGGTCGAGGTGTGCCTGCACGATGTCCGGCCGCGTGGCGAGCAGGGTTTCGGCGACCTCGCGCGCGGCATCCAATAGATCGGCATCGGCTTCCAGATCGGCAAAACGCAGCATCGGTACGCCCGACTGCTTTACTCCGGCCAGCTCGCCCGGCCCGCGGATCTGCAGATCCTGGCGGGCAATCTCGAAGCCGTCGGTATTCTCATAAATCACCTTGAGTCGCGCCTTGGCCGTGTCGCCCAGCGGCCCGGTGTAGAGCAGCACGCACAGGCTGGCGTGCGCGCCACGGCCGACGCGACCGCGCAGCTGGTGCAGCTGCGACAGCCCCATGCGCTCGGCGTGCTCGATGACCATCAGGCTGGCGTTCGGCACATCGACACCGACTTCGATGACGGTGGTGGCCACCAGCACCTGGATGCGGTTGGCGATGAATTCGGCCATGATCGCGGCCTTTTCGTCGGGCTTCATGCGCCCGTGCAAGAGGCCCACCGCGATGCCTTCCAGCTCTTCCGCGAGCTGTTCGTGCGTGTCTACCGCGGTTTGCAATTGCAGCGCTTCGGATTCCTCGATCAGCGGGCACACCCAGTAGACTTGCCGGCCTTCCGCCACCTTGGCGGCGATGCGTTCGATGACCTCGTCGCGGCGGGCGTCGCTGATGAGTTTGGTGACAATCGGCGTGCGCCCCGGCGGCAGCTCGTTGATGATGCTCACGTCCAGATCGGCGTAATAGCTCATCGCCAGCGTGCGCGGAATCGGCGTCGCGCTCATCATCAGCTGGTGCGGGCTCATGTCGCCGGCCTTGTCACGCAGCGCGAGGCGCTGGGCGACGCCGAAGCGGTGCTGCTCGTCCACCAGAGCCAGCCCCAATTTGGCAAATTCGACCTTGCTCTGGAAAATCGCGTGCGTGCCACACACCAGTTGCGCCGAGCCGTCCGCTGCGGCTGCCAGCGCCTCGCGTTTGGCCTTGGCTTTCAGCGAGCCTGCCAGCCACACCACCTTGACGCCGAGCGGCGTCAGCCAGTGTTCCAGCTTGCGGAAGTGCTGTTCGGCGAGGATTTCGGTGGGCGCCAGCAGCGCCACCTGATAGCCCGCCTCGATGGCCTGGCAGGCGGCCAGCGCGGCGACAATGGTCTTGCCCGCGCCGACATCGCCCTGCAGCAGCCGCTGCATCGGGTGTGCCTGCGCCAGATCGGCGTTGATCTCTGCAACCACACGTGTTTGCGCGCCAGTCAGTGGAAAGGGCAGGGCGGCAAGCAGTTGCGCCGCCAGGGTGCCGGCTGGCGCCAGTACCGGCGCATTGCGCTCGCGGCGCACCGCGTGCGCCATTCTGAGGCTGAGTTGCTGGGCGAGCAGTTCGTCGAACTTGATGCGTCGCCAGGCCGGGTGGATGCGCTCGGTGAGCAGCACGCGGGCAATGTCGGGCGGCGGCGCGTGCAGCAGCGCGACACTTTGCGCGAAGCCCGGCAGACCCAGTTCGTCGAGCAGCGCCGGCGGCAGGGTTTCCGGCTGTGGCGTGTGGCGCAGCGCCATGTGGATCAGCTTGGTCAGCGTGTTCTGGTTGAGCCCGCTGGTGGTCGGGTAGACCGGGGTCAGCGCGTCGTTCAGCGATTTTTCTTCGCCGCCGACGCGGATTTTCGGGTGCACCATTTCGTCGCCGAAATAGCCCCTTCTGATCTCGCCATACAGGCGCACGGTATTGCCCGGTGTGAGCTGCTGCGCCTGGCTGGGATAGAAGTGGATCAGTCGTACATTCAGCGTGCCTGACGCATCCTTCACCCGCGCGATCAGCTGCTTGCGTGGCTTGAATTGTTTCTCGACGCTGGTGACGGTGGCCTCGACCAGTACCGGTTCGCCAAGCGGCGCATCGGCAATCGGGTACAGATGCGTTTCGTCCTCGTAGCGCAGCGGCAGGTGCAGCACCAGGTCAAAGGCGCGGGAAATGCCCAGCTTGCCGAGCCGGGCCTGCGTCGCAGGGGAAAGGGCCTGGAAATCCATGAATAGCGAAAGCGTACGAACGTTCGCCTACTTTAGCAGCTTGTGCCCAGGGCCGCTTGGACGCCGTGCATGATCTGGCCCCTGGCATTCGTGGCAGAGCCGTGAACCCGCAGGGCCGGCCGTCGCGAAGGGGAAGCGAAAGCATTGCATACATTGCGGTGTATATGCTTTGGGCTCAATGTCACGTTGGCTTCTGGCTATATACCGGTGGGGTTTTCTGGCTGGGTCGCCGGCCAGTCGTGCCGGCTGAGCTGGCCATCCTGCAGTTGCAGATAGCCGCCCTGACCGGCGTGCCAGTCCGGCAGCACATGGCGCACGCCATGCCGGTGCGCGTGGGTGGCGGGGCGGTGCGTGTGGCCGTGGATCAGGATGCGGCAGTCGTGCCCGGCCAGCGCGGCGTCGATGGCGTCGGCGTTGACGTCCATGATGCGGTAATCCTTGCGCCGGTTGTGCTGCTGCGAGCGCTCGCGCAACTGGCGCGCCTTCTGCTGGCGCCAGCGCCGGGGGAGCGCCAGCCACAGGATCGCCTGCAGGAAGCGGTTGCGCACGAAGCGCCGGAAACGCTGGTAGGCGATGTCATCGGTGCAGTAGGCATCGCCATGCGCCAGCAGCAGGCGCTGGCCATCGCGGGTGATGACGCTCGGGTCGGGCAGGATGGTCAGCCCGGCCGCGCGGGCGAAACGGCGCGCGCACAGGAAATCGCGGTTGCCCGGCATGAAATGCAGCGCGACGCCCTCAGCGGCCAGCGCCTGCAGCGCTGCGGCCTGCGCGGCGTAGAACGGGTCATCGAGCTGATCGTCGCCCAGCCAATAGTCGAACAGGTCGCCCAGAATGTAGAGCGTGCCGGCCGCGCGCGCCGGGCCGGCCAGAAAGCCTGCGAAGGCCTCGGCCGTGGCCGGGTCGGCGGGATTGAGGTGCAGGTCGGCGATAAAGAGGGCTGCGGTCATGGCGGGCCGGGGCAAAGAAAAAGCGCGGCCCATCTTCGACAGGCCGCGCTGTTGGGGCGGATCAGGCCAGCACTTCGGCCTTGATGATCAGCACGTCTTCCTTCGGTACATCCTGGTGGAAGCCGCTGCTGCCGGTCTTCACGCCCTTGATCTGGTCAACGACATCCTTGCCTTCGACGACCTTGCCGAACACCGCATAGCCCCAGCCCTGCGGGGTTTCGCTGCGGAAGTCGAGGAAATCGTTGTCGCCGACATTGATGAAGAATTGCGCGGAAGCCGAATGCGGATCGGGGGTGCGCGCCATTGCCACGCTGTAGGCGACGTTCTTCAGGCCGTTCTGCGCTTCGTTCTTGATGTTGTCGCGGGTCTTCTTCTGCTTCAGGCCCGGCTCGAAGCCGCCGCCCTGGATCATGAAGCCGTCGATGACGCGGTGGAAGATGGTGCCGTCATAGTGGCCGTCCTGCACGTACTGGACGAAGTTGCTCACGGTGATCGGCGCCTTCACTTCGTCGAGTTCCAGAACGAGTTCACCCAGGGAGGTGGTCAGTTTTACCTTGGTCATGCTGTTTCCTTTTGCGATGGGCGCGGCGTGGCCGCGACGATTACTTGGCTTTCGAAGCGTCTTTCTTGTCGGCCTTCTTGGCGCCAGCCGCGGGCAGTTCGCGCGCCGACTGGATGATGACCGGCGTGGTCGGCACGTTCTCGTAATAGCCGACGGTAGCCGTAGGCACACCCTTGATCTTGTCGACAACCTGCTTGCCGTCGATCACCTTGCCAAAGACGGCATAGCCCCAGCCGCGCACGTTTTCCCCGCTGAAGTCCAGGAAATCGTTGTTCTTCACGTTGATGAAAAACTGCGCGGAGGCCGAGTGCGGGTCCTGCGTGCGCGCCATGGCGATCGTGTAGGCCTCGTTCTTCAGGCCGTTGTTCGCTTCGTTCTTGATCGGCGCGCGCGTGGGCTTTTCCTTCATGTCCGGCGTGAAACCGCCGCCCTGGATCATGAAGCCGTCGATGACACGGTGAAAGATCACGCCGTCGTACTGTTTTTCCTTCACGTACTGCAGGAAGTTGGCCACCGTTTTCGGCGCCTTTTCCGGGTACAGCTCCAGCACGATCTTGCCCTGGTTGGTGGTCAGCTCGACCTGCGGGTTGGCGGCCAGTGCGGCGGCGCTGAGCGAGGCCAGCGCGAGGGAGGCAAACAGACGTTTCATGGTGAACACGCTCGTGATTGGTGTGACAAAGTCGCGAATATAGCATGCTCTGCCGCGCCCGCAGCGCGGTGATAGAATTGCCCCGTCCTGCCTGTAAACGGAACCGCCCGCCATGTTCAAGCTGCCGCCCCCGCCTGCGCTCGATGCCCTGATTGTTGAATTCGATACCATGCTGCGTACCCTGGCCGCAAGCGCCCACAGCGTTCGCCCGCATCCGGATACCCGGGTGGATGGCGCCGAGCTGAGCGCCGCCGAAAAGGCGCACGCCGCCGGGCTGATGCGCGTGAACCATTGCGGCGAGGTGTGCGCGCAGGCGCTCTACCAGGGCCAGGCGCTCACCGCGCGCGACCCGGCGGCACGCGAGGCCTTGCGCGAAGCCGCGCACGAAGAGGTCGAGCACCTGGCGTGGACCGAGCAGCGGCTGCATGAGCTGGGCAGCCACAAGTCGCTGCTCAACCCGCTGTGGTATTTCGGCAGCCTGGCCATCGGCGTTTCCGCCGGCCTGATCGGCGACCGCTGGAACCTCGGGTTTCTCGCCGAAACCGAGCGCCAGGTCGGCGCGCACCTGCAGTCGCACCTGGACGAGCTGCCCGCGCAGGACGCCAAAAGCCGCGCCATCGTCGCGCAGATGTACGAGGACGAGATGAGCCACGCCGACAAGGCCGTCGAGCTGGGCGCGGCCGAGCTGCCGGCGCCGGTGAAGGCGCTGATGCAGGCCAGTTCGAAGGTGATGACGACGCTGAGCTACCGCTTCTGACCCGGACGGCGTTTCAGGAACAGAGCCCGCTGCTGCGGGCTTTGTTTTTCCTGATCAGTTGGCTACCTCAGCAAACAACATTCGTCACTCCCGCGAAGGCGGGAATCCAGCTGCAATGCCTGTTCGAGCGTCGCTCTGGATGCCGGCCTTCGCCGGCATGACGAGTTGCTGAGCTGGCTATCTGATCAGGCTGTTTTTTGCTGATGCGGTTGTTGTTTTCAGCGCCTGCGGCGCGAGTATTTGATGCCGGGTGTGCCCGGCGGCACGTCAGGGGGCTTGTCTTGCCAAACCCCCCGACACCCCCAAGGCGCGCCCGGTGCCAGCAAGCCGGCATCGCGCGACGCTAGGCGGCAAAGCCGCCAAGCTCTGCGGTGACCGTCGCCCCGCTGCGCGGGGTGCCCTGCGATGCTCGTCTGCGGCAGCGACGGGGGGCAACTCGGGCTTCGCCCTCAGACACTCCCCCCGTCGAAATCCTGCCGCAGACTGCGCTTCTCGGCGACTGCGAGGGCATCGTGTGCTAAGCAGCGACACAGTATACCCATGCAGTGATAAGCCCGCAGCCTAATAATCCAAAGGGCTGTAGCTGTATACCTACTATTGCATGGCGGGTTACGCCATCGGCTAACCCGCCCTACGAATTACCACAGCTGCCAGTTAGCACGCCCCGCCCTGAAGCCGCCGAGAAGCGCAGCAGGCCACAGGGTTTCGCGGGTGAGATGTTTGAGCCCGTAGGGCGAGTTTCGAACCCGCGCTGTGGCCTGCGAGCATCGCAGGGCACCCGAAGGGCGGCGGATTGGGCTCGCCTTTCTTTGGATACTTTCTTTGGCGAAGCAAAGAAAGTATCCCGTCAGCCGGGCGGAACCGGCATCAAAACACCGCGCCGCAGGCGCTGAAAACCATCAAGCGCCCCTTGTCCGCCGTTGCTCGGCCCGTATCCGTTTGCGCCCCGGCGCACTGGCTCAACTTGACGCCTGTCAAGATGCGCAATCCGTATTCCTGCGAAGCTGGCCTCGTAAAAATTAACGACATGGACCAGGCATTCTGGAGGAGTGGTGAGATGGCTAAGAATCGTTGGCTGATCGCGGCGGCGGGGGTCGGTATCCATATATCGATCGGCTCGGTGTACGCGTGGAGTGTTTTTTCGAAACCCCTGATGGCCCAGTTTGGCTGGTCGCTGAAGGAAGTCGGGTTCACCTTTGGCCTGGCGATTTTCCTCTTGGGCACCTCGGCCGCCGTGATGGGCCATGTGGTTGAAAAGCGCGGGCCGCGCTTCTCGGGTACGCTGTCCGCCATCTTCTGGGCGGTGGGCCTGCTGGGCGCCGGTCTGGCGGTGGATCTGGGCAATCTCTGGCTGCTGTATCTGTGCTATGGCGTGATCGGCGGCATTGGCCTGGGGACCGGTTATGTGACTCCGGTGTCCACGCTGATGAAGTGGTTCCCCGACCGGCGCGGTCTGGCGACCGGGCTGGCGATCATGGGCTTCGGTTTTGCGTCCTTCCTGGGCGCGCCACTGATGGCCAAGCTGATCCAGTCTTTCGGCATCGCCAATACCTTCTACACGCTGGGCTGCATCTATGCGGTGGTGATGCTGGCGTCCGCGCGCTATCTGGAGCCGCCGCCGGCGGGCTGGAAGCCGGCCGGTTTTGAAGAGGCGCTGGCCTCGGGCAAGAAGAAGCCGGCCATGGACCTGATGCCGATGACTGCCAACGAAGCGGTGAAAACCAAGCCCTTCTATGGCCTGTGGATCATGATGTTCATCAACATCAGCTGTGGCATCGCGGTGATCTCGGTGGCTTCGCCGATGGCGCAGGAAGTGACCGGCATGAGCGCACTGGCGGCGGGCGCCGTGGTCGGCATGATCGGGCTCTTCAACGGTGGCGGGCGGCTGGCCTGGGCCTCGTTCTCCGATACGCTGGGGCGTCCGAATACCTATATCGCCTTCTTCCTGATCCAGGTGTTTGCCTTCTTCCTGCTGCCGACGCTGAAGGATGTGCTGCTCTTCCAGGTGGTGCTCTACCTGATCATGACCTGCTACGGTGGCGGCTTCTCGACCCTGCCGGCCTATATTGGCGATCTGTTCGGTACCAAGCAGGTGTCGGCGATCCACGGCTATGTGCTCACCGCCTGGGCAATGGCCGGTCTGGTCGGCTCCTCGTTCGCGTCCTTCCTGCGCGAGGCGACCGGCAGCTATGCCGCGATGACCACCGTGTTTGCCGCGATCTTCGTGGTCGCCCTGGGCGTGTCGATTGCCATGAAGCTCTTCGTCAACCGCGAACTGGCCCGTCGTCATCTGGCCTATGCCCAGGTGGAGGCCGATGGCCTGGCACTGGCGGCGGCGGATGAAGAAAGCCGCTGATTGACCTGTCGCAAACAAAGGCGCAAAAGGGGGCAAACAGGCTCCCTTTTGTGTTTTATTACCACTTTCGGACTAGTACGGATGGCGTAGAGTCACCTCATCCCTCCGTCATGATTTCAGCTGCCATGGCCCAGATTCTCGCTCCGCATTACCTGGTCAATTACATCAACGAATCCGCCGTCAGCAAGGCGACGCTGCAGCAGCCCCGGCTGCTGGTGATGGCCTTTCTCGGCGGCGTCTACATTGCGCTGGGCGCCTTGCTGGCGCTGGTGGTTGCCGGCGGTGCGACGACGCTGGCCGCCCAGAATCCGGGGCTGGACAAGCTGCTGTTTGGCGCGGTCTTTCCGGTGGGCTTTATCGCCGTGGTGCTGACCGGCGCCGATCTCTTCACCTCCAACTGCGCCACGCAGATGGTGCCGCTCTATCGCCGGCAGGTGAAGCTGCTGGAAGTGGTGCGCGTCTGGGGCGTGTCCTATGCCGGCAATCTGGTCGGCGCGCTGTTTGCCGCCCTGGTGTTTGCTTACCTGACCGGCCTGCTCGACGCGCACCAGCCCTGGGCCGCCTATGCCCGCAAGCTGGCCGAGCACAAGGTGCACCAGCCGTTCCATGTGGTGTTCATCAAGGGCATGCTGGCCAACATGCTGGTGTGCGTGGCCGCCTGGCAGGGCTATTCGGCCAAGGACACGCTGGGGCGCATGGTCGGCATCTGGGCGCCGGTGATGGCCTTCGTCGCGCTGGGCATGGAGCACAGCATCGCCAACCTGTTTTTCATTCCGGCTGCCATGCTGGCCGGCGCGGACATCGGCCTGGGCCAGTTCGTGATCGACAACCTGCTGCCGGCCACGCTGGGCAATATCGTCGGCGGCGCCCTGCTGATCGGTCTGCCCTATGCCTGGCTGTACAGCGAAAGCGACGGCAAGGTCGACCAGCCTGCCGAAATCGACCTGCCCTGATCCGAGACTGCCATGACGCTCAGCACCAGCCCCGCCTATCATCCACTGTCCATCCTGCTGCACTGGCTGGTGGCCCTGCTGGCCGGCGCCTGCGGCGTGTCGGCGCTGCTGCTTGGCTGGGGCGGCAGCGGCCTGTCGCGCGCCGCGCTGCTGGGCGCCCATGTCGTGACCGGCCAGCTGCTCTTTCTGCTCAACCTGCTGCGCCTGACCGTGTTCAGCCGCTTCGGCACGCCGGCCGTCGACGGCTGCGACGCGCAGCAGCAGCTGGTGGCGCGCTGCCTGCACGCGCTGTTGTACGGCGCGGTCGGTTTTCTGGCCTGCACCGGCACGCTGCTGATGCTGGCCTACGCGGCGGGCAATGTCTGGCTGGGCTGGCAGGTGCCGCTGTTGCTGGCGCCGTCGGCGCTGGCGCTGATGCGCGAGCTGCACGGCATGGCCAGCATGATCTTTGTGGCGCTGTGCCTGCTGCACGCGCTTTATGCCGTGGCGCTGCACTGCTTCGCGCGTACCGGTACACTGGCGCGCATGCAGCCCGAGCAGGAGGCGCTGGCCTATCTGCTGGCGCCGGTCGAGGACGACGCCGGCGTGCGGCTGGATCAGCCGGAGACCGCCCGGCGCTGAGGCGCGGTCTGGATGCCCCTGCCTGCCGTTGCGCCACGCCGGCAGGGGACGTGATTGAGAGGGGAGGGCCGCGATGCTGTTTACCGTCCGCCAGCGCCTGTTTGCCATCGTCGGCGGCGCCATCCTGGCGCTGCTGATCACCGGCCTGATCGGTGTGCTCGGCTCGCGCCAGGTCGCCGACGAGCTGGAGTTCACCGACGAGAACATCATCCGCAGCCTCGCCATCCTCTCCAGCGTCGAGCGCGATTTCCTGCTGATCCGCGTCAACGCGCTCTATCACCTCTCCTACGACGACGCGCAGCGCAAGGCGCCGCACGAGGCGACGATACGCCGCAATATCGCCGAAATCCGCGAACGTCTGGCCGAATACGGCAAGGACCTGGCCGTCAATGCGCGCGACCGCGAGCTGCTGGCCAGCGACGAGGCGCTGCTTGCCGTGTACCTGGACGCGCTCGACCGCGTGCTCGACGCCTCGCGCCGCCATGACCGCGAGCAGGCGGTGATCATCATCGAAAGCGAATGGAAGCCGGCCGGCGAGCGCCTGACCGCGGCCTTTGCCGAGCACATGCGCTACAAGGAAAGGCTGGTCGACCAGGTGGTGCAGCAGTCGATGCAGACCGGCCGGCGCACGGCGCTGATCATCATCGTGGCCACCATCGCCGGCATTCTCTTCGTGCTGGCCGCTGCCTGGCTGTTTCGCCGCAGCCTGCCCCGAGGGCCGGGCGACACCTGAGGCGGCCATGCCGGCTCCCACAATGTGCGGCCTCACCGCGCCGGAGCAAGCCGGAAGGTAGCGGGAAAGTCAGAATCCAACGCAGAGACGCAGAGGAAAGATGCGCACCTCTCTGGTTTTTCTACTGTGTCTCTGCGTTGAAGGTTTTCCGGTTTTTGCGCGGCACTTTCTCCGTGATTCGGTAGGTATTTGTCTGTGACCCAATACAGTAAAGGGTTGTGGCGCGATAGTGTGGCAAGTATTTGCCTGCCGTCTGTCGCCCGCACGGTGCTATGATCGGGACTTCGCGATTTGCCGGATGATGTGCCCATGTTGCGCCTGCTGCTTGCTTCCTGCGTCCTGATCCTCCTTGCCCCGGCCCACGCGGCCGAGGTGCTGCGCGACGGCGTGCTGCCCAATGGCCTGCGCTACCTGCTGAAGGAAAGCGCCAATCCGCCCGGCAAGGTGGCGCTGCAGCTGGTGGTGAAGACCGGCGCGCTGGACGAGGCCGACGACGAGCGTGGCGTCGCCCACCTGCTGGAGCACATGGCGTTCCGGCGCACCCGCCATTTCGGCAAGGGCGAGGTCGCGGCCTTTCTCGACAGTCAGGGCATGCGCTTTGGCAGCGACAGCAATGCCTGGACGGGTTACGACGAGACCGTTTACCACCTGAAGGTCGGACGCGACGCACTGCCGCGTGCGCTGCGGCTGGTGGCGGACTGGGGCGGCGGCATCGAGTTCGATGCCGAGGAGCTGGCCACCGAGCGCCGGGTTGTGCTGGACGAGATGCGCATGCGCAGCAAGGACAGCGGCAACTGGGTGCACTACATCGACACCTTTTATCCGGGGCGCGAATACAGTGCGCGCCTGCCCATTGGCGTGGCCGAAATCGTGGCCGGCATGCCGCTGGCGCGCGTGGCCGATTTTTACCGCCGCCACTATGTAGCCAGCCGCATGACGCTGATTGTCGTGGGCGACATTGACGCGGCGGCCGTCGAGGCGCTGCTGCCGGCCCTGTTTGGCGATCTCCCGGCCGGCGCCCCGGCCCGGCGCGCACCGGCCGAGCCCTTGCGCGGGGTCGACCTGTATGCCAGTTATCATGGCGCCCAGCTGTCGCGTTCGCAGGCCGGCTGGGTCTGGCTGGAAGAGCGCCGACAGCCGGCCGATGATGCGCTGCTGCAGCGCGATTTCCTGCGTGGCCTGGCGCTGGATCTGGTGCAGCGCCGCCTGCATGCGGCCCGCGAAGGGCGCAGCTACGACAATTCCCAGGCTTTCAGCGGCAGCGGCGTGCCCGATCTGGTGCTGTGGGGATTGAATGTCGACCTGCGTGCCGGCCAGCCGCTGCTGGCGCTGGAAGAGGTGCTGGCGGAGGCCGAGCGCGCCGCCCGCAACGGCTTTTCGGCCGAAGAGGTTGGCGAAGTCCTGCGTCTGCATCGCGCCAATGCCGAGGCGCGTGCCAGATTGCCGCTCGATCAGCAGGACTGGCTGGCGCTGCTCAGCGCGCATGCCCGCGAAGGCGGGCGGCTGGAAACGCCGGCCGACTATCTGCCGCGCCTGACGCGCCAGGCGGCTGCGGCGACGCCACAGGCCGTGCAGCAGGCGCTGGCCGGCCTGCTTGCCAGTCCGGGCGTCGTGGCGCAGCTGCAACGCGCCAGCGCCGATGATGCCGTCCGCTTTGGTTATTTCAATCGCGACGATGCGCTGGCCATCCGCGCCCGCGTGGCCGCGCGCCAGCTGGAAGGCGGCGTGCGCCAGGTGACGTCGCGTCCGCTGCTGGAGACCCTGCCACCTGCCGGCCCGGTGCTGCGGCGCGAGGCCGTGGCCGGAGGAGCGATCTGGCACTTTGCCAACGGCCTGCAGCTGTTGTGGCAAAAGCGCCTGCAGGCCGACGAGCAGGTCGGCATCGCCGTGCGTGCGGATGGCGGCATGCTGGCGCTGCCCGAGTCCCTGCGGGTGGCCGGCAGCGTGCTGGCGGGCTACCAGAATCAGGCCGGGCTCGGAGGCCTGACGCGCGAACAGCTGGCCGATGCCTTGGCCGGACGCACGCTGGGGCTCTCGCCGTGGATTGGCGTCGACGAACATGGTCTGGGTGGCAGTGCGGCGCCGCAGGATCTCGAGCCGCTGCTGCAGGTGCTGCATCTGGCCCTGCAGCCGCTGCCCGCCGACGAGCGCGCCCGCCAGCGGGCTGCCGATGGCCTGGCGCAGTGGCTGCGCGGCGAGCGCGGTGACCGCCTGGGCCTGCTGGCGCATGGCGAGGCCTGGCCCTGGCGCAACTGGCCCGAGACGGTCGCGCAGCAGCTGACGGTCGCGGAATTGCAGCAGGCACACGCCCTGCTGTTCGGCGACCCGGCGCAACTGCGGGTGACGCTTACCGGCATTGCCGACCCGCAGGCGCTGCAGGTGCTGGCCGAGCGCTATCTGGGCAGCCTCAAGGCGCGACCCGCCGCCCCGCGTGCCGGCGTTGCCCTGCTGCCGCTGCGTCCCGAGCGCGTGCTCAATGGGGTGGGCAAGGGACAGGCGCAGCTGAGCTGGCGCTTTGTCACGCCGCAGGCGGTTGCGGCGCGCGATGCCTGGCTGCTCGACGCGCTGGCCGACATCCTGCGCCAGCGGCTGATGCCGGTGCTGCGGGTCGAGGGCGGGCTGAGCTATGCCGTGCATGCCGGCTACGATGTCGGGCCCGGCGTCGGCGTGGCATTCCAGCTGGCCAACCAGGGCGCGGCCGACCGTTGCCTGGATCTCGCGAAACTGAGCATCCGCGAAATCCGCCGCCTGCAGGACGGGGGTGTCACCGCCGCCGAAGTCGATGCGGTGCTGGCGCGCATGGCCAAGCAGATTGCCGAGCGCCCGCTGCACGCGGCCGGCTTTGCCGGCACGCTGAGTTTCCACTGGCGTTACGGGCCGGATACCGGCTGGCTCGCGCCCGATCTGGCGCAGATCATCACGCCGGCGACCGTGCAGGAAGCCGCGCTGCGCTGGCTGGCGGCTGACGCCGCCTATCTGGATGCCACCGGCTGCAGCGCGCCCGTCGCGGCAGGGCAGCTGGCCGGTCTGTGGCAGGAAGGGGGCTGATATTGCGGGGTATATGCCTCTGACCTTTTTACGTAAAGGGTCAGAGGCTGTATGGTGCTGGGGTATCAGGCTGTGTTGATGTCTGATTGCTATCAGCCAAACATCAACAGAGCCTGGGTTTAGTCGACTTCCAGCACTTCAAAGTCGTGGGTGACCTCGGCGGTCTTGGCCAGCATGATGGTCGCCGAGCAGTATTTTTCCGCCGACAGCTTGATCGCGCGCTCCACCTGTTCGGGCTTGAGGCCCCGGCCCTTGACGATGAAATGCAGGTGAATGCGGGTGAAGACCTTGGGTTCGGTCTCCGCGCGGTCGGCCTCGACCTCGACCACGCAGTCGCGCACATCGGCGCGGCCCTTTTTCAGGATGTGGATCACGTCATAGGTCGAGCAGCCGGCGGCACCCATCAGTACCATTTCCATCGGGCGCGGGCCCAGATTGCGGCCGCCGCCCTCGGGCGGGCCATCCATCAGCACGGCATGGCCGGATTCGCTCTGTGCGAGAAAGCTCACTTCCTCAACCCATTTCAGACGTACTTTCATCGGCTTGGTCCTTGTGTTTCCGGTGGTAATGGCGCATTGTACCGCCTTGTCGCGCCACGACCAGACCGCCCGCGTGCCCCCGCGCCGCCGGCAGACCGGTCTTGCTGATTCCCGCGCCGCTGCCCGCATGGCCGCTGCGCGCCAGCCCAAGCCCGGTCGCCGGGCCCGGCCCGACGAATGAACCGCAGGCGCACGGCGCGCCCATTCTTGTTCGCAGACGCCATTTTTGTACGCATCCGCAATCGGGGTTTGACATCCCCTTGCCGGGTCGTTTATTATCTGCGACTTTCTCGAAATCAGAAAACGTGGAATAGCAGTCATGAAAACCTTTTCTGCCAAGCCGCATGAAGTGAAGCGCGAATGGCTCGTCGTTGACGCAGCTGATCTCGTGCTCGGTCGTGTTGCGGCTGAAGTTGCCAAGCGTCTGCGCGGCAAGCACAAGGCTGAGTACACCCCGCACGTGGATTGCGGCGATTACATCGTTGTTGTAAACGCTGACAAGCTGCGCGTGACCGGTGACAAGGCCACCAGCAAGAAGTACTTCCGTCACACCGGTTACCCGGGTGGCATTTATGAGCGTAACTTCACCGAGATGCAAGCCAAATTCCCGGGTCGTGCGCTGGAACTGGCCGTAAAGGGCATGCTGCCGAAGGGCCCGCTCGGTTACGCCATGATCAAGAAGCTGAAGGTTTATGCCGGTAGCGAGCATCCGCACGCCGCGCAACAACCGAAAGCCCTGGCTCTGTAAGCCGGCGTATAGGAAAGGATTGCAAAATGGTAGGTAAGTACAACTACGGTACCGGTCGTCGCAAGAGCGCTGTTGCGCGTGTATTCCTGATGAAGGGTACTGGCAACATCGTGGTTAACGGCAAGCCGGTTGACCAATACTTCGCCCGTGAAACCGGCCGCATGGTTGTTCGTCAGCCGCTGGCGCTGACCAACAACCTCGAAGCTTTCGACATCATGGTCAATGTGACCGGTGGTGGCGAAACCGGCCAGGCTGGCGCCATCCGCCACGGCCTGACTCGCGCTCTGGTTGACTTCGACGCAGCCCTGAAGGGCACGCTGAAGGCCGCAGGTCTGGTGACCCGCGACGCCCGTGAAGTTGAACGTAAGAAAGTGGGTCTGCGCGGCGCACGTCGTCGCAAGCAATTCTCCAAGCGCTAATCGTTACAACGATTTCGCCGGACTGCTTGCCCACGCAAAAAGCCACCCCTCGGGGTGGCTTTTGTGTTTCCGGGGCAGTCCTGCTGCAAAGTCGCCGTTCGGCGACTTTTTGTTTTAATATCGCTGACAAATTTCTGTAGGCGGGAAACGTGCATGTTCAGCTTGAAAGTGGCCGTTGATGCGGATGGTGCGGCGGGTGATCAGCCTGGCTGGCAGGAGCGCCGTGGTTGCGCACCTGTGCCGGGAATGAGCTGGCGCTGAGATGCCCATCAAGCACTGGCATCGTGCGCGCCGTCGCCGTCTGGTAGCCGCACCGCCGCGCGTACAGGCTGCGCACGGCTGGCAAGCCTGGTTGCTGAAGGCGGGGCTGGCCGTGGCGCTGCTGGGGCTGGGCTGGCTGGGTGGGGGCTGGCATGCGCGCCAGTCGCAGCCGCAGCCGCAGCGGTTGCTTGCCGCGCCGAGCGGTGCCGCCAGCATGCCCCGTGGCGCCAATCTCGAAAGCGAGTTTGCCGCCGTGCTCGCGCGCGAAGCCGTGCTGGGTCAGGCCTTGCGCATGCGCGAGGCCGAACGTGCCGCACAGGCCAGCGAGCTGGCTGAATTGCGTGGCCAGTTGAGCCTGCAGCAGGAGACGCTGGCGTTTTTCCAGTCGTTGCTGCAGGCCAATGAGCGCAACAAGCCGGTATCGATTGCCGTGTGCGGTATTGTGCCGGAGGCCAACGGCGGCGCGCGTTATCGCCTGTTGCTGATTCAGGGTATCAATCGCGACACCGATTTTCAGGGGCGCTTGCAGCTGGCGCTGCATTACCGCCAGGATGGCAAGACGCTGGCGCAGACGCTGCCGGAGCAGGCCTTGAAATTCCGGCATTACGGGCGCAGCGATGGCGTGATCAGTCTGCCCGCTGGCGCCGGACCGCAGTGGTTTGAAGCCAGGGTCGTCGATGCCGACAACAATGTGCTGGCCAGTTGCCAGCAGAAACAGGGGGAATGAGGATGTTTGGCAACAAGAAGGGCAGCACCAAGATCGACAGCCTGATCGGCCAGGGCACCACGCTCACCGGCAATATTGCCTTCAGTGGCGGCTTGCGCATTGATGGCCGGGTGGAGGGCGATGTGCTTGCTGCCGACCGCAAGAACGGTACGCTGGTCATCAGCGAAAAGGCGGTGATTACCGGGGCCGTGCAGTGCAGCCATCTGATCCTCAATGGCGAAATCAACGGTCCGATCGAGGTGTCCAAGTATGTCGAATTGCAGCCCAAGGCGCGGGTCAACGGCGATTTGAGCTACCAGACACTGGAAATGCACGCCGGCGCCGTTATCCAGGGGCGGTTGGTGCATCTGGCGAACGGCCAGCGCGTCGAGGTCGATCCGGCCTCCATCGAGCCGGTCAAGGAAGCCAATTGACCCGCGCGGCACGAATGCGGATAATCCTACTTTATTAGTCAACTATTTTGGAGCCAGGCATGAGCGCTGCTACAGATACCCCGCTGCCGTTCATCTTCACCGATAACGCGGCTGCCAAAGTCAATGAACTGATTCTCGAAGAGGGCAACCCGGACCTCAAGCTGCGGGTTTTCGTGACTGGCGGCGGCTGCTCGGGCTTCCAGTACGGCTTCACCTTCGATGAAATCACCAACGATGACGATACTGCCGTGCAGAAAAACGGCGTTACCCTGCTGATCGATCCGATGAGCTACCAGTATCTGGTTGGCGCCGAGATCGATTATGTCGAAAGCCTGGAAGGCTCGCAGTTCACCATCAAGAATCCGAACGCCCAGTCGACCTGTGGCTGCGGTTCGTCCTTCTCGGTCTGAGTTGTTGCCCGTTCGTAAAAACCTCGCTGCGGCGAGGTTTTTTTATGGTCGTTTGCTGGGTATGTGCCCATGGCCAAGCAGCAGGTTGGCGTGAGGGTTGATGGGTTGGCGGGTATTGACGAGTGGACAAGAAAAAACCCAGAGCGCGTCTGGGTTTTGCATATTCTGGCGGAGGCGGTGACCGCCTGATGCTGTTCCGGCATGTTCCTGTTTAATCCAATAAATCCAAGCATAAACAAGGGTTTGTGTGTGGTGCTGTGCTAGAATGTTCCTGTGGATTCCTGCAAAAGCCTGCCTTTCGTGTGGGGCTAAATGTGGGGCTGATTCCGGGGGCAAAATGGCGCTACTAACCGACACCAAAGCAAGAGCACTCAAGCCTGATGGCAGGCCGCTGCCGCATGGCGGCGTTCCGGGCCTGCGACTGCTGCCAACAAAGACCAAAGGGCGCGGCAAATGGGAGCTGCGCTTTGTGTCGCCACTGACCGGCAAGCGCCGTGATGCTGGGCTGGGCAGTTACCCGGAAGTGGGCATAGCCGCTGCGAAAGAGGCTGCCGAAGAAATGCGCAAGCAGATTGCCGCCGGCATTGATCCGCTTGAGGTCAAACGAGCCGAAGCCGCCGCGCCGAAAATGCCGACCTTTGAAGAGGCCGCCCGCACGCTGCATGCCGAATTGCTGCCGGGCTGGAAAAACGCCAAGCACGGCCAGCAGTGGATAAACACCCTGGCGCAGTTCATTTTTCCCAAAATTGGGGCCTTGCCGCTGGATGCAATCGCGCCAAAGCATGTGGCCGATGCGCTGCGCCCGATCTGGATGGAAAAGCCGGAGACTGCGGCGCGAACAAAGCAGCGCATGCATGCCGTGATGGCGTGGGGCTGGGCGCACGGTTTCGTGAGCGCAAACCCGGTTGATGTCGTGGATTACCTGCTGCCTCAGCAACCGGGCAAGGCGGCCCGCACACTGCACCAGCCTGCAATGCCGTGGCGTGATGTGCCGGCATGGGTGGCGGAACACCTGCATGGCGCGGACAGATATGACGTTACGCGCCCTATGCTGGAATTTTTGATTTTGACTGCTGCGCGATCCGGTGAAGTGCGCGGGGCAACGTGGGCGGAAATTGATTGGGAGGCTGGCTTATGGATCGTGCCGGCCTCACGCATGAAGGCAAAACAGTCCCATGTCGTGCCGCTATCTGACCGGGCGCTTGCGATTCTGCGCCAGCAGCAAGGCATGCACGAAACGCTGATTTTCCCCAGCCCACGCGACCGCAAAGAAGTGTGCGACATGGTACTGACCGCCTTTCTGCGCCGCGTACAGGCCCCCAGCAGCACGCCCGGCCGTATTGCAACTGCGCACGGTTTCCGATCCAGCTTCAGGGACTGGGCAAGCGCAAATCGCTATGACCGCGACCTTGCCGAAATGGCGCTGGCGCATGCTGTCGGGGGCAAAGTCGAGGCCGCCTATCATCGCGAGCGCCTGCTGGATTTGCGCCGGCCAATGATGCAGGCATGGGCTGACTTTGTTGCTGGCAAAGAGGCTGGCGCGGACAACGTCGTGCCGATCCATGCAAGGGCTGCATGATGGCGACCATTGAAGAAATCAGCGCACGCTCGCAATTCATCGCTGCCCGGCAATGGTTCGAGCAGACGGGCGATACATCCCGGCTTGAGCAGGTCATTATTGAAGGCCTGCCGCTGGATGCTGAGGCGCGGCGATATATTGCAGACTTCATCAGGGGGCGTGTTGATCGACCCAAAAAACCCAAGCTGCGAGAGCAGCAATTGCTGGAGTTGGGGCAGGTTTGGGAGGCATGGCGGCAGCAGTTTAAATACGTTCCGCTGAATCGGGCTGATAAGAAGGCGCTGCGACTGCGCAACGATGACCTGCACGCCATGCTGGCAAGCGCATTTGGCTATACCGAGCAAGAAACGGCCAAAGCCGCATATGCTCGCGCTAAAAGGGGTAACGCCAAGCCCCGCTGACGTTTCTATTTTGCGCAGATAATCAGGTATTAAATCCGAGTCGTTCCAACAAACGCCGCGAAAGGCAAAGGACGATTCGAGATGACCCAGGCAAGCCAATTTCCCACCCTGCCGCAACTGCTGCGCCGCCCGATTGTCGAGCAGGTTACCGGCCTTAGCCGCAGCTCAATTTACGCGATGATGGCCACCGGCCAATTCCCGCAGCCGGTGCGCATTGGTGCGCGTGCTGTGGCATGGCGCTCTGATGAAATCGCCGACTTTGTAGATTCCCGCGCCCGCCGTGCGGCATAACGGGGGCGGCCATGCAAAAAAATAGCGCCACCCAAAAAACGAGCAGCGCCGACGATCAGCACGTCGATTCTACATCATTCCGCGACCGTATCGGGGAAGCACTGACCGCCTTTGCCGCCAGCCAGATAGCCAAAAAATCCAAGCCTGCACAGCGCCAGCAAGGGCGCTTTGATCGTGATTTGCTGCCGTCGCCACCCAGCTACTACGGCGACCGCCAAGCGATGCGCCTGCATGGCCGTGGCGTCTGGCGCGATGCGCTTTGCCCCTTTCACACCGACACGACGCCAAGCCTGCGGATCAATCTCGAAACCGGGGCATTCCGCTGCATGGCCTGCGGAGTGCATGGCGGCGATGTGCTGGCCTTCGAGATGCAGCGCAGCGGCTGCGATTTTCCGACCGCAGCCAAGCGGCTGAACGCTTGGAGGGCTTGAATATGGCTGATATAACGATTCGAGCCGATGGCGCTACCAAGGACGCCGCAAGGGGCTTTGCCGCTAGGTATCTGGCGCAAGGTTATGTAGCGGAAGGACTGCATGTTTATACCAGCCAAGACGGAGCGCCTCTGTTTTGGCGCTTTCGCTGCAAGCACCGGGACGGCAGGAAGGAAATCCGCCCATTCTGGCGCGATGGGCAGGGCTTCAAGCTGGGCGAGCCGACGCACCCGGACGGCAGGCCGCTTTTTAACCTGGCGCTGCTGGCTGGCGCTGACCGCGTGATTTTGCTGGAAGGCGAGAAAGCCGCTGATGCCTGCACCCGGCGCGGTTTCGTGGCGCTGAGTACCGGCGGGGCTGGCAATGCCGCAACGTGCGATCTGAAGCCGCTGGCAGGCCGCTCCGTGCACCTGTGGGCCGACTATGACAAAGCCGGGACGAGCTGGGCGTGCGAACTGCTGCCGCGCCTGCTGCAACAAGGCTGCACTGCCTGGACTGTTGATCCGGGCAGCACTGGCGCACCCGACAAGGGCGATGCGTTCGACTGGTTCGAGCTGCACCCGGACGGCGATCCGTTTGCCGATCTGGAATGGGAAAAGGTAAGCCCGGAGATTGAAGGGCCGGAGCCGTTTGAGCAAGACAGCGAGCCGACGCCATGGCCGGATGATTGCTTGCCCGACGGCATGCGGGAAGCAGCACAAGCCATTGCCGACCATGCGCAAGCCCCTGTCGCGCTGGCTGGCATGGCCGTGCTTGCTGCCGTGGCGCATGTGGCGATGCGCCTTGCCGATGCCAGCCACCCCAAGACCGGAGCCATGCCTTGCAGCGTGTTTGTGCTGACGCTGGCCGCGTCCGGCGAACGGAAATCGGAATGCTACCGGCTGGCGACACGCCCCATTACCACGGCCGAAGTTGAGGCACGCAATGCCCACAAACTCGCCATGCAGCAGGCTGAGCAGGAAGCCTTTGCCGCCAAGCCCAAAGACCGCGCTGCGCTGCTGACTGATCTGCCGCCCGACCCGAGAACGATTTTCACGGACACGACCGTACAGGCCGTGGAAGTCGCCTTTATCCGTGGTTCAGCGCCAGCTCTGAGCCTGTCCACTGATGAAGGTGGCTCACTGCTGGGCGGGCATTCCCTTAAGAGTGACACCCGCGCCGCCAGCCTTGGCAGTCTGACGAGGCTATTTGACGGCAAGGGCTGCGAGCGTGACCGCGTCGGGGAGGGCATGGGCGGCTTCCGCTTCCGCGTGCGTTTTGGCCTTTTCCTGAGCGTGCAACCCGTTGTTGTGCGTGAGGCGCTGGGCGACCCGATCTTGCGGGGGCAAGGTTTCCTGCCACGATTCCTGTTGGCTGCGCCGGCATCACTGGCAGGTAATCGCCTGCTGACCGCTGCTGACCTGAGCCGTCGTGCCGATCAGGATGGGCGTATTGGCCGCTACTGGGAAACGCTGGCCGGTATGGTTGCCAAGCCGCTGAATCTGGATGCGAATGGTGGACTGGCACTGGAAGCCGTGACGCTGGATAGCGCCGCCACGACCGAATGGCTGGACTTCTACAACCGCACCGAAAGTGAGCTTGGCAAGTCCGGCGATCTGGATTGCATCGCTGCCTTTGCCAACCGTGCCGGCGAACTGGCCGCTCGGATCGCCGCCGTGTTTGCAATCTGGGAGCAGCACTACAAGGGGCTGGCGCTGCCCGTCGTGAATGGCGATGTCATGCGCTGCGCCGTGTCACTGGTGGAATATTCGCTGCAAGAATGGCTCGCCCACCAGAAGGCCGGCACACTGACGCAAGCCGAGCGCGATGCGCAAAGCCTGCTGCACTGGCTGCAACGCAAGGACTGGCAGAGCTTCACTCGGAAAAAGCTGGGGCAGTATGCGCCGGGAGTATTGCGCAGGGACGTGAACCGCCGCACCGCTGCGATTGATGAGCTATTGCGCCGCCGCTGGCTTACGGAGGACACAGGAGAAATAACGCTGTTTCAGCCCGCTGCTGTCGCTGTTTCTGCTGTCTCTGCTGTCTGGACAGGAGAAAACTGCGCCGCAGACAGCAAAAACAGCAAAGACAGCGACAGCAAACCGGAAAGCGTGATTTTTCAGGAGGCCACAACCCCGCCAAACCTTACAGCCGATCATGCGGCTTGGCTGGACGATCTGGAAGCCGCAAGTATGGAGTTTTGACCATGTCAGCCCTGTTCATTTTGGCCGGGGCTGGCCTCTGCGTCAGCCTGAAACCGGACGGCCAGAAAATCGCGGTTACACCTGCCGAGCGCATCACCCCGGAGCTGGCCAACTACATCCGCCGGCATAAGGAAACCATCATTGCCGAATTGAAGCAGCAGACAGACCACGCGCCACCCGAGATTGTCGGGGCATGGCTGACAAGTGGCTGCAAGCTGCCTTGGCTAACCGTAGCCGAGCTGTATCAGGAACGCGCCGCAATTCGTGAGCATGATGGGCAGCACAGCCGGGATGTAGCCGAATCGCTGGCGCTGGCCGATGTGATGGCCTTCATTTCCCGACCGGACACCGGCCCCTGCTATGCGTAGAAACTATCAAATACCATTTTCAGTAGCTAAAGACTATCATTGCTGCATCGTAAAAACGGAGAAAATACGGGAAATGGCTCAATTTTCAGCAGACTATCAGCCGCAACGTCGTCGGGGCAATGGCTGGCGCGCGCACATCCTTAAGGCGTTGGCAGACCGTGGGCTAAGTGAAGAGGCTTTCGCCAGTGAGCTTGTGGCCCGTGCACTCGATGACGCCAGCCCTCAAGCTGGCCGCATCATGGCCGAGATTCTCGCCAGACTTGCGCCGCTATCAAAATCAGCAATGCCGCTTGTTGAGATCCAATTCCCTGCCGGCGCAACGGCGACGCAACGGGCCGACGCGATTATCGATGGCATCGCGACTGGGCATGTACCTGCCGACATTGGGGTGGCGATGGTTTCAGCGATCAGCACGCGGATGGCGATTTTTGAAACTGAGCAGCTAGCCACGCGCCTTGCTGCGCTGGAAGCGATTGTCGAGCGCACACGGGCAAGCTGACCGGGCAGCGCCAGCGCAGTGCATCGCCTGATGTGGGGCTAAATGTGGGGTCGCCTAGGTGTGAAAAAGAAAAAGCCCTGAATAATCAGGGCTTTGTGCGCATATTCTGGCGGAGGCGGTGAGATTCGAACTCACGGGGGACGTAAATCCCCGACGGTTTTCAAGACCGCTGCCTTAAACCACTCAGCCACGCTTCCGTACTTGATAAAACACCGCAACCATTGCTGAATTTGTGTTTAAATTCAATGATTTAAGTTTTTAGATTGCCTTAATTTCTGTAAATTCTAAAAATTAATTTTAAATAACTCTTAAGGCTAAGTGGCAATCGAGGTGAGTATTGTGTAGCAGTTTGTGTAACAGGTCTAGTCCCCCTGCTGACTTTTTAGCTTTTTTTCAAATAGGCATCCAATGCTTTCAACAAATTATTTGGCTTGAGCATTTCTCGACTGAGGGCATCCCCAATAGTGATTTGCTTGGGCGTCATGTTAGTTTTTAATATATCGCGAACCTTGATTGCCTTATTGTCCGTTGATCCTTCTAGTGAGGCGGAGACATTACATAGAGCATAAGCAACGATTGGATTTTGCTGTACACCTTGGCCGCCGAGGAACATCGCACTGAGATTGTTGAGTGCCCCTACGTTCCCTTGCTCGGCTGATTTACGATACCAGTAGAACGCTTGCAAGTAGTCCTGTGTTGTACCTTGGCCGCTGCCATACATGACGCCGAGATTGTATTGAGCACCCGCATGTCCTTGCTTGGCTGCTTTGCTATACCAGTTGAAGGCTTGCATGACATCCTGTTTCACACCTTGGCCCAAGTGGTACATGATGCCTAGATTTAATTGTGCAGCTTCATTGCCTTGCTCGGCGGCTTTCCTATACCAATACAGGGCTTGATTGTAGCTTTGTGCTATGCCTCGACCTTCGTCATACATTTGACCGAGGTTGTTTTGCGCATCTGCATACCCTTGCTCGGCTGCCTTGCGATACCAGCTGACGGCTTGCGGGTAATCCGGTGCAACACCTTGGCCTTTTTGATACATGAGACCGAGATTATGCTGCGCTTGAGCATTACCTTTCTCCGCTGCTTTGCGGTACCAACTGATGGCTTGTATATGGTCCTGTGCTACACCAAGACCCTTGGAATATAAGAGGCCGAGGCCGAATTGAGCTCTCGCATCGTCTTGGGTTGCCGCAGCAGAAAATTCTTTTAGGGCAAGCGGATAGTTCTTTTCTTGATAGGCTGTGAGGCCTTCATCAAATCCTGCGTAGGCAGCAGTTGAAAACGAAAATAGCACTGCAATGAGTGGGGTAAGTAGTGTGGGGTTGATTTTCATGAGGCTTCCAATTTCTTAAGCTGCATGTTTTTAAATCGAGAGTCTGAGGTAGGCTTCAATGGCACGTTTCAAATTATTTGGTCTGGCTATGTCTTTGCTAAGTCGCTCTGCCTCGGCAAGGTCTCTGGCGCTTAGCTGTTCGGCGGCGAGCACTATGCTTATTGCTGCATTGGTGGTGGCGTCATTGGCGGCAAGATTGAATGGTGCATAAACAATTTCCCAGTTTTGTGGCGCCTGTTGCCCATCCATATACAATTGAGCAAGATGGGTTTGCGCCATTGCTATTCCTTGATCGGCAGCTTTGGTATACCAGTGAGCAGCAAGGGTATTATCCTGTTGGACTCATTGACCTTTGGCTAGCTCTTGTTCGGCGGCTCGTTTGAACAAAATCTTGCCGAACGCCTTGACCAGTTGCTTGCACGGCCGAAAGGTTATATTGCGCCGTGTCTTCGCCCTGTTCGGCCGCTTTGCGAAACCAGTTAAGTGCTTGCGGCTTCGTTTGTTAATCAGCCATTTTTAAATTTTTCTTGCGTGACTTGTTGATTAGCAGTAAAGATGTAGCGATTATAGCAACAAGAATCACAATTAAAAAAGGCCATGCAGTAGTTTGGAAAACCATTTCTTTTTGTATTGCAAGCTCTTCTGTCATTGGTTGTTTGCTCTCCCACCAAATGTAAGCATAAGCAATTGCAATCACGATGCAGGCTGTTTTCCCAGAAAATAAATAACTTGAATTTATTCTTGCCGGAGCAAATATAAGTGCTAGAACAATCAGATTGATTTGAATTGCACTGAAATAAGAGGCCCAGATCCAGTCAGATGCACTGATGTTGATCCCGACGCTTTTATTCAGCAAGGAGACTTGGATAACTGGAGCCTCAAATACTAAAACCGTTAGCAGGCAGGAGAGGCAAAGCGCCACTTTGACGAGTTTGCTTGGTGCATCAGGTATAAAATCATTAATTATGAACGATGAAAGTCCATCAGTATCAGTAGTTCCGTTTTGCTCATTTGCTTCGCTGGAATACCAACGCAAGGAGTAAACAAAATAAAGCAGATATGCAGTCCATTGCAGGTATGCACCCCAGCCCGGGCTACTTCCCGGAATGCTGGCATATTCGTTAAGTTTTTGGACTGACTGTACTTGAACGATAAATAGCACCACTAGGCTAATTATAGAGAATAAAACACTCCACCAACGCAAGTCGGGTATTTTGCTCCATTTAAATACTCGCAAAAAGCCAAGGCAAGTTCCAGTAAGTGCCAAGAGCGGTAATAGCCATGCCAAACCACCTACATAACTGATGTCATTGTAAACATATTCAAATGTTCCGAGTGGAGTCGGCTGATGGGCAAGATTGCCAAATGCACCGATTAGTGCTAAGAAACCTAATAAAACAAAAAAATAACTCTGTTTGTGCATGTGCATTTTACCTAAAAGTTGATATTGCTATAACTGATGGGGGGTATATTTTGCTAGCAGTATTTACTGGGACTGGGTCATTGATTTGGGAGTGAATCAAAGGTTGGGTTAACCTGTGCTCTAATTTTACAGTCATAGGAATACTTAATAATGTAACCACCGTCTTTGCATAAAGACTAGCAGTTTCACTGACTGTTCCTAGGAATGCAGCTAATTGTTATCTTCCAAAACCGACAAAGTCCTCCCAGTATTTAATATTTTTTGTGTTGCAGCTTGTGTAATACGTGTTGCAAAGCACATATGCAGCATCAATAGCTGCTTGTGAATCATCAAAACCTGTGACGTATCCACAGCCATTCTCCCCACAAGTGACTGCTCCATAACCCGGGCCTTTGCCACGTAAATCAACTTTGCATTGTTTGGCTAAATGACCTACCCCATTTTTTAGTGCATCACTACGACATGCTTTAACGGCATTTTCATCGGCTAGTTTCTGTGTTGGGTAGTTATATGCATATCCAAAGGCTTCCGTAGCATGGTTTTTGACGGTGGCAACAGCTGTATGTGCTAGAGCCATCGGACACCAAAAAGAAATAGAAAAAATGCAGATAGTGATAATGATTTTTGAATGGTTTTTCCAATTCATTTCATAGTGTCCTTTAAATTTGATTGCCAATGTTATTGGCTTCCGCGGCACGGCAGTCGAAAACTCATTGTTGAGTGCTGCTCGGATTTTATGTGTAATTGCATTCGGCCTTGTCCGATGTATTAAAGGGTTTAAGGTCGCTTAGCTTGCTCCTGCACCCTTTAAAATACCAATTACTTCTTCATCGGTGGCATAGCGAAGTGGTGTTTTTCCGCTGTTATCTGCTGATTTCAAATCCACGCCACGTGCTTTAACGAATAAATCGACGGTAATGGCGTCGCCGCGTTTAATGGCGTCAACAAATTGGTCCCGATTTGAATAAGTCAGGCCAATACCTAAAAGCTCTTTGCGAGCTGCAAGAGCTGCTTGGGTGTTGCTGGCGGATTGTCTGTTTTTTTGCTGTTGGGCGGCTAGAGGGTCTGCGCTGACGACTTTGCCTTCCATCGCTGGTTGCAGTTGCACTAAAGTGGCTTGCAAACCCATATTTTTCAAATCAGAGTCGATTTGATTCATGGTTGAGCCAACAAACTTGCTGGTATCGCCTAAACCAACTGCCTTTGTAATCATTTTACCCAGTAGTGCGCCTGAAAGTAGTGAGCTGGTGCCTACTTGTTCAGAAAACCGTGCGTAATAGTTGATGCGCATGCCTGTGCGATAAGGAAATACACAAGCCATCATCATCGTGCTATCACCGTATTGCGCCATGCTGTTGTCCATCGTGGTGATCTGGAAAGTATGGCCGTTGCAGCTGGGCATCGGGATGGTGATGCCCATGACGGTGATGCCTTTGAATTCCATTTTGTTCGGGAACTCTGGCGGTTCATCTGCTTGCACTGGGCGAGTGGCATGGGCAGATGTGGCCTGTACGCGGATTGAGTCTTTCAACTGGTCGTACAGTGCATCTGGGTTGGTAACGTTCGGAATGTCCCAAATCGCGAAGTATTCCTTGCTGTTGTTGGTTTCTTTCGTTACATCATCCAGCAGGCCTGCGTTTGCGCTAGATGCTAGTGCAAGCAAAGCGGTGGTGCGCAAGATATGGTTGTATTTAGTTGTGATCTTTCCCACTGCGCCATCTCCGAATATTAGAATTTATGAAAACTTAGCTGTTAAATTCCATAATATTTTTTTGTTTCTGCTGAGTTCGAGCTTACCTCCGTTGGCATAAAAGTTCAAATATATGATGCTGGAGTAATCGGAATAACAACGTGGATACATCCGCACGCATGAGGGATGGCTGTACTTGGCGGTGGTGCTTGATCTGTTCTCACGGCAGGTGATTGGTTGGTCGATGCAGTCACGCATCGACAGGGAGCTGGTCTTGAATGCCTTGTGGATGGCGGTATGGCGACGCCAGCCCACGCAGGAGGTGCTCGTGCATTCCGATCAGGGAAGCCAGTTCAGCAGTTATGACTGGCAGAACTTCTTGAAGGCGCATCGTTTGGTGCCGAGCATGAGACGGCGCAGGAATTGCCACGACAATGCGGTTGCGGCGAGCTTCTTCCAGTTGTTGAAGCGGGAGCGCATCAAGCGAAAAACCTATAACGACCGGGAAGAAGCCCGGCGGGACATCTTCGACTACATCGAGCTGTTCTACAACCCGAAGTGTCGTCACGGTTCCGCAAATGGGCTATCGCCGGTAGAGTTTGAAAAGCAGTATTTCCAACGGCTCAAGAGTCTCTAGAAAAGTTGGTGAGATTCAGTTGGCTTGCTTCGATGATTTTGGGCTTGGCTGAGTTTTGAGTGTCGAGATGTGTGCCACAAAGCATAGCGACTGGCGCAGATGTTGACTTGAAGCGAAGTGCTGTTGCTGTTTTAAAGCCCAAAGGGTCGAATTCCGCAGCAAAAATAGTCCGCTTTATGGCTATTTGCAGCGTCGTGGAGGGCGATGCTCGACGCCTACGGCGAGTACGTGCAAGGAGGAGCTAATGAATTCATCAGGTTGAGCAATAATTGAGCTTGCGAAATTTTGCGACTCCTGATGGAAAGCCATCCCAATGGCTGGTCATTGGCTACGGTCAGCATGACAGGGGGGGCTCCGCCAGACCGAGACAATGTTACGGAACACAGTTTCCCCAAAGGGAAAATGAATGTGAGCGTTAATTGATGATGGGCTTTGAGTGGATTTTCTCAAAGCCCATCATCATATGTGATGAGGTATGGCCCCCCCCTTGACAAAAAACTTGGTCGCAGAGGCCCCAGCCGAATTCGAGATGCCGCGTCCAGCGGAGAACATTGAGATTGTCCGACGTTTTGCGCAGTATGTTTGTAATTGGTGTATCCATATATCAGTTCGGCAGGGCTGCATATTTTAGCGGGGAATCCGTGATTTTGATTTTGCTGTGTTTTTCCAGCGTTTTTTGATAATTTCATGTGGTTTTCTCATGAGGTGACAAAGCTCCGATGTTGTTAGCTATACGTAGTTTCAACGGCACTAGGAGATTTTATATGCAATACATCCAGCTACGCCCAAGCGATAGAAAGATCAACCTGCTTGCAGGTTTTGCGAAGTTTGGCTTTCTGAGTTTTGATGAAGCATGCGCCATTCAGTGCGGCAATATCAAAACGACAAGAAGCGATTTGGCATACCTTTTTCGGCAAGGATTGCTGGCAAAAAGGAAGATTACTGGTTTTAGGCCAGACATCATTTTCATTACGAAAAAGGGAGTAAGTTTCGTATCTGCACATTTTGAAACTGGAGTGCGCCACCATGCAGATTATGCCAAGACTAGCATGGGGCGACGGGTTCACAGGATGTACACAGCCAACATCATGCTGGCAAGGCGGTTGCAAATCACTGCCCGTCGGCTAGAAAAGACAGTGAATACCTCGGCAAACTCAGTGGATGCCATCAGTAAGGTTAATCGACTGCTGGCAAGAGTATCACTGATTTCCGAGTTGGACTTCTACGTCGATAAAGCCCGTTACACTTGCAAAGGAAAACTCGCCGATGGGCTGATTATGACGCGATCTACCGATCCGAACGAACCCGCAGCAGTGACTTGGATAGAAAACGAGAAAACCCCCAAAGGGCAGAAGCAATTTCGTCATTTAGCTACTTTTCTGACTGGTATTCGATTAGATAAAAGTCAGGCGATTCAAGGAAATCGGGCGTCGCAAATGCTAGCAAGCATTCAGCTGTTGCACGGTGCAGCACAGCTCAGGAACGTGTTGTTTTACGTAAATACATCACCTCGTGGCGCAGGGGATTTTGAAAGCAGATTGAAAAATAGGTTAGACGATGAAACTTACGATTATTTAACAAGCATGCAATTCATCAAGTTTATCCCTTATGCATTAAGCGATTATTTGCACCATAAAACTCCGACTGCTTCCGTCATTGCTTCAAGCGCATATTTGGACAAGAATTTTTCGCTAGTCTTTGATCCAAATTCGAATTGCTGACTATACCTAGTAGGCCATACGATGTGATGCTCATATTTTGGAGCACACTGCACTTGATTTCGACTTCGTGTCGGTAATAGCCCCGCCAATTTCGGCGGGGCTTTTATTTTTTGCGAGTTCATCAAGCACGGTGCTTCGGGCATATACTTTCAATTGTTGCGATCAAATCCTAGAGACCAAATGAACGCACAAAGAAATATCCAACCACCTGCAAGTGGTTGGACATCAGAGGGGGGGGAGTGAAGAGGAATCACGTCTATGTAGTGTAGCGATTATTTGGTGTTTTCAGCGTTCTACCTCCATTTAATAACCACAATTGGGGGGGCGCGAATGACGAAATCACAATACAAATACATCAGGCAGAACATCGCTGAGCGAATAAGTTGGGGCAGGCCTGACATTCAGGCTGCCGCGATAGAAAAAGCCAATCAATGCCTTGAGTACATCCAAGCGAATTTCAGCCATCTTGAGCTGGAAAACAAAAATTTCCTGATCCCCGAGCACCATATTCATCGTTTAAAAGACGAGATTTTTGGTCAGTTTCCATCGTTTTCCAGCCTTTATGATCAGAAAATTTATGTCCCGCCTACGCTAAAATGGGTGCTCGGTAAGGCGACAAATCCCAAAAACTGGCGAAGGCTGTACAGGGCGAATGTTCTGCAAGCGGTTGAACTTGCGGCGCAGAAGAGAAAGCAAATTGGTGGTGATTCGGGTCAGTCCTATGCCTCTAAGGCAGCGATTTCGCACAAAAAATCACAAATCGATGCTTGTCGCCAGTTTGCGAAAAGTCGAGTTCTGTTCGATTCAAGGCGAGCAGAGAAATGTGCAATAACACCGCAGAAGCCCGACATAAAATTTGCGGAATGGTACTGCCAGCTACAAGCGATGCGTCTGCTGGCAGAGCATCAAGGGTTAACTTCTGGCGGAATGTTGACCATTACTTTGCCTCCTGAATATCACTCGAATCCCAAAGAAGCCAAAGACCGTACAAACACACCACAATGGACTTCCAAGCACACCATCAAGCGTGGCGCAAAACTGATCACTGACTATTTCAACGCTGTCAAAGCGGTGCTATTGAAATGCAAGATCAAGCTGCTTGCCGTCAAGGTGGAGGAGCCACAAGAGGATGGCACACCACATTACCACATCGTCATTTGGTATAAACCTGAATGGTTTGATGCCATTAAGCACCGATTGGTGATGGATTTGCCAAGGCTATATGGCCACAGGAGCACAATCACAGGCCAAGGTTTCAGCTTTAAACATAATATTGGGTTGGTGATCCGTACTCGTACAGCAAATGTCATTGAACGTGCAGATGACAAGTTGAAATATCAAATCAACAACAGGCAAGGCACTGTTTATGCCATTCATAATGGCAGTCCATCGAAAGGAGAGGCATTTGATTTAAACAAAGGCGGAGGCGGCGTCAGGTTTGATCTGGAGGCAATTTCTTCCAAAATGATCCCGCCCGACCAGCTTTCGCCCATATCAGGTAAACAGTCATTAATCAGTTACCTGATCAAATACATCTCAAAAGGAATTCCAAAATCTGGTGTGCTGACAGATTCGGTTTTAGCTGTCATGGCACATAGAAGTGCTCATGGACTGAAGGCGATGCAGGCATCGGGAATTCCTGATGGCTCGCTTGGTGTATGGGATGTGGCCTTACACACTCCAGAACATGTGCTGAAAGCCTTAGAAAAAAGACCGGACAAAACCGAGCGAACCGAAATCCTGATCAATTTGATCAGGCATTGTAAAAAGATGCCTTCGGCATGGTCGAACTCGAACGATCAGGTGCAGTTTCATACAAGGCTTTTCGAACTCTGGGTGTGGATGCAGAAAAACGCAGATACTTACAAAGTTGAAGTACTGAAAGAAATTCAGCCCGACAAATCAAGCGGTAAGGTCACTGGACTAATGGTATACGACGTACAACGGCTTGCCGTTCTAATGCGTGACAATCCGGCTCAAATCAAAGTCAAGCAACGACAAAGGGAAATCAAAAGCTTACAAAAAAAGGTCATTGACTGGGCGCGTGCAGGTAAAAACATTTATCCACTGCAGGAAGAACTGTCAAAGCAAAGACAATTGTTGATTCTGCGAAAGCAGCGCCTATTGGTTCGAAAAAATCAACAGAAACTAGCTATAGCAACCACGGTCAAGACTAAATTGGGTGATTACAAAATTACTACACATAACCATCGTGACAGTTACATGGCATATCTTACGCAGTTAAATGTATTGGCAAGGTCTGGTGAACCAGCCCAAGAACATCATCAAGACGAAAACAAAAATGTGTCCGTTTTAAAAAATCCAAATTATACGAGTGTGGGGAATGACTCAGTATTAACAACTGATCACACACAAAAACTGATTGAACACGCCATTCTTGGTGCGTCCACTGATTCAGATTTGGCGCAGAACATTGCCATTTATGCGCCAATTGGTAAAAACCACGCCATCATGGCCGCAGCAGGTTCAGGCAAGACTTATGTGCTCATCAGAAGAGTCCAAATCATGCTCAAAGCGGGGATTTCTGCATCCTCAATTCTGGTAACCACCTACACCAGTCATACTGCGAATGAACTTAAAACAAGACTGGCTGAATTAGGAATCACCAAAGTTATGGTGGGGACGCTGCATCATTTTGCAGGTCAAGTGCTTGCTCAGAACGGTGCTTCACATGCTTGTAATAGCTACGATCAACTGATCGTTTTAGCAGCAAAAGTTGCAATCAAAGAATTTCATGTTCTGGCTGACGAAGCTCAGGATTTGGATGCGGATCAGTGGCAGCTGCTTCACGCATTGGGTGCATCAATCTACGCAGTCGGTGATGCGAGGCAATCCATCTATGGCTGGAGAGGTGCAGAATCTACGCAGTTTATCCATTTTCTAAATTCCTGCCAGCGAGACCTGTTTGGTACTTCGGGCCGTATATTAATGACTCATAGTAGGAGGTCATGTGCTGCAATTATTGGCTTAGCCAACAAGCTAGCCAGTGACTATGCCTCATCCATTGCAATCAAGCGAGGCGGCTCAGTAATTAGCAAGCAGTGTAAAGATGAGGTATCGGAGCATCAACAAATTATCACTTTCGTCCAAAATCAGCAGAGTCATTCACTTGTGCTTACAAGGCAGAACTCCGAACGAATTAAAATCAAAAAACGATTATGGGAAAAAGGCCTTGCTAACAAAGCAAGCGTCATGACTATTCATGCTGCAAAAGGAGCTGAGGCTGAGAATGTTGTTTTGCGATGCGGGAAAAGGAAGCGTGCAGAAGTCGATGGTCTGGAAACGACTAACGAATGGTATGTGCGTATCACAAGAGCCAAGAAAAGTTTACTGATTACTGCTGTGGGTGGCTTGCCTACCGCATTTTTACAGGCTTTGGAGTAGTCATTGTGAGCTGTACAAAACAATGGCAGTTCTACGAACTGCCAGGTGCCCGTTTTTGAATAAAAATCTAAATAACGCCATCCAAGCAAGGAAAGCGCACTGCTTCGACCGCATCCTTAAGCATGGATGTTAATGTTTTGTTAGCATAAATCTCAGAGTTGATCCCTGTCGGTGCATGCCCTGAGGCGGCTTCTCGAATTTCTTCGGTTACGCCATTGTCTTTCATGGATTGGTTAAAGTGTTTGCGTAAACTGTGAAAAACCTTTTCTGGGTCATTAATTCCGTGCCCTGTTTTATATCGACCGAACCAAGTTGAAGTTGAACCGCCCCATTTGTTTTTCGCAGTCCAAGTCAACTCTGGGAATAGTCTTCCGGTTTTTGCTTGCGAATTGGCGTATTCGAGTAGGCCAAGCTGGATCAGTTTCGAATGGATCGGGGTGTTGCGTTCGCTGTACTCTGTTTTAATGCTTTGGTCGTTATCATCTGCGCTTTCTTGCACCCGGAAGCACCAAATGCCATCATGCTGCTTAATATCTGCGACAAGCAATTGGCAGGCTTCGTTCAGTCGTAGCCCTGCATACAAGCCAATCAATGGCACCCAGTATTGGGCTGGTCGTTTGGCATTGAATTTCAGGTGACTTTGCGCGAATAGGGCTACAAGTTCGGTGTCATTGAAGAGTTTATATGTTTTTTTCTGTTTGTTTCGCTTGTCATTTTTTTTGAAACGAACACCTTCAAACGGTGAGCGTTTAAAAAATGTCAGCGCGGAGTTTGAGCTGAAAATTTCCAGCACAGTGAGCCATTTGCGTTTTACTGTGGTGAATGAAAGCGTGCCTTCCAGCTCTCTTGCACGGTCGATTTTGGTTTTCCAGTCTGGTGTCAGTGTGAATTTTTGAGGCAATTGCTGGATTAAGGTAAAAAGCTCATGGACGCGTTCATCCGTTACATCAGAGCAGACAGCTTCCGCTCCAAAGAACCCCGTCAAGATGCCATAAATGACTTCTTTGAGCGAGGTGATTTGCGCCACACCCACACCAGATAGCGTTTTTTCTTCAATATACATTTCGTATATTTTGCTGAGTTTGCCGTCTTGCTTGATGTTCATCTCTGCGCTTTTCAGCGTTTTGATTAAATCGCTTACAAGCTGGTTTGAAGTGGGCTGAGCAGCAACACGTCTTTGCTCTTCTTCGTGCGTGGCAGCCATCATAGCCATGCCTTCGCGTCTAGCGCCTAGCCACTCGTAATGGCGTGTAAATGCAGCGCCTTCAGTCTCAATGGCTTCAATTTGGTCTTTACTAAGCTCAAGTTCTGGTTGTGGATCGGGGGCTGTCCAGCTATCCCAATAGGTGCCGTTTTCAATGGCTGCAATACTGGCATCGCGCAACTCTTGTTCAAGCATTTCTTCGACGGTAGGGATGGGTTTGACCATTTTTAGCATCTGCAATTGAAAGCTAATCTGGATTTTGGCACATCTGAGGATTGCAGTCTTACGATCTGATGTCCGGAGTGATTTCCAAATCTCTGTTTTTTTGAAGTGGCTGATTAATGTACTGGGGATGCGGCAACGGAAGTAATAAATGCCGTTGCGTTTGCTGAGGTGAGCCATGGCCGCTGTCCTTTGTGTAGCACGCTGTGTAGCAGTGCGTGTAACAAATCCAGCTGAGTAAATTTCGGGCAATAAAAAAGCCCTGATTTATCAAGGCTTTAGTGTTTTATTCAAGAGTGTGGCGGAAGCGGTGAGATTCGAACTCACGGGGGACGTAAATCCCCGACGGTTTTCAAGACCGCTGCCTTAAACCACTCAGCCACGCCTCCGTCCTGATGCCGTTGCCGGAGGCAACAGCGGGCGCAAGTTTAGCAAAAGAACGCCGCGCTTGCACCGTTTCCGTTCAGTTATCCAGTTTCTCCAGTACCGCGAAATTGGCCAGCATGCAGGAGGTCGTGCGCTCCAGTGCGGGCGACAGGCGAATGCGGTAGGCCTTGCCCTGGGCGGCGAGCCGGTATTCGCGCTGTTCGGCAAAATCCTCCAGCGCCACCATCAGGAAGCGGCTCTGGTAGGCGGTGGTGTTTTCCGGTGAGTAGAGTGCCTTGCGCGCGCCGCCGCCCTGCAGCTCGGCCAGCTCGACCAGGATGGGTGTGTGTGTGAGCGTTTCGATGCCGACCAGCACCTGGCCGTCCAGCCGCTTGTTGATCCGGCGGACGATGGCGATGCTGGGCGGGGTTTCCGGCGCATCGCTGATGCCGATCAGTTCACCCACCAGCAGCTGGTCGTCAATCAGGCTCTGATAGCGCACGCCCAGCCCTGTTGCGCTTTCATTCACCACTTCCCACTGTTGCAGGCTGCCGCGCGGCGCCGTTTTGTCCGGCTCGGTGTAGCGGCGCAGAACCTGGGCAAAGCCGCGTTGCACGAGCACTTTCTTGCTGGTGAGCTGGCGTTCGGTTTTGCGGATGGGGGCGGGCGTGTCGCGTGACCACAGGTCGATCAGGCTGCGCAGCAGTTCCTGGTTGGCTGCGGTGGCCGACGCTTCCGGCAGCTCCAGGTGTTCCGGCGGTACGCCGCGCTGCAGTTGTTCGCTGACATCCTTCAGGTGGGTGATCAGCGCTTCGGTGTACCAGTAGCGCCAGTTCTCGCCAACCATGTCGCGCCGCAGGCGCTTCGGAGGTGAAGTGCCGGCGATATTGACGGCAAACAGCTGGCGGTTCGGGCGAATCTGGTCTTCCAGGTCGATGCGGTGTGACCAGTGCCCCAGCCATTCGCTGATCAGTTCGATCTGCTCGGGCTGCAGCTTGTCCGGATTGGCGAGCGCCAGCATCAGGATGCGGATGTATTCATGCCGGATGGTTTCGCCCGGTGTGTCGCTGTAGGCGTTCTGCGGGGCGATGGCGAAGCCTTGCTGTTCGGCGAACTGGTAGAGCTTGTTGAGCCGACGCCAGGTGCGCGGGTCGATTTCCATGTAGCGCAGGTAGGCCCATTTGATGTGTTCGCCAAAGTAGCGCATGGCGCGCAGGCTGAAGCGCTGCAGTTGTTCTTCCAGGCCGCGGGCATTGGTCTGGCTGGCCTGTTTCAGGCACAGGCGATAAGCCTCGCCCATGTCGTTCCAGAAGGCAAGCAGGGTGGGTAGTACCTGCTGCGGCGTTGCGCCGGTGTCGATCTGGCGGCCGTAATAGATGTCGACCAGATGCTTTTGCAGGCCGCGGGCCTTTTCGTCCAGATAGGGGACGGTGCGCATCCGTTCCTTGAGGCTGATCTGGGTGTTGCCGTTCAGTTGCTGGAGCGCTTTGACGATTTCAATCTGGGCGTTGAGGATGTCGCTTTCCGGCAATTCCTGCATCAGCAGGGTTGCGGATTTCAGATCGTGTACGCCTTCCTGTTCCTTGCGGGAGAACAGGGCGCTGATCAGGCCTTTGAAATCGAACATGAGTCAGTGGTCCTGAAAATGGTTTGCTTGCTGAGAGGGTAATCTGCGCCCTGTTGCGGCGCAATAGTCGGGCAGGAATCGCGCGATTCGCGCCACGGCTTCGGCCAGTCGGGGTAGCGGCTGGCTGTAGGCGATCCGCAAAGCCTGCCGCGTGCCGTGAGCGCCAAAGTCGCGACCTGGCGTGACAGCCACGCCTTCGGCCTGCAGCAGGGCGCTGGCGAAATGCTCGGCGTCGTCGCTCAGTTGCTGGCAGTCCAGCCAAAGATAAAACGCGCCATCGCCTCTGGCCATTGGGGGCAGCCCCAGTCCCGGCAGTGCCTGCAGCAGAAAATCGCGGCGGCGTGCCAGTTCCTGGCGGCGGCTTTCCAGAAGGGCCAGCGTTTCGGGGGTAAATGCCGCCAGCGCGGCGTGCTGGGCCGGCGTGGGCGGGGCAAGGAACAGGTTCTGCGCCAGTTTTTCCAGTTCCGGTGCTGCCCAGGCTGGGGCGACCAGCCAGCCCAGCCGCCACCCCGTCATCTGGAAAAACTTGGAGAAGCTGTTCACGACAAACAGTTCCTGGCTGAGGCGCAGGGCGGTGTCGTGTGGACTGTCGTAAACCAGCCCCTGGTATATCTCGTCAACGATTAGCGCTATTTGGCTCTGGCTGCATACCTCGGCTAGTATTGCCATGTCGCTTGCGGAAAGCACGGCGCCGGTCGGGTTGGCCGGGCTGGCCAGCAGGGCGGCGACGGTGCGCGGGCCAGCATGGCGGGTGATCAGTTCCGGTGTCAGCTGGAAGTTGCTGGCGGCATCGACCGGAATATTGACGGGCTTGCCTTCCAGCAGGCTGACCAGATGCCGGTTGCAGGGATAGCCCGGATCGGTCAGCAGCACTTCGTCGTCACGCCCGACCAGCAGGGCAAGAATCAGCTGCAGTGCGCCCGAGGCGCCGGGCGTGATGATGATGCGTGCGGGGTCAACAATGACGCCGAGTCGCGCGGCGTAAAAGCCGGCAATGGCGGCGCGCAGGGCCGGCAGGCCACAGGCGCCGGTGTAGAAGGTCTGTCCGTTTTGCAGGGCGGCAATGCCGGCATCGATGATCGGTTGCGGTGTCGGAAAATCCGGTTCGCCGACTTCCAGGTGAATCACGTCGCGGCCGCTGGCTGCCAGGGCTTGCGCTTCGGCGAGGATGCGCATGACGTGAAAGGGCTCGATCGCCCGCAGGCGTGGGGCGGTATGCGGCATGGCGGCCTCTGTTTATGCTAAAATTCAGTAGTTTAAGCGGCCCGCCAATCTGGCGGGCCGGTGTTTTTCCCATTTTAATGCCTTGGTCACACCTGACGGTGCGGCCAATGCGCCACGCGTGCGGCACACAATACAGACATGATCAGTACTTCCAACATCACGATGCAATTCGGCGCGAAACCCCTCTTCGAGAAGGTTTCGGTCAAGTTTGGCGATGGCAACCGCTATGGCCTGATCGGCGCCAACGGTTGCGGCAAATCCACCTTCATGAAAATCCTCGGCGGCGATCTGGAGCCGAGTGCCGGCAACGTCAGCCTTGAGCCGGGCGTGCGTCTGGGCAAACTCAAGCAGGATCAGTTCGCCTACGAAGAGCAGCGCGTGATCGATGTGGTGATGCAGGGTCACGCCGAACTGTGGGCGGCGATCCACGAGCGTGACGCAATCTACGCGAATCCGGACGCGACGGAAGACGATTACATGCACGCCGCCGAGCTGGAAGGCAAGGTCGCCGAATACGACGGCTACACGGCCGAGGCGCGCGCGGGCGCGCTGCTGCTGGGGGCTGGCATTCCGATCGAGCTGCACAACGGCCCGATGAGCGAAGTGGCGCCAGGCTGGAAGCTGCGCGTGCTGCTTGCGCAGGCGTTGTTCTCCGATCCGGACGTGCTGCTGCTCGACGAGCCGACCAACAACCTGGACATCAACACCATCCGCTGGCTGGAGCACACGCTGAACGAGCGCGAATCCACCATGCTGATCATTTCGCATGATCGCCACTTCCTGAACCAGGTGTGCACGCACATTGCCGACGTTGATTATGGCGAGATCCGCATTTATCCGGGCAATTACGACGACTACATGCTGGCCGCCACGCAGGCGCGCGAGCGCCTGCTGACCGACAACAGCAAGGCCAAGGAAAAGGTGGCCGAGTTGCAGGCCTTTGCCGCGCGCTTTGCCGCGAACAAGTCCAAGAGCCGCCAGGCCACCTCGCGCCTGAAGCTGGCCGACAAGATCAAGGAAAACATGGTCGAGGTGAAGCCCTCCTCACGCCAGAATCCTTATATCCGCTTCGACATGGATGACAAGGCCAAGCTGCACCGCCAGGCCTTTGAGGCGGCCAATCTGTCCAAGTCCTTCGACAAGCCGCTGATCCAGAGCCTGAACCTGATTCTGGAAGCCGGCCAGAAGATCGCTGTAATCGGCGGCAATGGCGTGGGCAAATCCACACTGATGAAGCTGCTGGTCGGTGAGCTCAAGCCCGATGCCGGCTCCGTGAAGTGGGCGGAAAAGGCGCAGCCGGGCTACTTCGCCCAGGATCACGAAGCGGATTTCGAAAAGGATGAAACGCTGTTCGACTGGATGAAGAACTGGGGTCAGCCCGGTGATGACGACCAGGTGATTCGCGGCATTCTTGGTCGTCTGCTGTTTTCCGGCGACGATGTGAAGAAATCGGTGAAAGTGTTGTCCGGTGGCGAGAAGGGGCGCATGTTGTACGGCAAGCTCATCCTGCAAAAGCCCAATGTGCTGATCATGGATGAGCCGACCAACCACATGGACATGGAGTCCATCGAGTCGCTGAATATCGCGCTCGAACTTTACAAGGGCACGCTGATCTTCGTGTCGCACGACCGCCAGTTCGTTTCCTCGCTGGCCACGCAGGTGCTGGAGCTGAATGGCGACGGCACATATGAGCACTTCCTTGGCGGTTACGAGGAGTATCTCGAAAGTCGTGGTCTGGAATAAATCACCACGCTCTGCCACGACAGCCCGCCTTTGGCGGGCTGTCTGCATTTTGTGCACTGGATTTGCCTGCCCTGTTCAGCCAAACTGACGGCATGTTACGCGAGCACACCCTTGAGCTGCCGCCTTACCGTGCGCCGCACTGGCTGCCCGGTGGGCACGCGCAGACCATTTACCCCGCATTGATGTTCTGGCGCCGGCATTTGCACTGGCGTCGCGAGGGCTGGATTACGCCTGATCTTGATGCGATTGCGGCCGACTGGCTGGATGGTCGGGTGGGCAAGCCGGTGGTCGTGCTTTTTCATGGCCTGGAAGGGGGCTCCCGCAGCCACTATTCTGCTTCGATCATCGAACGGGTTGGTCGGCAGGGATGGTTTGGTGTGGTGCCGCATTTTCGTACCTGCGGCAATGTCCCCAATCGCTTGCCGAGAGCCTATCACGCGGGCGATTCTGCCGAGATCGACTGGATGCTGCGCCGAGTCAAGGACATGCACCCCGAGGCTCCGGTTTTTGCGGTCGGCGTCTCGCTGGGTGGAAATGCCCTGTTGAAATGGCTGGGCGAACAGGGCGAGCGGGCTCTGGCAGTGCTCGATGCGGCGGCGGCGGTTTCGGTGCCCATGGATCTGGCCGCTGCCGGCAAGGTGCTGGATCAGGGATTCAATCGCCAGGTCTATACGCGTGAGTTCCTGCGAACCTTGCGAATCAAAACCCTGACCGGTCTGAAGCTTAACCAGAATCCGTTTATTGATTTCGAGCGGGTGCGTCGGGTCAAGACCTTGCGCGAATTCGATGATCTGGTCACCGCGCCTCTGCATGGTTTTCATGGCGTGGATCATTACTGGCGTTCTGCCAGCAGCAAGCCGCTGCTGGCTGGCATTGCCGTGCCAACGCTGGTCATCAATGCCCGCAATGACCCCTTCATTCCGGAGGGCAGTTTGCCGGTGCCGGACGAGATGCCCGATGCCGTGCGCTTGCTACAGCCCGACGAAGGCGGGCATGCGGGATTTGTCAGCGGACACCCGCCTGGCCGTTTGAGCTGGCTTCCGGATACGCTGATGCGCTTCTTTAACTATCACTATCACCTGCCGCGCTGAATGGCCCGGCTGGCATGCAGGACTCCCGAAGAGAATGAACAGCAAGTCTGAATTGATGAAAGAACATGTTCCACCGCGTGGCGATATCGTGGCCGCGAATGTTGCGGCGGCGCTGGCGGAAGATGTCGGAGTGTGTGACTGGACCGCCATGTTGATCGCCGAAGGCGCTGTCGCGCATGCGACTGTGATTGTGCGTGAAGCCGCCGTCATTTGCGGTCGCCCCTGGTTTGACGAAGTATTTCGGCAGCTTGACCCGCTGGTGAGTATTGTCTGGCATGTCGCGGAGGGTGATGCCGTTGCGGCGGGTACGCTGCTGTGCTCGCTCTCCGGGCCGGCACGCAGCTTGCTGACGGGCGAGCGCAGTGCGCTGAATTTTCTGCAAACGCTTTCGGCGGTGGCCACCCGGACAGCCTTTTTTGCCGAGAGGGTGGCGGATACTGCGGCCAGGGTGCTTGATACGCGCAAAACCTTGCCGGGCTTGCGGCTGGCTCAAAAATACGCCGTTCGCGTTGGCGGTGGCGATAATCAGCGGCTAGCCTTATACGATGGAGTCTTGATCAAGGAAAACCACATTGCTGCAGCTGGCGGCATTTCTGCTGCGCTGGCAGAGGCAAACAGGCTGGTGCCGCAGGGTGTCGGAATTCAGATCGAAGTCGAAAATCTGCGTGAACTGGAAGAGGCGCTGGCGGCTGGTGCCTCTTCGATACTGCTGGATAACATGAGCCTTGCTGATTTGCGGGAGGCGGTTTCCCGGACGGCTGGCCGGGCGTTGCTGGAGGCGTCCGGTGGTGTCAATGCTGAAACAGTGCGCGCGATTGCCGAAACAGGCGTTGACCGGATCTCCATCGGCGCGTTGACCAAAGACATCCAGTCCATCGATTTATCCATGCGTATCCACGAGGAGTAAGGTCATGAGTAGTGCAGATCGTTCCAGTGAAATGCTTGAAGAGTCCCAGGAGCTCTTGCAGGATGCCGAGCAACTGCTTAGCGAAGCTATCGCCGCCGGTGGCAGTGAGGCCCAGGCCCTCTACGCGAAAGTTGCCGAGCGCTTGCGTGCGGCCAAGGGGCAGCTGATCAATGCAGAGCAGGCCGTTGTGCAGCGTGCCAAGTGTGCAGCCAAAGCCACTGATACATATGTTCATGAGCATCCCTGGCAAGCTGTAGGGATAGCTGCAGCAGTCGGTGTATTGATTGGCATGCTGATCGCGCGCAAATGAGCGACTATCGTCAGCGCTTGCGGGAGTTTTCCGCGCACGCTCTAGGTTTGTGTGAGGTGAGTGCTGAGCTTTTTGCCATTGAATTGCAGGAGGCTATCGAGACGGGGGTCTCCGGCCTGTTCTGGCTTGGGGTTATTGCCGTATTTGGCGGGCTTGCCTGTCTCTTGCTCTCGGTGCTGCTTTTGATCATCTTTTGGGAGACGCATCGCATTATGGTGGCGTCCAGCCTCTGTGCTGCATACCTGGCCGTTGCCGTTTTTGCCTTTTGGCAAGTGCGTCAAAAGCTTCGGGCAGGGCGTTGCCTGTTTGCGTGCAGTCTTGCAGAGTTGCGTGCCGCGATTGCGATGCTGAATGCCAGCGGAGGGCGTGCAGATGGCTAGGAATGAGCAGCTGGCCCGTGCAATTCGCAAGGAGTTTCTGCAGCTCAAGGCGAAGCAGCACCGACTAGTCATGCAAAAAAGTGGCCGGGAGTTGATCAGGCCTGTGCGTTTGCTTGGTGCGTGGTTTGATACGCCGGCAGTGGCATCTTGTTCCGTCGGGCAGGGGGTGGTGTCGCGTTTCTTGCGCGGACCGTGGCCGCGTCTTGCCTTGCAGGTATTCCTTCTATATCGCAAGGTGCGCAAGTGAGTACCCCCCCTGCAAACAAAAACACCGGCTTCTGCTGGTGTTTTTGTTTGCAGGGGGGAGTCCAGGTTGGTTGATTGGCCTGATGAAAATCAAGCGCTTATCGAACTGTGTGGTGATTTTGTGTGGCGGGGTGTTGACGGGTTCGGGTTCGGGCCGTATAGTTCGGCCTCTCTGCTGCTGACGCAGCGAAAGAAACGAAGCGAAACGACAAGTTTAGCGAAGTTTGCAGCGTCAGGGCAACGATCTTTAACAATCTACAGCCGATGAGTGTGAGTGCTTGGTTTGACCAGCACTCGCACTTAAGACAGAAGTAACAAGTACACACTTGTTGATTCTGAGTTTTAAGCAAGCGAGCGCAATTAAGTAGTAACAGTGATTAAACGAAAGAGTTTGATCCTGGCTCAGATTGA
>NZ_ATZJ01000005.1 GCF_000428145.1 Chitinilyticum litopenaei DSM 21440 | reverse complement strand
CACTCCTGACAAGTTAATGTCTGGTGACCTTAGCGAGGTGGTCCCACCCCTTCCCATCCCGAACAGGACGGTGAAACGCCTCAGCGCCGATGATAGTGCAGATTGCCTGTGTGAAAGTAGGACATCGCCAGACTCCCCATGAAAAGCCCCGGTTTCGAAAGAGACCGGGGCTTTTGCTTTATGTGCTCTGGGTATACAAGCGCAAATCCAGAATAAACGCGGGTCGCGCATGCCGGCAAAATGCCCTTTCTTGCTAGAGGGGGGTAATGCCCTGTGAGCCAATAAGCCACTGGCTTCCAGCTGGATACGTTGAACTGGGGGCGTATTTGCTTGCCTTCATTTCCCGGCGGTAAATAGGAGAGTGCGGGGCTGCTGCTGCAGCCGCGACAGATCATGGTGCTGAACATCGCGCCTGTGCGCTCTGGTGGCAGGCACTGGTACAGGCAAGAAGGGGGGCGACTGGTTTCAGGAATGAAACTGCAGGCCTGGTGTTAGCAAGCAAAAACCCGGCTAGGCCGGGTTTTTGCTGGTGAACTGCTGGCGGCTTAGTGGCTCAGCACATGTGCTGACCACCGTTGATGGCGAGGTTGGTGCCGGTCATGAAGCCGGAGATGTCGGAGGCCAGGTAGCCAATCAGGCCGGCGATTTCTTCCGGTTTGCCCAAGCGGTTGACCGGAATGCCGGCAATGATCTTGTTGCGTACATCTTCCGGTACGGCCATGACCATGTCGGTGGCGATATAGCCCGGGCTGATGGTATTCACCGTCACGCCTTTCTTTGCCACTTCCTGGGCCAGCGCCATGGTGAAGCCATGCATGCCAGCCTTGGCGGCGGAGTAGTTGGTCTGGCCGAACTGGCCTTTCTGGCCGTTGATCGACGAGATATTGATGACCCGTCCCCAGCCGCGTTCGGCCATGCTGTCGACAAACTGCTTAGTGACATTGAAGATCGAATCCAGGTTGGTACGGATTACCGCATCCCAGTTCACCTTGTCCATGCGCTTGAAGGTGCCGTCCTTGGTGATGCCGGCATTGTTGACCAGCACGTCGACTTCGCCGAGTTCGGCGCGGATTTTCTCGGCCAGACGGGTGCAGGCGTCAAAATCGGTGACATCGCATTCATAGGCGTGGAACTGGAATCCTGCTGCAGCCTGCTCGCTCAGCCAGGCAGCTTCCTTGCCCGGGCGCGAATAAGTGGTAGCTACGGTAAAACCCTGCTGGGCCAGCTGGCGGCAGATCGCCGTGCCAATGCCACCCATGCCACCAGTAACCAGTGCAACTTTTTTCATTGATCTATTACCCTTCCAGTGATTTGCGCTTGCTAAATGTTTTCCTTACGCCTATATGCGTAGGTGGGTAATTATTGCGGGGCCGTGACGGGATGTCCACTTTCCCGAAAGGATGAACAGCCAGTTGGGGGGTGGCTGCAACAGTTATGGCGGAGTGCCGGCCATCGCTTGGCTTGATGAATCACAAGCGCGCGGACTTGTCCAGAATTGAGGGGGGGGCGTGCTTCGGATAGAATACGGGATTCCAATTTGCGTATCCTGCCATGACCAAGTACATCTTCGTTACCGGCGGCGTTGTCTCCTCTCTGGGTAAAGGCATCGCCGCCGCGTCACTTGCGGCCATCCTCGAATCGCGTGGCCTCAAGGTCACCATGATGAAGCTGGATCCCTACATCAACGTCGACCCGGGCACCATGAGCCCGATGCAGCACGGTGAAGTATTTGTGACCGAAGACGGCGCCGAAACCGATCTGGATCTCGGCCACTATGAGCGCTTCATCCACGCCAAGATGAAGAAGAGCAATAACTTCACCACCGGCCAGATTTACGAGTCGGTGATCAAGAAGGAACGTCGCGGCGACTATCTCGGCAAGACCGTGCAGGTCATTCCGCACATCACCGATGAAATCAAGCATTTCATCGATCTGGGCGCCAACGGCGCCGAGCTGGCGGTGATCGAGGTGGGCGGCACCGTTGGTGATATCGAATCCTTGCCTTTCCTTGAGGCCATTCGCCAGATGGGTGTAACGCTCGGCCGCGAGAACACCTGTTTCGTGCACCTGTCCTATGTGCCGTATATCGCGGCTGCCGGTGAAATCAAGACCAAGCCGACCCAGCACAGCGTCAAGGAACTGCGTGAAATCGGCATTCAGCCCGATGTGCTGATCTGCCGCGCCGACCGCATGGTGCCGGACGATGAACGCCGCAAGATTGCACTGTTTACCAACGTGAGCGAGAAGGCGGTTGTATCCTGCCCGGACATGGATTCGATCTACATGATTCCGCGCGTGCTTTCCGAGCAGGGCATCGACGACATCATCGTGCGCCAGCTGCAGCTCGACCTGCCCAAGGCCGATCTGGGTCTGTGGGACCGTATCGTCAACGCGATCGAAAACCCGAGCCAGACCGTGAATATTGCCATGGTTGGCAAGTACGTCGACCTCACCGAATCCTACAAGTCGCTGATCGAGGCGCTCAAGCATGCCGGCATCCACACGGGCAGCGAGGTGAAAATCCATTTCGTTGATTCCGAGTCGCTGGAAACCGAAGGTCCGGCACAGCTGGCCAGCATGGATGCCATTCTGGTGCCGGGCGGTTTTGGCAAGCGTGGCGTGGAAGGCAAAATCGTCGCCGTGAAGTACGCCCGCGAGCACAATATCCCCTACCTGGGTATCTGCCTGGGCATGCAGATTGCGCTGATCGAGTTTGCACGCGATGTGGCGGGTCTGGCTGGTGCCAACTCCACCGAATTCGATCTGGAAACCGACTATCCGGTGGTGGCACTGATCGACGAATGGGTCAATCACGACGGCAAGATCGAGAAGCGTGACGAGAATTCGAACATGGGCGGCACCATGCGTCTGGGTTCGCAGCAGTGCAATCTGCAGCCCGGCTCGCTGGCCGCGCGGATTTATGGCGCCGCGGAAATCACCGAGCGTCATCGTCATCGCTATGAGGTGAACAACCACTATCTGCCGCGCCTGGAAGCGGCAGGGCTCAGGATCAGCGGCAAGTCCGCCGGTGCCGAGCAGCTGGTGGAAACCATCGAACTGCCGGAGCATCGCTGGTTCTTCGCCTGCCAGTTCCACCCGGAGTTCACCTCCACGCCGCGCGACGGCCATCCGCTGTTCAAGTCCTATATCGAAGCCGCCATCGCCTTTGCGCGCGAGCAGGGCCGTGAAGGATTGAGCTGCTAATATCCTGACGGGTATCTGGCTATAGCCCAGATACCCGTTTGCCTGTATGAATATACCCATGAGGTGGCTATGAAGCTCTGCGGTTTTGACGTTGGTATCGAGCATCCCCTGTTCCTGATCGCCGGCCCCTGCGTGATCGAGAGCCAGCAAATGGCGCTGGATACCGCCGGTCAGCTCAAGGAAATCACGACCGAACTGGGCATTCCCTTCATCTACAAGTCGAGCTTCGACAAGGCCAATCGCTCGTCGGGCAAGTCCTTCCGCGGTTTTGGCATCGACGAAGGCCTGCGCATTCTGGCCGAAGTGAAGCAGCAGATCGGTGTGCCGGTGCTCACCGATGTGCACGAAACCGGGCAAATCGAGCAAGTCGCCAGTGTCGTCGATGTGCTGCAGACGCCGGCCTTCCTGTGCCGCCAGACCGACTTCATCCGTGCTTGCGCGCAAAGCGGCAAGCCGGTGAACATCAAGAAAGGCCAGTTCATGGCGCCGGGCGACATGAAAAACGTCGCCGACAAGGCCCGCGATGCGGCGCGCGAGGCTGGCCTGCCCGAAGAGCTGTTCATGATGTGCGAGCGTGGTGTCTCCTTTGGTTACAACACGCTGGTCAGCGACATGCGCGGACTGGCCATCATGCGCAATACCGGCTGCCCGGTCGTTTTCGACGCCACGCACTCGGTACAGCAGCCCGGAGGCCAGGGCGACCGCTCCGGCGGCCAGCGCGAATTCGTGCCGGTGCTGGCGCGTGCTGCCGTGGCATCCGGTATCGCCGGCCTGTTCATGGAAACCCATCCCAACCCGTGCGAAGCCCTGTCGGACGGACCGAATGCCTGGCCATTGCCGCGAATGAAGGAATTGCTGACCGTTCTCAAGGAACTGGATGCCGTGGTCAAGGCACACTCGCTGATTGAAGAAACGCTGTAACCCGATTGTGCTACGCTTGGCCCGCAATCACGGCCGGTGTGCGAAATCGGACCTGAATTCACAGAACCAACCTCAAACAAAGGAAACGCACTGATGAGCGCTATTGTTGATGTTATTGCCCGCGAGATTCTGGATTCCCGTGGTAATCCGACCGTTGAAGCCGATGTACTGCTGGAGTCTGGCGTACTGGGCCGCGCAGCTGTACCGAGCGGTGCTTCCACCGGTGAACGCGAAGCGCTGGAACTGCGCGATGGCGACAAGTCGCGCTATCTGGGCAAGGGTGTCCTGAAGGCTGTTGACAATATCAACACCGAAATCTGTGAAGCCATCATCGGTCTGGATGCAGCCGATCAGGCCTTCATCGACAAGACCATGATTGCGCTGGACGGCACCGAAGACAAGAGCAAGCTGGGTGCCAACGCCATCCTGGCCGTATCCATGGCCGTGGCCAAGGCTGCAGCTGAAGAAGCTGGCCTGCCGCTGTACCGCTACGTTGGTGGTTCCGGCCCGATGGCCCTGCCGGTACCGATGATGAACGTCATCAACGGTGGCGAGCACGCTTCCAACAGCCTGGACTTCCAGGAAATCATGATCGTTCCGGCGGGTGCGCCCACCTTCCGTGAAGCACTGCGTTATGGCGCTGAAGTCTTCCATAACCTGAAGAAGATCCTGCACGACAAGCATCTGCCGACTCAGGTGGGTGATGAAGGCGGTTTTGCGCCGGACGTGGCCGGCCCCGAAGAAGCCATCGAACTGATCCTGGCCGCCATTGAAAAGGCTGGCTACAAGGCCGGTTCCGATTTCTTCATTGCTCTGGATTGTGCAGCTTCCGAGTACTTCAACAAGGACAACGGTACCTACACCTTCAAGAAGGGTGGCGGCCGCACCTTCTCGTCCAATGAGATGGTTGATTACCTCGAAAGTCTGGTGAACAAGTACCCGATCATCTCCATTGAAGATGGCATGGGCGAGCGTGACTGGGCGGGCTGGAAGGTGCTGACTGATCGTCTGGGCGGCCGCGTACAGCTGGTCGGTGATGACCTCTTCGTGACCAATGCCAAGATTCTGGCCGAAGGCATCAAGCAGGGCATCTGCAATTCCATCCTGATCAAGGTCAACCAGATCGGTTCGCTGACCGAAACGCTGGCTGCCGTTGATCTGGCCAAGCGTCACGGTTACACCTCGGTCATGAGCCATCGTTCCGGTGAAACCGAAGACAGCACCATTGCCGACTTGGCCGTGGCCACCAACTGCATGCAGATCAAGACCGGTTCGCTGAGCCGTTCCGATCGTATCGCCAAGTACAACCAGATCCTGCGTATCGAAGAGGAACTGGGCGATGCGGCCTACTATCCGGGCGCCGAAGCCTTTTACCAGATCAAGCGCTAATTGCTGATCTGCTGCTGCAGCGGGCAGGCAAAGCCCTGTCGGCTGTAGTAACATTCTTGACCGGAGCCGCCAGGCTCCGGTTTTTCATTGCAGGATGCTTATGCGATTGCTTGCCCTAGTGTTTGCCGTACTCATCATTGCCCTGCAGTGGCCGCTGTGGGTGGGCAAAGGCAGCTGGCTGCGCGCCTGGCAGCTGGATCATCAGCTGAGCGAGCAGCGAGCCCGCAATGAGAAGCTGAAAGAGCGCAATGCCGCGCTGGCTGCCGAGGTGCGCGATCTGAAGGCCGGTACCGATGCGATCGAGGAGCGGGCCCGAAACGAGTTGGGCATGATCCGCCAGGACGAGGTGTTCATGCAGGTACTCGATCATCCGGTGGGCGCCGGCAGTGTGCCGGCCACGGCCAATACAGCCCGATAAGCCTTGCCGTCCTTTGTAACTGTTGCCTAACAGTTTATTGCGCTTTGGCAAGTTTTTACGGCTGTTATCCCCGCATGGGCCGGCGTATAGTAGTGCCACCGCCGATTGTGCACCGAAGGCCATGGATACCGTACTGACCGCTAGCAGCCGCAAGGCCGAGACCCTTTATTTCCAGTTGGCCGAAGACCTGGCCCAGGCGATTGCCAATGGCACGCTGCAGCCCGGCGAAAAACTGCCATCGATCCGCAAGTTGTCTGCTCAACGGCAGGTCTCGCTGTCCACCGTCATGGAAGCCTACCGTGAACTGGAAGACCGCGGTCTCATCGAGGCGCGTCCTCAGTCGGGCTTCTATGTGCGCATCACGCGCGCCTTCGTGGCGCCAGAGCTGACGCAGCCGCCGCAAAAACCGTCCGATGTGGTGGTCGACCCTTTGCTGGCTCCCGCCGAGCTGGCACGCCTGCATGATCTCAAGGTCGATTTCGGGCTGGCCATCCTCTCACCCAAGCTGTTTCCCAATCAGGCCATCCAGCGCATTCTCGCCCAGGTGACCCGGCACGATCCGGACATTCTGGCCGATTATGGCAAGCCGATTGGCGATGTCGAATTGCGGCGCCAGATCGCCCGGCGGGCGCTGACCTGGGGGGGGCAGATCGATGCAGACGAGATCCTGATCACCCATGGCGCACTGGAGGCGCTGAACCTCTGCCTGCGTGCTGTGACCCAGCCGGGCGACGTCGTGGCCATCGAGTCGCCAGCCTATTTTGGCCTGCTGCAGATCCTGGAGAGCTTCCAGCTCAAGGCGCTGGAAATCCCTACCCATCCGCAGACCGGCATTTCCATCGAAGCGCTGGAGCTGGCGACGCGCAATGGCCAGGTCAAGGCCTGTGTGTTGCTGCCCAATTTCTCCAATCCGCTGGGCAGTCTGATGCCGGATGACAACAAGCGCCGCCTGGTCGAGCTGCTGGAAAGCCGCAATGTCCCGCTGATCGAGGACGATATCTACGGCGAATTTTTCTACCATGGCGAGCGTCCGCGCCCGGCCAAGGCCTTTGACCGGACCGGCAACGTGATGCTGATCGCATCGTTTACCAAGATGGTTGCACCGGCCTTTCGCGTGGGCTGGGTGGTGGCGGGGCGCTGGCACCGCGAGCTGGAACAGCTCAAGTTCATCAATACCTACTCGACACCCTTGCCGCTGCAGCGTGCCATTGCACGCTTTCTGGAGAACGGGGGTTACGATCACCATCTGCGCCGCCTGCGCCGGGCCTGCGCCGATCAGGTCAATGCCGCGGTCAGCGCCATTCAGCGCTATTTCCCGGCCGATACGCGTCTGCATGTGCCGCAGGGGGGGTATGTGCTGTGGGTGGAGCTGGGGGGCAATGTCGACACCCTGGAGCTGCTGCAGCGCGCGCTGGCCGAAGGCATCGCCTTTACGCCGGGGCCGCTGTTCTCGCCCAGCCGCAGCTATCGCAACTGCCTGCGCATCTGCTGCGTGGAGCCGTGGACAGTGCGCCACGAAAAGGCCATCCAGCGTCTGGGCGAGCTGGCTGCCGTGCGCGGCTGAAGCGCGCGCCCGCGGCGTGACGGTGTTGTCGCATTTCTGCCCGCCTGAGGGCTTGCCGGTCTTGTCATCGCCCTGACATCTGCACAGAAGAGTATGCTGCATCGCAGCATCATTTTTCGCTTTCCGGATGAAGGAGTGTGGCATGGGCATTTACTACGAAGACCTGTCGGTGGGCCTGATGGCGGAATACCGCAAGACCATTACCGAGACCGATGTGGTGTTGTTTGCCGGTCTGACCGGCGACAACAATCCGATGCACATTGACGAGGAATTTGCCGCCGAAACGCGCTTTGGCGGGCGCATCATCCACGGCATGCTGACTGCCAGCATGCTGTCCTCGGTCATCGGCATGAAGCTGCCCGGCCCAGGCTGCATCTACATGTCGCAAAACCTGCGCTTCATCAAGCCGGTAAAGATCGGCGACACGGTCAGCGCCCAGGCCACCGTGCTGGAACTCTATCCGGAAAAACAGCGCGTCAAATTGCTGACCGAATGTTATGTGCGTGGCGTGAAGGTGCTCGAAGGCGATGCACTGGTCTGGGTGCCGGCCAGAAAGGTCCAGGCCTGAGTTGGCAGGGCCGCGCAGCCAACCAATCCGCCGCCCGGGCCTGCTCCGGGCGGTGCCGCTTTGGCGTGCCGCTGCGCTGTGCTGCATTCGCCAGGCCGGATTGCCACCGCGCTTGATGTAGCACAATCCCCGTTTTTACCGTGGCTGTTACATTTTGCAGCAGTCGCGCAAACCATAAAACCACAGGCCTTGCCGGGCCGGACGAGTCCGCTTGCCGGGTGTAAGTAATATTGTTAAGTTTTGCTGCGCAAGCGCCGGGCGGTGCGCACCGGCTTGCAGGCTACGCCCCGGTTCCGCGCTGGCGTCCGGGCAGCACCGCTTTGCCGGTGACGATAACAACTGAAAATCTACACAAGGAGTTTGTCCATGCTACGCAGCACCAAGATTGTCGCTACGCTCGGTCCGTCTTCCGGCGACGTTGCCACGCTGGAAAAACTGATCGCCGCTGGCGTCAACATGTTCCGCCTGAATTTTTCGCATGGCACGGCACAGGATCACCTCGACCGCGCCGCCATCGTGCGCGAGTGTGCGAAAAAGGCGGGCAGGGCGGTCGCGATCATGGTCGACTTGCAAGGCCCGAAAATCCGCGTCGGCAAGTTCGAAAAGAACAAGATCGAACTGAAAAACGGCGACAAGTTCATCCTCGACGCCAATTGCCAGCTGGGCAATCAGGAGCGCGTCGGCCTGGATTACAAGGAACTGCCCAACGATGTGGCGCCGGGCGCCGTGCTGCTGCTTGACGATGGCCGGCTGGTGTTCGAGGTGACCGAGGTGATCGGCAGCGAGATCCATGTGCTGGTGAAGATTGGTGGCACGCTGTCAAACAACAAGGGCATCAACCGCCAGGGCGGCGGCTTGACCGCGCCGGCGCTGACCTCCAAGGACATGGAAGACATCAAGACGGCAGCCAAGCTGCATGCCGATTACGTGGCGGTGTCCTTTCCCAAGAGTGGCGCCGACATGTACATGGCGCGCACGCTGCTGCGCGCGGCGGGCAGCAAGGCCTTGCTGATCGCCAAGATCGAGCGCACCGAGGCGGTCGCCAGCCTGGAAGAAATCCTTGATGCCTCCGATGGCATCATGGTTGCGCGTGGCGACCTGGCGGTGGAAGTCGGCGACGCCGCCGTGCCGGCGCTGCAGAAGAAAATGATCAAGCTCGCGCGCAAGAAGCACAAGCTGTCGATCACCGCCACGCAGATGATGGAGTCGATGATTTCCAGCCCGGTGCCGACGCGGGCGGAAGTCTCCGACGTTGCCAATGCCGTGCTGGATGGCACCGATGCAGTGATGCTGTCGGCGGAAACGGCTTCGGGCAAGTATCCGGTTGAAACCGTCGAGGCGATGGCGCGCGTCTGTGTCGAGGCCGAGAAGACGTTCGAGAGCAAGATCGATGGCGAGATGCTGCTGCAGGGCGATATCGCGCGCATTGACCAGACCATTGCCATGTCCGCGCTGTTTGCGTCCAGCCACCTGAACGTCAAGGCCATTGCGGCGCTGACGCAAAGCGGCTCCTCGGCGCTGTGGATGAGCCGCTTCATCCGTGGCGTGCCCATTTATGCCCTGACCCCGGAGGCGGAAACCTACAATCGCCTGTCGCTGTTCCGCGACGTGTATCCGGTGATGATCTCGCACGAGAACACCGATCGCGAGTCGCTGCTGGTGCGCGCCGAGGTCGAGATGCTGCGGCGCGGCATCGTGCAGCAGGGCGATCTGGTGGCCTTCACCTTTGGTGATGTGGTGGGTCTGGGGGGCGGTACCAACTGCCTGAAGATCATCAAGATCGGCGAGCGCAAGTCGCGCTGAGCGCGTGGCCCAGACAGCAAAAAACCCGCCTAGGCGGGTTTTTTGCTGGGTATTGCCCTGCAGGCCAATACTGCATTGGGCTGTGGAGAAATACCCTGATTATTTCTAATTGATGTCCAGCACGTCGCGCATGTCGAAGAAGCCGCTGCTGCGGCCCTGTAGAAAGCGCGCGGCGCGCAGGCTGCCCGAGGCATAGATCGTGCGGTTGCTGGCCTTGTGGCTGATTTCGATGCGCTCGCCCAGGCCGGCAAAGATCACCGTATGGTCGCCGATCACGTCGCCGCCACGCAGCGTGGCGAAGCCGATGGTGCCGGGCTCGCGTTCGCCGGTAATGCCTTCGCGCGCATACACCGCGCAATCCTTCAGATCACGGCCCTGCGCTTCGGCGACGGCGCGGCCCAGCATCAGCGCGGTGCCCGACGGCGCATCGACCTTCATGCGGTGATGCATTTCCAGCACCTCGACATCGTAGCCGGTGGCGAGCGCACGACCGGCGACTTCCAGCAGCTTCACCAGCAGGTTCACGCCCACGCTCATGTTGTAGGCATGCACGATGGCGATGTCGGCGCTGGCGGCCTCAATGGCCGCGCTGCCGGCTTCGTCAAAGCCGGTGGTGCCGATGATCATGTTGACGCGGTGTGCGCGGCAGGCGGCCAGATGCGCCAGCGTGCCTTCCGGGCGGGTGAAGTCGATCAGCACATCGGCACCGGCCAGCGCAGCCAGCTCAGCCGTGATGGCGACGCCGCATGCGCGGCCCAGAAAGGCGGCGGCATCCTGGCCGATGGCCGGGTTGCCGGCATGGTCCAGCGCGGCATGCAGCTGGCAGTCATCGGCGGCCAGAACGGCTTCGATCAGCATGCGGCCCATGCGGCCGCTGGCTCCGGCAATGGCGATGCGGGTCATTGCTTGGCCTCGTCAACGAGCGGTTGTACGGTCGGCTCTTCGGCGGCCGGGCTGTCGGCGGCAACGGCGCTGGCCTGCGTAGCGGCCTTGCTGAAGCGGCTGTTCGGGTCGGCCGGCAGGGTGGAGCCCTGCCAGCGTACCAGCGTGTCGCCTTCGAAGAAGACGGTGAAGGCATGCTGCTCAAGCAGGCGTCCGCCCTTGGCATTGCTCTGCACATAATCCCAGCGGTCGGCATGGAAAGGATCGGTCAGCAGTGGCGTGCCAAGCAGAAAACGGACCTGGCCACGGCTCATGCCGGCTTTCAGCTGCGCGACCTGGTCGGCGGTGACTTCATTGCCCTGGGGGACATCGATCTTGTAGGGGCTGAGAACATTGACTGCGCCACAGCCGCCGAGCAACAGGCTGGCGGCAAGAAGCACGGGAATCGGGCTGACCTTCATGGTGTCGGTTCTTTCTCTGGCTGGCAGGGTGTTGAAAAGACGGTTTGCCCATTGGGCATCATGCACCGGGCGGGGCCCGCCGCAGACCGTCCATCCGAACCCGGATGCTCATCCGGGTTTGCTGATCACGGGTATCGCGATTTGCCTCTCGCGCATTCTCCGTCGCGGCGGAGAAAATGCGCTGCGGGCCGTTTTCAACAGCCAGCAAGGCGAGCGGTGCGAAGCACCGGGAAACGCTATATCATAACCGGATTAGGCGCTGTTGACGCCAGTTTTGCGGCCCGGAAACGGCATCAACAGCGCCACGCCGCATGACACCGCCAGCCTGCAGGAAAAATAAAGCATGAGCAAAGCCGCCGAACTCAAGGGCATGGGCCTCAAGGCCACCGGCCCCCGCCTGAAAATCCTCAACCTCTTTGAAACCAGCCAGCAACGCCATCTGGCCGCTGAAGACGTTTACCGCCTGCTGCTTTCCGAGCAGATCGACATCGGTCTGGCCACTGTGTATCGCGTGCTGACCCAGTTCGAGCAGGCCGGCATTCTGGTCCGTCATCATTTCGAAACCGGCAAGGCCGTGTTCGAGCTGGCCGACAATGGCCACCATGATCACCTGGTGTGCGTGAAGTGCGGCAAGGTCGAGGAATTCTTCGACGCCGAAATCGAGCAGCGCCAGGAAGCCATCGCCAAGCAGCACAACTTCCAGATGCAGGAACACGAAATGTACCTGTACGGTGTGTGCGCCGACTGCCAGCCCAAGGCCGCCTGACCGGGTGTTTCCCGCCTGATGATTGCCTGGCTGGACCACACGCTGCGTTTTCCGCCGGTCGACACGGCCCTGCGCGACCCGGAAGGGTTGCTGGCCGCCGGCGGTGATCTGCACCCGCAACGCATTCTGGCGGCCTATCGGCTCGGCATCTTTCCCTGGTTCATGCCCGGCGAACCCATTCTGTGGTGGTCACCCGACCCGCGCATGGTCTTGCACACCGCGGAACTGCATGTGCCGCGCTCGCTGGCCAAGGTGCTGCGCAACCACGCCTACGAAGTGCGTTTTGACAGCGCTTTTGCCGAGGTGCTGGCCGGCTGTGCCGCGCCGCGCGATGCGCATGGCGCAACCTGGATTACCGACGAGATGCGCGCAGCCTATCTGGCGCTGCATCACGGTGGTCATGCGCACAGCGCCGAATGCTGGATTGATGGCCAGCTGGCGGGGGGGCTCTATGGTGTTGCCATTGGCCGGATGTTCTATGGTGAATCCATGTTTGCCCGGCAGGCCGATGCCTCGAAAATCGCCTTTGTCCACTTGGTGCGCTGGTTGGCGCAACAGGGCGTGACGCTGATCGATTGCCAGATGCATACCGCGCACCTGGCGCGCTTTGGCGCCCGGCCCATCCCGCGGCAGCGCTTTGTCGAGCACCTGCAGCAGGCCTGTGCGACCGGGCCGCTGCCTGAGCGCTGGCAGTACCATTACCGGAGTGAGCCCGATGCGTGAAGCCGCCCATGTCATGCCGCTGCAGTTCTATGCGACGGCCGCCTATGAATGCAGCTATCTGCCCGAGCTGATGGCGCGCTCGCAGGTCGTCGTGCCGTCCGGGCGGATGGAGCAGCGGGTGTACAGCGAGCTGGTGCGGCAGGGCTTTCGGCGCAGCGGGCAGTTTGTCTACCGCCCCTGGTGCGACCAGTGCAAGGCCTGTGTGCCGGTGCGCGTGCCGGTGAACGGCTTTGCACCCAATCGCACTCAGCGCAAGATCCTGTCGCGTCTGTCCGGTATGCGCAGCCGCCTGCTCGGGCTGGATTACCAGGATGCGCATTTTCAGCTCTATCGCAGGTATCAGCAGGCGCGCCATAGTGGTGGCGGGATGGATGAGGATACCTCTGAGCAGTATGAAAATTTCATTCTGCAGAGTGGCGTCAACAGCATGCTGGCCGAATTCATGCTGGACGACAGGCTGGTGATGGTCAGTCTGATTGATCAGCTCGACGATGGCCTGTCGGCTGTCTACACCTTTTTCGACCCCGATCTGCACAAGCACAGCCTGGGCGTTTACAACGTGCTCTGGCAGCTGGGGCTGGCGCGCCAGCTGGGTCTGCCCTATGTCTACCTTGGTTACTGGATCGCCCAGTGTCGCAAGATGGCCTACAAGACCGACTATCGCCCCATCGAGGGGCTGCTGCATGGTCGCTGGCAGCGGCTGCCTGACTGAGTCTTGCTGTTGCTTCTTCCTGATTAGGTAGCTACCTCAGCAAAGTACAATTCGTCATTCCCGCGAAAGCGGGAATCCAGCGGCAATGCCTTTTCTAGCGTCGCTCTGGATGCCGGCTTTCGCCGGCATGACGAGTTGCTGAGTTGGCTGCCTGATCAGGTTCTTCTTTAGGGTATATGGCTGCAGCCATTTTTCGTAAATGGTTGCGGCCATATACCCTTATTGTGTCTGTTGATGCTTTGGCAAGCAGTGAGTCGTGCCGGGCTTGGCCCAACGCGTGGTGCCGGCCTGGCCGCAAGCTGTTCAACCCGGATGATCCATTGGGGCGCGGGATGATGGCGAGGCGCTTCGCGAGTGAATTCTTGCGCTGGCGCCAAGCCCATGGCGGGCTACGGGCGTGCAGCCAGGGCTGACGGCGCCGCGAAACGGCCGCCAGCACCCGCGTAGGCTCGAAGAGCCGCCCAAGGGATTGTTCGGGGGCCTTCCTGGCTAATCGTGGCCGAAGGCCCGCTCGCGCAGCTGCCTGAGTTGGTCGCGCAAGCCCGCCGCCTTTTCGAACTCCAGATTGCGGGCCGCCTCCAGCATCTCCTTCTCCAGCCGCTTGAGCTCCTTCGCCAGCTGTTTTTCATCCAGCTCGGCCAGCTCCTTGTGGCGTTTTTGCTCGATCCGCGCTGCTGCGGCGTCTTCGGCGTTGTAGACGCCGTCGATGATGTCCTTGATGCGCTTGACCACCGACTTTGGCGTGATGCCGTTGGCTGCGTTGAAGTCGAGCTGCTTCTGCCGGCGGCGCGCCGTCTCGTCGATGGCCTTCTTCATCGAATCGGTGATGCGGTCGGCATAGAGGATGGCCGTGCCGTGCAGGTGCCGGGCGGCACGCCCGATGGTCTGGATCAGGCTGCGCTCGCTGCGCAGGAAGCCTTCCTTGTCGGCATCCAGGATGGCCACCAGCGACACTTCCGGAATATCCAGGCCCTCGCGCAAGAGGTTGATGCCGACCAGCACATCGAACAGACCCAGGCGCAGGTCGCGGATGATCTCCACGCGCTCGACGGTGTCGATGTCCGAGTGCAGGTAGCGCACCTTGATGCCGTGCTCGGACAGGTATTCCGTCAGCTGCTCGGCCATGCGCTTGGTCAGCGTGGTGACCAGCACGCGCTCGCCGGCCTCGATGCGTTTGCGGGCTTCCGAGAGCAGATCGTCGACCTGCGTGCCGACCGGGCGCACGATCACTTCCGGGTCGATCAGGCCGGTGGGGCGCACCACCTGCTCGACCACCTGCCCCTGGTGCTCCTTTTCATAGTCGGCCGGCGTGGCGGAGACGAAAATCGTCTGCGGCATCATGACTTCGAATTCTTCAAACTTCAGCGGGCGGTTGTCGAGCGCGGAGGGCAGACGGAAACCATAGTCGACGAGGTTTTCCTTGCGCGCCCGATCACCGCGATACATGCCGCCGATCTGGCCGATCAGCACATGCGATTCGTCCAGCAGCATCAGGCTGTCGCGGGGCAGATAGTCGATCAGTGTCGGTGGCGCCTCGCCGGCCTGTTTGCCGGAGAAGTGCCGCGAGTAATTCTCGATGCCCTTGCAAAAGCCCATTTCGTTGAGCATTTCCAGGTCGAAGCGCGTGCGCTGCTCCAGGCGCTGCGCCTCCACCAGCTTTTGCTCGCGGTAGAAGAATTCCAGGCGGCTGCGCAATTCATCCTTGATGGTTTCGATGGCACGCAGCACCGTATCGCGCGGCGTGACATAGTGGCTGCTGGGAAACACCGTATATCTGCCGACCCGCTGCTGGATGTGGCCGGTGAGCGGGTCAAACAGGCTCAGTTTTTCCAGCTCGTCGTCGAAGAGGTCGATGCGCAGCGCCAGCTCGGCATTTTCTGCCGGAAACACGTCGATCACATCGCCGCGCACGCGAAACGTTCCGCGGGCGAAGTCGAGTTCGCTGCGTTCATACTGCATGGCGATCAGGCGCTTGATGATGTCGCGTTGCGCGTGCTGTTCGCCTTCCTTCAGGTGCAGGATCATCTGGTGGTAGTCCGACGGGTCGCCAATACCGTAAATCGCCGACACGGTGGCCACGATGATGCAGTCGCGCCGCTCGAGCATGGCCTTGGTCGCCGAGAGCCGCATCTGTTCGATGTGCTCGTTGATGCTGGAATCCTTCTCGATGAACAGGTCACGGCTGGGAACGTAGGCTTCCGGCTGGTAGTAGTCGTAATAGGAAACGAAATACTCGACGGCGTTTTCGGGGAAGAATTCGCGGAATTCGGCGTACAGCTGCGCGGCCAGCGTCTTGTTGGGCGCCATCACGATGGCCGGCCGGCCGGTGCGCGCGATCACATTGGCCATGGTGAAGGTCTTGCCCGAGCCGGTTACCCCCAGGAGTGTCTGGTATTTCAGCCCGTCTTCCAGCCCCTCGATCAGTTTGGCAATCGCGGCAGGCTGGTCGCCGGCCGGCGGGAAGGGCTGGAAGAGCTTGTAGGGGGAACCGGGGAATTCGACAAACATCGGCGTTCTGCATCCTGAAATGAAAAAGCCCCGAGCCTGGGCACGGGGCATTATGCTTGGCCGGGCTGGGCGCGCGCAAACGCTGCCTGCCGGTGGCCGGCTTAGAGCCTGAACTTGCTGAAGAGCTGCAAGAGGAAGTTGGCCATGTCATTGAGCTGATGCACCGAGTTGGTGGCGCGCTGCAGTGCCGCATCGGTTTGCTGCATCTGGTTGGTGATGTTTTCCGCGCTTTGCGCCATCAGTGTCGTGGCATCCTGCTGCTCACCGGTGGAGTGGGCGATTTCGCCGATCTTCTGCATCACCAGATCCATGTTTTCACGGATGTGGCTGATTTTCTCGGCGGCGTTGTTGCTGAGCGTCACGCCATTCTGTACGGCATTCACGGTCGATTGCATATTGTTGACGGCTTCGCTGGTTTCGCCGCGGATGCCCTCGATCATGCCGGTGATCTCCAGCGTGGCCTGGCTGGTGCGCTCGGCCAGCTTGCGCACCTCGTCGGCCACGACGGCAAAGCCGCGACCCTGCTCGCCGGCGCGCGCCGCTTCGATCGCCGCATTGAGCGCCAGCAGATTGGTCTGGTCGGCGATTTCCTTGATCACACGGATGATGCCGCTGATTTCCTGGCTGCGCTGGCTCAGGCGGTCGAGCAGGGCCGAGAGCGCTTCGACCTCGGAGGCGGACTTGCTGACTTCGGTGGCTACTTCGCGCACGGTTTGCGTGGATTCGCGCGACAGCGAGCCGGTGTTGTTGACCAGGGTATCGGCCTCGCGGGAGTTGTCGGCAATGTGGCTGATGCTGACGGTGATTTCCTCGATGGTGGCGGCATTGCTCGAGGCCAGATCGGCCAGCACCTGCGAGTCGTTCGACAGGGTGTGCAGTACCTGGTTGATGTCGTTCACGCCACGCGTCAGTTTTTCCGATTCGCGACGGATGTCGAGGAACATGGTGCGCAGCCGGTCGGTGAAGGCATTGAAGGCTTGCGCGGTTTGCGCGATTTCATCATCGCCGACAATGTCGATCTTGCGGGTGAGGTCGCCTTCGCCTTGCGAGATTTCCCGCATGCCGTCGCGCACTTTCACCAGCCCCTTGAGCATGCTGCTGATCTGCATGCTGGAGAGCGGAACGATCACCACCAGGACGACGCCCAGCGTGATCAGCGCGATCAGCAGCAGCTGGTTCAGCGGCTTGAGCGCCACGCCCTGGTCAATGATCAGGACCAGGTAGATGTTGGAGTTTTCGATTTCCTGCACATAGCCGAATTTCTTCTGACCGGCGATTTCGAGTTCCATCAGCGCTTTCTGGCCCGCCTGGGCGGCCAGCCTGTCGGCCGCCAGATCGGGGCTCAGCGAGGCACTTTCCTTGAGGATCTGCTCCTTGTCGCTGTGGACGAGAATCTTGCCGTCCTTGCCGATCAGGATGGCGTAGCCGTCGCCGGTCAGGCGGATGTTCAGCACGTCCTTGATGATGTCGTCGAGAAAAATGTCGGTGGCCACCACGCCGTACAGCGCGCCATCCTTTTGCACGGGGGCCGCAAAGGACATGATCAGGCGCTTGGTACCCGTGTCGACATAGGGAGGCGTCAGCACGGTCTTGCCTTCGCTGGACGCCTGCTTGTACCAGGGGCGCACGGTGGGGTCGTAGTCGGGTGGCAGCTTCAGGTCGCGCGAGGTGATCATCTGCTTGTCGGGCTTGCCCAGATAGGCCGAATCGAAGGGGGCGCTGCCGGCGGCCTGCTGCAGCGGCGGCATCGGGTCTTCCGCTTTGCCGATTGCCGCTGCCAGCGCGGTGACGATCTGCTGCTTGGCATCCACCCAGTTGCGGATGACGACGTTATAGCCCGCCGCCGTGCCGGCAATCTCGTGCGTGAGGCCAGTCTGGATCATCTGGTGGCGCATTTTCAGGTAGGCGCCGATGGTCAGGGTTGCCGCCAGAATCAGCGTCAGCAGGGCAATGAAGGCAATCAGCTTGCCGCGTAAGGTGTTCAGCATGGTCGAACTCCCGGATCAGGCTGGCTTCAGTCTATGCGACTGGCTGCAGAGTGCAAGCGGCGTTGTCAGCTTTGCCTGACAATGTCGCGCAATGGCTGCAGGCCGCGCATTTGCTGCATTGCAGCGCAGCTGACGCCGCGTCCGCTTGCCGCTTCAGCTGCGCTCGACGCGGATCACCCCGGCCACTTCGCGCAGCTTGGCAAAGAGACGCTGCAGCTGTTCGGCATCGCGGATTTCCACGGTGAAGCGCATGCTGGCGCGCGCATCGCGCGAGAGCGTGTTGACCGCGGTGACGTTGATCTTGTCGCGTGCCATCACGTCGGTCAGGTCGCGCAGCAGGCTGTTGCGGTCATGCGCTTCCACGACGATATCGGTAGCGAAGGCCTGGCCCAGCGACTTGCCCCAGTCGGCCTTGATCAGGCGCTCGGGGGCTTCGGCAGCGAGGCGCTTCAGGGTCTGGCAGTCGCTGCGGTGAATGGAGATGCCGCGGCCCTTGGTGACAAAGCCCATGACCGGGTCCGGCGGCACCGGCTTGCAGCATTTCGCCAGCAGCGTCATCAGCTTGTCGACGCCCTCGATCAGGATGCCTTCGCCATGCTGGTCGGCGCGCGCGCGCTTGATGAAGTGCTCGGGGCTGTCTTCCGTCGGTGCTGGCGGGGAGAGCGTATCGCTGAAGGCGTCGGCCAGTTCGCGCAGCGTCATCTCGCCCTGGCCCAGTGCGATGTACACCTCGTCGATGTGCTTGCAGTCGAGCCGGTGCGCCAGCGCTTCCTGGTTGACATTGGTGGCGGCGGCGCGCGCGGCTTCCTTGTCGTAGATGGCGCGGCCGGCTTCGCGGGCGACATCCAGATTTTGCTGGCGTATCCAGTGGCGGATCTTGCTGGCGGCGCGGTGGCTCTTCACATAGCCCTGGTGCAGCCAGTCGAGGCTGGGCCCGCCTTCCTTGCAGGAGATGATCTCGACGCGCTGGCCGTTTTCCAGCGGGCTGTTCAGCGGCACGATGGCGCCGTCGACCTTGGCGCCGCGGCAGCGGTGGCCCAGGTCGGTGTGGACGTGGTAGGCGAAATCGACTGGCGTGCTGCCGCGCGGCAGGCCGATGACCTTGCCGGCCGGTGTCATCACATAGATCGTGTCGTCGAACAGTTCGGCCTTGAAGGCCTCGGCGAAGCCCTGGTCGCTGCTGGTGTCCTCGCGCCAGTCGAGCAGCTGGCGCAGCCAGGCAATCTTTTCCTCGTAACCGGAGTCGCCGCGGCCGCCTTCTTTGTAGCGCCAGTGCGCGGCGACGCCGTATTCGGCGTGCTCGTGCATGTCGAAGGTGCGGATCTGGATTTCGACGGCCTTTTCTTCCGGGCCGATGACGGCCGTGTGCAGCGAGCGGTAGTTGTTGCCCTTGGGCTGGGCGATGTAGTCGTCGAATTCGCCGGGAATCGGCTGCCAGAGGTTGTGCACGATGCCCAGCACCGTGTAGCAGTCCTTCAGGTCGCTGACCAGCACGCGCACCGCACGGATGTCATACAGCTCGGAAAAATCGAGCTTCTTCTTCTGCATCTTTTTCCAGATGCTGTAGATGTGCTTGGGCCGGCCCATCAGGTCGGCCTTGATGCCCACCGTTTTCAGCTCGGCGCGCAGGGTATCGAGCACATTGGTGATGAACTGCTCGCGATCAACGCGGCGCTCGTCGAGCAGTTTGGCGATTTTCTTGTAGGTGTCCGGGTGCAGGTAGCGAAAGCCGAGGTCTTCGAGCTCCCACTTGATCTGCCAGACGCCCAGGCGGTTGGCCAGCGGCGCATAGATTTCCAGCGTTTCCTGCGCTACCTCGCGGCGCACGGCCTCCGGGGCATGGCTGAGCACGTGCATGGTTTGCGTGCGCCAGGCCAGCAGGATCAGCACCGCACGGATGTCCTCGACCATCGCCAGCAGCATCTTGCGCAGGCCCTCGATCTGCTGGCTGCGCTCTTCGGGGCGCAGCGCCAGGTCGTTCAGCCATTTCAGCTTGCGCAGCCGGGCGATGCCGTCAACCAGTCGGGCGATTTCCGGGTTGCACAGTTCGGCGATGGCGGCACCGGGGTCGGCCTCGACGTCGGTCACGGCAAACAGCAGGGCTGCCGCGACAGCATCGGCGCCCAGGCGCAGGTCGGCGACGATCGACGCGCTGGCCACGGCGTGCTGAAACAGTGGCGTGCCGGTTTGCGCGTGTGCGGCATTGGTGCAGCGCTGCGCAGTCCAGTGCAGTGCCCGGCCCAGCAGCGCAAGCTCGTCCGGGTTGAAGCGGTCGGCCAGGGCGTGCAGCCATTGTTCGGGGTTGGCGGCTTCGGCGATGGATTGGGCGAGGGTACGGTTGACGGCTACCATGGGAAACAATTCTGCGCTAAGGGGAATTTTGCCTGACGGCCCGGGTCTAGGCAGGCTGCTGAAAAAACAGCCAGCGATTCATTCTTTCCGGCAAGGCCGGGCGGGAATGAGTGACAAGAAAGAGCAAGTTACTGATTGTGAAGAATATGGTTTGCGCCGGGCCTGGCCCGGTGCTTGCGTTGGGCGGACAATCCGGCTTGTGCAAGCAGCCTGCTGCTGGGCTCTGAACATTGCCCGAGAGCAGATTCATTTTACCCCTTTCTGGTTCCCCAATGCCGCGAAAACTCCTCCGCCGCTACCTGCCCGACCTGCAAACCGTGCGCGAGCACCGCTTCCTGCGCTATTTCGGGCGGCACCTCGGTCATCCCGATCTCTGGCACCTGCACCGCCGCTGCGTGGCCGGCGGCGTTGCCGTCGGCTTCATTTCCGGGCTGATTCCGGGGCCGCTGCAAATGATCACCGCGGCCCTGCTGTCGGCCGGGTTTCGCACCAATCTGCCCGTGGCGCTGCTGGTCACCTTTTATACCAACCCGCTCACCATTGGCCCGCTGTACTGGCTGGCCTATCAGCTGGGCGCGCTGCTGATCGGCGGCAATGGCGGGGAAGGGGCGTATGCCACGCTGCCGGCCTTTTCGCTGGCCGAGCCGCTGGCCTGGCTGGCCGCGATGGGGCATTGGGCGCTGGGCCTGGGCCCGGCGCTGTTGCTGGGTTTGCCCTTGCTGGCGGGTTTGCTGGCGCTGGCCGGTTACCTGGCCGTACACCTTTTCTGGCGCGCCTGGATCATCTGGGGCTTGCGCAAGCGCCAGCGGCGCACGCGGGCTTGATGGGTATATCCCTGCAGCCTTTGCAATCATTTGCTTGCAGCGGCATGGGTGAAAATGTATTTGCTTGAGGCTGGCCGGCGTGCCGGCCTGACACTCAGCGCTTCAGTAGGATTGCCCGGCGCTCAGCTCGTCCTGCAGGCGGTGCAACAGCTGCAGGCGCTCGGCCGGCAGCTGCCCGCTGGCCACGGCGGCCTGCATGGCGCAGCCGGGTTCCTGGCGATGGCGGCAATTGTGAAAGCGGCATTGTCCGATCAGCGGCGAAAAATCCGGCATCAGGCGCGGCAGTGTTTCCGCCGTCACGTGGGCCAGGCCGAAGGATTGCAGGCCGGGCGAGTCGATCAGGTCCGAATCGGCGTCCAGGTGATAGAGCGTGGCATTGGTCGTGGTGTGCTTGCCCGAATCCAGCGCCAGCGAAATGTCGTTGATGCGCGCCCGGGCTTCGGGAATCAGGGCATTGGTCAGCGTGGATTTGCCCATGCCGGACTGGCCGACCAGCACCGATACCTGCCCCTGCAGGCGCGCACGCAAGGGGCTGACATCGTCGAGCGCCGACAGCATCAGCATGGGATAGCCGAGCCCGGTGTAGTAGTGCAGACGCTCGGCCGCCGCCGCCGCTTGCGGCAGATCGGCCTTGTTCAGGCAAATCAGCGGCGTGATGTCGGCTGCCTCGGCGGCGATCAGGCAGCGCCCGATCAGTTCGTCGGAAAAGCTCGGCACGGGGGCGACGACCAGTACGATCTGGCTGACATTGGCGGCAATCAGCTTGCTGCGCCAGGCATCCGAGCGATAGAGCAGGCTGCGGCGCGGCTCGAAACCCTCGATCACCGCCTGTTCGGCATTGAGCAGCTGGATGCGCACGCGATCGCCGCAGGCGTAATCGGTTTTCTTGCCGCGCGTGCTGGCCTGGCGGCGGCTGCCATCGGCAAGCTCGACGATATAGGCCTTGCCGTGGCTGGTAACGATGCGGGCGATCTCGGTCATGCGAGAAACAGCGCGTTGATCTTGGCCGCGCAGATGAAGTCGTTGCGCGTCAGCCCACCCGCGCTGAAGGTGCTCCAGCGTACCCGGCATTCGCCGAAGCTCACCGCCAGCTCGGGGTGATGTGCTTCGGAATGGGCGATCCAGGCGACCGCGTTCACGAAGGCCATCGTGTCATGGAAGTCGGCGAATTCAAACCGGCGTTCGAGGCAGTCGCCACCCAGCTGCCAGTCGGCGACCTGCTCGGACAGCGCTTCGGCTGCCGGTGAGGTCAGGCGCTCGGGATTGGGGCTGCAGTGTTCCAGCAGTAACAGCATTGCTTTGGGGCTCCGTTCAGGGCGGTGGTGCGTGTCAGGCCAGCCGCCGGAGCGCGGCGATGCGCAGCGCGGCGGGCGGGTGGCTGTCGTAAAACATGCTGTGCCAGCGATCCGGCGTCAGCGTGGCGGCATTGTCGCGGTACAGCTTGACCAGCGCCGCGATGAGCGCGCTGGCGGAAGCCTGCCGGGCTGCGTAGGCGTCGGCCTGGTACTCATGCTTGCGCGACAGCCAGGAGCCCAGCGGGCCGGTCAGGAAGGTGAACACCGGCAGCACCAGGAAAAACAGCAGCAGCGTGCTGGCGGTGCTGGGCGTGGTGACGCCGAGGCCGGCATAGAACCACGCCTGTTCCTTGAGCTGGCCCAGCAGCCAGAGCAGACCCAGCATCAGCGCGAAGGTCCAGACGATGCGCTGCAGGATGTGGCGATGCCGGAAGTGGCCCAGCTCGTGCGCCAGCACGGCCTCCATTTCCTCGCCGTCCAGATGCTTGAGCAGGGTGTCGAAAAACACGATGCGCTTGCTGGAGCCAAAGCCGGTGAAATAGGCATTGCCATGGCTGGAGCGCTTCGAGCCGTCCATCACGAAGATGCCGCTGCTGCGAAAGCCGCAGCGGCTCAGCAGTGCTTCGATGCGCGCCTGCAGTCCGGCATCGGCCAGCGGCTCGAACTTGTTGAACAGCGGGGCGATGAAGGTGGGGAATATCCACATCAGCAGCAGCGAAAAGCCGACCCAGACGGCCCAGACCCACAGCCACCAGTGCGCGCCCATCTGCTGCATCAGCCACAGCACCAGCGCCAGCAGCGGCAGGCCCAGCCCGGCCGCCAGCAGGGCGGTTTTCAGCAGGTCGGCGAGAAACAGCCGCCAGGTCATGGTGTTGAAGCCGAATCGCGCCTCGATGCCGAAGGTCGACACCAGTGCAAAGGGCAGTGTGAGCAGGCCGTGGATGATGCCCAGCAGCGCGATCAGGCAGACGCCGCTGGCGATCTCGCTGGCAAACCATTCGCGGCTGAGCGCCTGCAAGGCTTCGATGCCGCCGCCGAGCGTAAAGGCCAGCAGCAGCATGGCGTCATAAATGCTGACCAGCATGCCAAAGCGTGTTTTCGCCACCGTGTAATCCGCCGCGCGCTGGTGCGATTCCAGGCTGATTGCTTCGGCAAATTCGGCGGGCACGGCTGCGCGATGGCGCCGCACATGGTTGGCATGCCGCAGCGCCAGCCAGAGCTGGACCAGTACGCTGGCGACAAGGGCAAACAGGAAGAGGCCGGTAAACTGGTGGGCAGTCATGGTGCAGGGGAAATGCGGCAAAAGCGGCAGTATGCCAGAAGGGGCGGGCGGCAGGGGAAGCTGGGCGGTGGAAGGCTTCCGCCTTGCCGACCCCGAAAGGAAAGCCGCCGCTGCTTTGCTGCTTTTTTTGGGGTATTGGTTTGCAGGCTATTTACCGTGATGGATCGGGAGTTATGGGGTTGTGGGTATGTTTGTCGCTCCCACGTTCCTCAGAACATCTCGATGTCGCCGGCATTGAGCGGCGTGTCGCTCGGCGCGGTCACGTGCTGCAAGGCTTCGGAGAGCTTCATCCCCTGCAGGATGTTGTCGAAGAGCTCGCGTTCCTGCTCCATCGTGTATTGCGAGCGGATGCGCTGCTGCAGGACCAGCCACTCCGCCGGCGCAAACAGGCGCTGCGGGTCCGCCACCAGATCGGCCAGTGCGGCGATGCTGCCGCAGGCGTGATCAAGCCGCTGGGTCAGGCGGTCGTAGAATTGCAGCGCAATCAGCGCCTGCATGCTGTGGCCGTCCACCTCGCCGATGCGTGCCAGCAGCGTCGTGCCCGCGGGCTGGCCGGCCAGCTCGGCCTCGATGGTCGCGCGCACCTCGCCGATGGTGCTGTGCATGCCGGCAAAGGCGTGGGTGAGGCTGTCGAGCGACACCGCGCTTTCCTGCATGGCCTGGCGTATCTGTGCCACTGTCAGCCCCAGCATCAGGATGGTTTCGCGCACCTGGCTCCAGCTCAGGTCCGGATTGTGGGCGGCCGAGCCGCCGGCGGGAAGATCGAAGGCTGGAATGGACATGGTGGCGGCTCGGCTTGGCAGGATAATGAGTCCGGTATAGTCCAAGAATGACCGCGCAACCTGCGGCGGCGGGAATTCGCTGCAGTTGCGCAGGCGGCTTCCGGTATCATGCCGGCCAAGACGAACTGCATTGCATAGCGAGGCCCACGCATGGCACAAGACCAAAACAACCTCATCTGGCTGGACATGGAAATGACCGGCCTTGACCCGCTGAACGACCGCATCCTCGAACTGGCCATCGTGGTGACCGATGGCAATCTGAACATGGTGGCCGAAAGCCCGGTCTGGGTCGTGCACCAGCCCGACAGCGTGCTCGATGCCATGGATGAGTGGAACAAGGGCACGCATGGCCGCTCGGGCCTGATCGAGCGCGTGAAGGCGTCGACACACTCGGTCGAGCAGGTGGCGGCCGAGGCTCTGGCCTTTATCGGCGATCATGTGCCGCGTCTGGTGAGCCCCATGTGCGGCAACTCGATCTGCCAGGATCGCCGCTTCATGGCGCGCTGGATGCCGCAGCTGGAAGACTGGTTCCACTACCGCAACCTGGATGTTTCCACGCTCAAGGAACTGTGCAAGCGCTGGGCGCCGGAGGTCTACCGCCAGTTCAAGAAGCAGGGCAAGCACACCGCGCTGGCCGACATTTACGAATCCATCGACGAGCTGAAATTCTACCGCGAGTTTTTCCTCAAGCTGCCGGCCGCGACCGATACGCCGGCCTGATCGGCACACGCCGCACCCACCCGTTTGCAAAGCCCGGCATGCCGGGCTTTGCTGCATCCGGGCTAGCCGTGCATGGAAGGCAGGGCAAGGCGCGGGGCGATTGTCTATGCTTTGCAATGCTGGTGTCAGATTGCCCGCCATGGCCGGAGCTAGCCGTGGCGCAATCCTGATGTGCATCATTCGACGGGGTATGGCGGCGTGGACATTTCCAGGCGTGAGCTTCTGCTGGCTACTGTCATGGGTATGGCGGTGCTGGCCTTGCCGGGCTGCAGCGGGCGCGAGCCGCTGCTGCGCATTGGCACCAGCGTGTGGCCCGGCTATGCCTTCCTGCAGTACGCCTACCGGCATGGCGAGCTGTCGCGCCAGCACTGCAAACTGGCCATCCTCAACGCACCGTCCTCCATCATCCGCGCCTTGCAGACCGGGGCGCTCGATGGCGCGTGCATGACGCTCGACGATGCGCTGACCGTGGTGGATTCCGGCGTGCCGCTGACCATTGTTGGCCTCTTTGATGCCTCCGATGGCGCCGATCAGGTGCTTGGTCAGCCGCAGTTCGCCAGCCTGCAGGATCTGAAGGGGCGGCGCATCGGCGTGGAAGAGGGGGCGCTGGGTGCCGTGGTGCTGGCTGCCGCGCTGCAGGCCGCCGGCATGCAGGCGGCGGACATCCGCAAGGTCAATCTGCCGCTTGATCAGCAGCTGGCCGCCTTTCGCGCGGGCAGCATCGATGCCGTGGTGTCATTCGAGCCGGTGGTGTCCGAATTGCTGGCGGCAGGTGCGCGCACGCTGTTTTCCAGCACGCAGATGCCTGGCCTGATTGTCGATGTGCTGGCGCTGCGCAGCGACCGCATCGCCCTGTTTCCGCGTGCCCTCGCTGCGGTGCTGGCTGCGCATTTCCGCCATTTGCCGCAATTGGGCCAGCCTACCGGCGAAGTCATGGCCGACATCGCCAGGCAGATGGGAGTGACGCCGGCCGAGGCCCCGGCGCTGTTTCGCGGCATCCGCATGCTGGATCTGCCGGAAAACCAGCGCCGGCTGGCTGCACCTGCCCAGGGCATGATCGATCTGTGCCAGCGTCTGGCCGCCCTGATGCAGCAGGCTGGGCTGCTGCCCGGTGGTTATGTGGCCTATCCGGCCTTCAGCGCCGCCTATCTGCCGGAGCCCGCGCCATGAAGGTCCTGTCGCTGCGGGTGCTGTTTCCGCTGGTGCTGCTGCTCGCGCTGCTGATCGTTTTCGCCGGCGCGCTCAACGAGCTGCGTAGCCAGCGCAAGGCGCTGCAGGCCGAAGTGGCGGCGCGCGCGCAACAGACCGCCCTGCATCTGGCCCTGCTGGCCGAGCAGGAAGGGGCACGTTATCCCGAGTTGCTGAAAACCCGTTTCGCCCTGCAGTCGCTCGATGCCTGGCTGCTGCTGGCCCTGCAGGTGCATCCGGACGGGCAGATCGTGCAGTCATCCGACCCGATCCTGCTGGGTAAACCCTTCAAGGATCTGCCCGAGCTGGCCGCACACTGGCCGCGCGAGAACGAAACCGACATGCGTTCGCGCCAGATCAGCCTGGCTGGCGGCGAGCAATTTCTGCTGTTGATGCCCTACCGGGTCGAGGCGGGCGGCAGCGAACTGCGCAGCGCCGAGCGCGGCTGGATCGTGCTGTGGTACGACCTTGCTCCCGCCCGGAACCAGCTCTGGGAAAACACGCTGGATGAACGCTTGCCCGAAGCCGGCTTGCTGGCCGCTGTGCTGCTCTTGCTGCTGCTGCTCTTGCAGCGCCTGCTGATTGCGCCGCTGCAAGCCCTGGCGCGTGTCGCCGAATCGTTGCGCGCCGGCCAACCCGTCAGTTTGCCGGAAGGTGCTCACCTGGCCGAGCTGCAGGCGGTCATGGCCGGCATCGCGCGCCTTTCCGAGCATCTGGCCGAAGAAAACCGCTTGCGGCAGCTGCGCGACCGGGAATTGCAGGCGGCCGCTGCCGATCAGAATGCCATTTTGCAGGCGATACCCGATCTGCTGTTCGTGATCGATGACAAGGGCATTTACCAGTCGCTGCATGCGCTGCGCCCCGAACTGCTCTATCGCCCGGAACAGGAAGTGCTTGGCCGGCACGTGGCGGAAATCCTGCCGACCGAGGCGGCGACCTCGGCGCTGCAGGTGATTGATGACGCGCTGCGCAACGGCTATGCCGGCGGCCGGCAGATCATGCTCGTGCTGCAGGGACAGGAGTGCTGGTTCGAGCTCAGCGCCGCACGCATTGCCGCCGGCGATGGCCAGCCGCAGCGCTGCGTGGTGCTCTCGCGCGACGTCACGCGGCGCAAGCGCAACGAATTGCTGCTGCGCGAGCAGTCCGAGCTGCATCTGGCCGTGGTCGCCACCAGTCTGGATGGCTTCTGGCTCTTTGACATGCAGGGCAAGCTGCTGGAAGTCAACGACAGCTACTGCCGGCTGTCCGGCTATGAGCGCGAAGAATTGCTGGGCCGGCACATCAGCGAATTCGACCTGAATGAAAACGTGCTGGCCGTCGGCGCCCATATCGGGGTGATTGCCGAACTGGGGCGCGACCGCTATCTGACCAAGCACCGCACGCGCCACGGCCAAGTGCGCGACATCGAAGTCAGCATCGCCTATCTGCCGCAACAGGGTGGTTGCTTCTGCGCTTTCCTGCGCGACGTCACCGATCGCCAGCAGCAGGAACTGGCCAACCGCCTGTGGATCAAGGTGCTGGCGCAGTGCAATGATGGCGTGATGGTGACCGATTCGGCGCTGAGCATCGTGCTGGTCAACCCGGCCTTTACGCGCATTACCGGGTTTGCCTCCGACGAGGTGCTGGGCCAGCGCCCCAGCGTGCTGGCCTCGCACCAGCACGACCCGCATTTCTACCGCAAGATGTGGCAGAGCATCCAGGAGTCGGGCAACTGGCAGGGCGAAATCTGGAACCGCCACCGCGACGGGCATGTGTATCCGGAATGGCTGTCCATCAGCGTGGTACGCAATGATGGGGGCGACATCACGCATTACATCGGCATCTTCAACGACATCAGCCGCGAAAAGGCCGACCAGGAACGCATCCGCCTGCTGGCGCATTACGATGAGCTGACCGGCCTGCCCAATCGCAGCCTGCTGTTCGAGCAGGCCAAGCACCTGCTCTATCAGGCCGAGCGCAGCGGCCAGCATCTGGCGCTGCTGTTTCTCGATCTCGATCATTTCAAGCACATCAATGACACGCTGGGCCATCGCGTCGGCGACGAATTGCTGGTGGCCGTCGCCCTGCGGCTCAAGGCCAGCACGCGCGATGTCGATCTGACCTCGCGGCTGGGCGGGGACGAGTTCATCCTGCTGCTGCCCGATACCGACGCCGAAGGCGCCGGCGTGCTGGCCGACAAGCTGGTCAAACGCCTCAGCGACCCCTATCACCTGGAAGGCCACGCACTGCAGAGCACACCCTCCATTGGTGTGGCCATCTTTCCCGACGATGGCAGCGATTTCGATAGCCTGAGCAAATGTGCCGATATGGCCATGTATCGGGCCAAAGCCGGTGGCCGGCAAGGCTTCTGCTTCTATACCCCCGAAATGCAACACAAGGCTCTGCGACGCATGGCGCTGGAGCAGGGCCTGCGCGAGGCGGTTGCCGCGGCCGATTTCCGTCTCGTTTACCAGCCGCAGGTTCAGCTCGACAGTGGCCAGGTCGGCGCAGTCGAAGCGCTGCTGCGCTGGCTGCATCCCGAGCTTGGCGAGATCGAGCCCGAGGAATTCATCCCGCTGGCCGAGGAAAACGGCCTGATCATGCAACTGGGTGACTGGGTGTTGCATACCGCTGCCAGCCAGATGGTGCGCTGGCTGCAGGCCGGCATGCCGCCCATGGTGCTGTGCGTGAATCTCTCGGCCGTGCAGTTCCGTCAGCGTGACCTGGCCCAGCGCCTGGCACGCGTGCTCGGTGAAACCGGTCTGCCCGGCCATTGCCTGGAGCTGGAGCTGACCGAGGCGCTGATCGTCGAAGAGCCCGAACAGGCCGCCGCCATCATGCACGAGCTCAAGGCGCTGGGGGTGCGGCTGGCGATCGATGATTTCGGCACCGGCTATTCCTCGCTCGAGCGTCTGCGCCGTTTCCCGCTCGACCGGCTGAAAATCGATTCGCGCTTTGTGCACGAACTGCAGGCGGGTCGCGAAGACGCTGCCATCGTCAGTGCCATCATCGGCCTCGGGCACGCACTGGGCTTTGCCGCAGTGGCCGAAGGTGTGGAGACGCCCGCCCAGTTGCAGCTCTTGCGGGCGCAGGATTGCGACGCAGCCCAGGGCAATCAGCTTTGCCCGCCGCTGCCCGCCGCCGAGCTCGGCGCCTGGCTGGAGCAGCGTGGCGGCAGCGTGCTGCTGCATTCCGCGCCCTGAGGGGCATTGCCGGCGGGCATGGTTTTGGTTTTCATGATTAGAAACTCTTCTCAGCAAACCATAAAAACCTATTGAACCACAGAGACACAGAGGGCACAGAGGAAGCAAAACCCTGAGAAATGCCGATGACGTGCTCCCGTTTTTCTCTGTGTTCTCTGTGTCTCTGTGGTTGCTTTGGGTTTTGCTGAGAAGTCTTGCTAATCAGGTTGGTTTTTCCGCCGTGGCGCGGTCAGGCTCTGTGGATGTTTGATTGATGCATCAACAGCGCCTGGGCAGGCTAAAATCGCCCCCTTTATCCGGAGCGGAGCCGATGGAAGAAATCTGCGAACTGGTTGGCCGTATTGGTGCCCGGCTGATGGCGCGCTCGCACACCGTGACCACGGCCGAATCCTGCACGGGCGGGCTGATCGCCGCTGCGCTGACCGAGGTGGGCGGTTCGTCCGCGTGGTTCGAACGCGGTTTTGTCACCTATTCCAATCAGGCCAAAAGTGACATGCTCGACGTCCCGCCGGCCTTTATCGAAGGCCTGGGCGCGGTCAGCGAGCCGGTGGTAGCCGCCATGGCGCAGGGCGCCTGCGAGCGTGCCGGCGCGCAATGGGGCATCGCCGTGTCCGGCATCGCCGGCCCCAGCGGCGGCACGCCGGACAAACCGGTCGGCACCGTCTGGCTGGCTTGGGCGACGCCCGGCGGCATCGTTACCGAATGCCGGCATTTTGCCGGCGAGCGCGGCGCGATCCGCGCGCAGACCGTCGCGCACGCCCTGGCGAAACTCGACGAGCTGCTTGGCGCCGCACGCTGACACCCATGTGCAGGTGGCCCGGGCAGGTCGGCCGCCGCTTTTGTGCAAGTTAATAAAATTCCTGATTATGTAGCCAGCTCAGCACTCCGTCATACCGGCGTCCCACGGGGATTCCCTAAGGTCAAAGCCGGTATCCAGAGCGCTGCTCGAACAGGCATTGCAGCTAGATTCCCGCTTTCGCGGGAATGACGAATTGTTCTTTGCTGAGGTAGCTACCTAATCAGGTAAATATTATGGGTATGCGTGTATAGCCTTTATCTGTAATTGGCTGTATGGCAATACGGTGTGATGTATGAATGCTTCCGGGTGTTGCAGAATGTGCCGCACAACCGGCAGCGCCAGACGAGTTTCTGCAAGACCCCGGCTAAAGGATTCCGCCATGACGAGCACCAGCCAGCAGATCCGCTTTTTCCGCTCGCGCATTCCCGCGTTTGCCTGCCAGCCCGGCTGCCACGACTGCTGCGGGCCGGTGACGACCAGCAGCGAGGAAATGTCGCGCCTGCCGGTCAAAAGCGCGGCCGAGCATGCGGCGGCGCTGGAAGCACTCAGCTGCCCGCACCTGGGCGAGCACGGCTGCGAGGTCTACGCCGAGCGCCCGCTGATCTGCCGCCTCTTCGGCACCACGCCGCGGCTCGCCTGCCCGAACGGCTGCCGCCCGGAAACCATGGTCGATCCGGAGATTGAAGCGGGGATTTACCGCTTCTTCCATGAAAACCGGCAGGTGCTGGTGTGATCTGGTGTGAGCAGCCGGCCCGCACACAGGGCATGCAGTCAAAAGCCTTCAACGCAGAGAAAAGGCACAACGCTGCTGCTCTGCGTCTCTGCCTTGGGTTTGCGGTTTTCTGATTAGCAAGACTTCTCCGCACGTCATGCCCGCGTCCCACGGGGATTCCCTTCGGTCAAGGCGGGCATCCAGTACCCACGCGGTTTTGCTGGGTTTCCGCTTGCGCGGGAACGACGATTATTACCGTTTGCCGAGCCGTTCAGCCTGCTCACATCTGCCTGAACTGCCCCGCGTAGCTGCGGCTCAGGCTCAGCGTTTCCGGGCGGTCTTTCAGGTGGACGAGGTGGCGGCCGAGCAGGTCGCGTTCGATGCGGCTGATCGCAGCGAGGCAGACCAGCGTGCTGCGATGGATTTGCGCAAAGCGGCTGGCGTCGAGTTGCGGCAGCAGTTGCTTCAGCGGCGTGCGGATCAGGTGGCGCTCGTGCGCGGTGACCACTTCGGTGTACTTGTCGGTGGCCTGGAAGTAGAGCACTTCGTCGATGTGCACCAGCCGCGTGGTGTCGGCCAGCCCCACGGTGAGCCAGGTGAGGGTGGCACTGGGCTGCGCGAGCTGCTCGAACACCGTGCCCAGGTCGGGGGCGGACTGTTGTGGCTGATTGCTGGCCTGCAGGCGGCTGATGCATTGCAAACGATTGATACACTGCAAAAGCCGCGCGTCACTGACCGGCTTGAGCAGGTAATCGACGGCCGAGGCGTCAAACGCGGCCAGTGCGTATTCGTCAAAGGCGGTGACGAAAATCACGCGGGTGAGCTTGGCCGCCTGCGCGACCTGCAGGCCGGTTAGCCCCGGCATGCGGATGTCGAGAAAGGCGTAGTCCGGCTGGTGGCGGTTCAGTTCGGCCAGCGCCTCGACGCCGTTGCGCGCCAGCGCGACGATCTGCAAATCCGGCCAGAGCTGGTTCAGCCGCGCCTGCAGGTGGGCGCTCAGGTGTTCTTCGTCGTCGGCAAGTAGTGCGGTCGGCATGTCAGCGGGCTTCCAGAATGAGTGGCAGATGCAGTTCGGCGCGCACGCCGCTGGGGCTGTTGGCGTGCAGCTGCAGCTGGCCCGCGTCGCCGTAGAGGCTGGCGAGGCGCTGGCGCACATTGGCGAGCCCGACGCCGTTGCCCGGCGCAGCAGTCAAACCGATGCCGGTGTCGGACACGCTCAGCTGCAGCCGGCCATTGTCACTGCGCGCGGCAATGGTGATGGTGCCGCCAGCCAGCGAAGGCTCGATGCCGTGTTCGATGGCGTTTTCCACCAGTGGCTGCAGCAACAGCGGCGGCAGGCTGGCTTCGCGCAGTTCGTCGGGCACGTCGATGCGGTAGTTCAGGCGTTCGCCAAGACGAATGCGGATGATGGCGAGCAGGGCTTCCAGCAAGGCCAGCTCGTCGCCCAGCGTGGTGCGCTTGCTGCGCGTGCGGCCCAGCGTGGCGCGCAGGTAGTCGTTCAGGTGTTCGAGCATCGTGCGCGCCAGTGGCGGATCGCGCTCGATCAGGCTTTGCACATTGGCGAGCGTATTGAAGAGGAAATGCGGCTCGATCTGCGCCTGCAGCATGGCGAGCTGGGCGGCGGTTTCGGCCTGCTGCAGTTCGGCGGCTTTTTTCTGTTCGGTCGCCAGCGCCAGCGTCGAGGCGTGCAGGCGGTAGAGCAGCACGAAAAAGGTGGTGGCGGCCAGACCGATCAGGATGGCCGAGGCCAGCGCGCGCCACACCCGCTGGGGATCGGCCTGCAGCGCCGCCAGCACATCGGGCGCGCCCAGCCAGCGCGCCAGCACAAAGCCGCCGGCCACGCCCAGCGGCAGGATCAGCAGCAGGCGCCAGAGGATCAGTGGCCGGTCGCCGACGAGCAGGCTGAAGCCCAGATTCAGCGACCACAGCATGAGGCCGATGCTGTGCGCCAGCAGCATGGCGTCGCCCAGGCTGATGTCGGGGGCGACCAGCGCTTCCAGCAGACCGATCAGCGTATTGATCAGCAGCAGGATGCCGAAATTGCGCAGGCCATAAGACCAGTCGAGGTCCTTGCAACGGTTGGCGAACATGGTAGTCCTGGCGGGGGCTAGAAATGAAAGCGCAGAAAGGCGTGCAGCGACTGCCGGGCCGGCAGCGCGCCGTACACGCTGAGCGCGTCGCCGTGATTGTACTGCCATTGCACGACGAGGTCGGCGCGCTCGAAATGGTATTGCGCCTGCAGCCAGGCAAGGCTGCTCTGGTCGACGAGGTCGTGGCGCAGCATCGCCGTCAGCTCGGCCTTGGCCAGCGGGAAATCCGGCCAGCTGGCGTAGGCGAACAGCGCCTCGCGCGTGGTCAGTGCCTGCATCGTGCCCACCCAGCCGCGATAGCGGCCGTAATCCTGCCCCGCGTGCTGCAGCGCGCGCCACTCGCCGGCGTCGGGCGCGGCGCTGCTGTACTGGTATTCCAGCGTCAGGCTCAGCTTGCTGGCGAAGGTCTGCGTGAAGCCGGCAGCGAGCTGCGACTGGAAGGACTCGGCGGCCGGCCGCCCCAGCGCCCGGTCGATCTGGCTGGCGGTCTGGCCGCCGGCGTATTCGACGTACAGCACCGAGGCGTCCGTCGCCAGCAGGCTCAGGTTCAGGCCGAATTGCGGGCGCTGGCCGGCTTCGGTGAACAGCAGCCACTGCGGGTTCAGCCAGTCGGTGAAGGTCTGGCTGAGCACCAGCAGGCCACGCTCGCGCGGGTTGCTGGCGCCGAAATCCGCATCGAGCGGCGCGCTGCTGCGCGTATCGCCGAGCTTGGGCGCATACACGGCGCTCACGCTGCCGCCATCCCACAGCCATTGCCCGCGTGCCAGGCCCGTGCCCAGCCGGTTTTCCCGCAGGCTGGCCGGCGCCAGCGAGGTTACCGAGCGCAGCGCGCCGGCCTTGAAAAAATCGCTGGGATTGAAACCCAGCGCCACGCCATGGCGCAGGTTCACGCGGCCCAGGTCATAAATCTGCGTCGCCGCAGGCTGCCAGCTCAGATAGGCCTCGCGCAGCGTGTTGACCTGATGGTCGCCCCCCGGCGTTCCCGTCCAGCCCAGATCGAGCCGGTTCGACAGCTGCGCGCGCCAGTCTTCGTGCAGGCGGACATCGGCAGTGAGGTCGAGCGACAGGCGCTGCTCGTCCTGCCAGCCGGCGCCGCGCTCGTCACGGCTGCCGGCGGCCAGTTCGGCGAAGAGTTGCCAGTCGCGCCGCTCGCTCGCTTGCTGCGGCGCGCTGTCGGCCAGATTCAGGGCATCCAGGTCCGGGGCATCCAGGCCGTCGGGCGCTGCCGCGCTGGCGACCGCCATGCTGGTCAGCAGGGGCAGCAGCAGGCCGGTGGGCAGGGCGGCAGTGATTACCTTGTGATGTATTGTCATGCTGGTCTTTTTCACAATGGGCTTCATGTATATACCCCTTATTTTGCCGAAATTTCGGCGGCTGTCGCATTCAGCGGGACCGCAGCACTCGCTTCATCCGGCAGCCGCAGCCGCCACAGCAGCATGCTGGCCGCCAGCAGCACAAGGCCATTGATGACAAAGGGCATGGCCGGGCCGAATTGCTGGTAGGCCAGGCCACCCAGCAGCGGGCCGACTGCCGCCGCCAGCCCGGTCAGCATGGTGTAGAGGCCAAACACGCGCCCCTTGGCGTGGCCACCGGCGATGCCGACGAGCTTGCGCTCGGCCGGGCCGGCCAGCGCCGAACCTGCGGCCTCCAGCACCCACAACCCGATCAGCAGCCACAGGCTGCCCGCCAGCGGAATGAACAGCGCGCACAGCGCCATCAGCAGCAGGCCGGCGATCATCGGCCAGCGGCTGCCCACGCGGTCGGCCAGCCTGCCGGTATACGCCGGCAGCAGGCTGAAGACCAGCGCCGCCGGGATGTACGCCGCCGCGATGGTCGACGAGCTGGCGGCGAATTTTTCAGCCAGATAGATCGTCAGCACCGGCAGCAGCATCGCCGTCGAGGCGCTGGTCAGCAAGACCAGCAGCAAGAGCGGCCACAGGCCGCTGCTGTGCACGGCTCTGGCCGCTACCGCCGTGGCGCAGCGGTCCGCGCCTGCCTGGGTCTGCCCAGCCAGAGTCAAACCTTCGCGGCAGACAAGCAGCACGGCCAGCAGAGCCGCCGCGGCAAACACCAGCATCAGCGGCTGCCAGCTGCGTTCCAGCGTGAAAAAGCCGACGGCGTTGAAGGCCGGAATCGCACCGATCAGCGCGCCGCGCGCGATGGCGCTGTCGATCCGCCCCATCGCCTCGCCGCTGCCCGCGTCGCCTTCGGCCGCCAGCGCGTAGGCCGCCGTCCAGCACAGCGAGGCAGCGACGCCGGCCAGCAGCGCCGCCAGATACAGCAGGCCCATCTGCCTGGCCCCGGCAAACATCAGCAGCGCCAGCGTCTGGCAGGCCGCGCCCGCCAGAAAAAACGCCAGCTTGTGACCGCGATCCATCCAGAGGCCAAACAGCGGCCGGCACAGCAGCATCACACCGCCGAGCAGCGTGAAATACAGGCCGATCTGCACCGGACTTGCACCGAGGCCGTGCGCGTACAGCGGCAGCGCAAAGCTCATCACGCCGGCGGGCAGCGACAGCAGCAGGGCAGGGAGAAGCAGTGCGCGCATGGCGGCTTGTTTCCTGTGTGTTACGGTCAATGCATCTTTGGCGGGTGGCAGTACAAATCACTTCCGGATTGGCAGGATTCTTCAGCAAAACCGAATCAACCACAGAGGCACAGAGATCACAGAGAAAAGCAGGAGAAAACCTCTGCATTTCTCAAGGTTTTGCTTCCTCTGTGACCTCTGTGTCTCTGTGGTTCAATAGGGTTTTATTCCTGCCGAGGAGGCTTTGTTAATCAAGCTCCGGCTTGAAGCGCGGCAGGTAGTCGCGCTGCAGCCAGCTTTCCGGCACGTCCTTCCAGGCGTAGTCCGAGAAGCGCATCACCGTCACCCAGTTCGGGTCCAGCCCGTCGATGATCACCGTCTCGGTCGGGCGTTCGCGGCCCAGCTCGTTCTGGTATTTGCGGTAATAGGCGGTTTTCAGCAGGCGATTGCTTTCCGAGTAGAACTTCGCCTTGAGCGGGCGCTGGTTGCCGGCGTCCAGCCACAGCTCGATGCGGTGGTAGGTGACTTCCGGATTGTTCGCCGTCAGGTTCAGCTTCTGGCTGGCGCGCGTCTGTTTCTCGCCATCCTGAATGCTTTCCTCGCCGCTATATTCGGCGCGGTAATCCAGCGACAGATTCACCGTCACCACATCGCCATTGGCCGCCTGGCCCAGGAGCCGCTGCTGCGGCGAGATGCGGATGGTGCCCTTGCTGGCCGGGTCGTGAAACCACAGCTCGTTGCCGTTTTTCAGCATCAGCTTGCCGGTGTCGCGCACCGGTGCGACAAAGCGCAAGAGGCTGCGGAACTGGCCGCTTTTCGCGTCGGCGCGCGAATAGATCGCCAGCGCGCTGCTGTCCACCTGCTTGCCCTTGCGGTATTCGGTCAGCGTGGTGGTCAGCGCAAAAGGCTTGTCCGGGTTGCGGATGCTGTCGCTGGCGGCGAGCAGCTGCTGCGCGTCGGGGGCGGCCTGCAGCGGGCCGGCCAGCAGCGCCAGCGTGGCCAGCAGCGGGGAGAGCAGGGTGGTGCTGATGCGGCGCATGGTTCAGTCCTCCGAATGCGGCTTGCAGCGGCGCTGCGGGCGCAGCAGCCCGGCGATGCCCAGGCCAATCAGGATCAGCGGCCAGCCACGCGCCAGCAGCTCGGTACTCCACAGGCCGAAATTGTGGCCGAGAAAAAACACGCCGATGGCGATCAGGATCAGGCTGGGTAGCGGCAGGTGTTGCATGGTCTTTGCTCCGAAATGGATTGCTGGTATGGCTTTATGGGTATTCATGTATGGCCTATCAATTCATTGGGTTGTAGGCATATACCTGTCATTTTTTCCTGATTATGTCTCTGCTTCAGAATCGTCATTCCCGCGTACGCGGGAATCCAGATGAGGGCGTGAAATCAAGCTTTGCTCTGGATGCCCGCCTTCGCGGGCATGACGAAAAAAGGGTTTCTGAAAGAGAGACATAATCAGGCATTTTTTTGTTACCCCCACCCCGGCCCTCCCCCTGGAAGGGGGAGGGAGTGGGGCATCTGGCTGCCGTGTCCGGCATGGCAAATCCCTCACACATGCCGCAAGGCATCGACGATGGCCAGCCGGGCCGCGCGGCGCGCCGGCCACCAGGCCGAGAGCGCGGCCACCAGCATCAGGCCGATGGCGGTCTTGAGAATCATGGCGGGCTCGCCCCACACGCGCACCGTCAGCGGCACCGGGTCCACATTGCCCGGTGGCAGCCAGGTCAGCCCGCTGTGATTGATGACCCAGGCCAGCCCCAGCGCCACCAGCACGCCCAGCGCCGCGCCCAGCGCGCCCAGCAGCAGGCCCTCGCAGACAAACAGCCGGCGGATGCCGCCACGACGCAGGCCCAGCGCGCGCAGCGTGCCGATTTCCACGGTGCGCTCGACCACCGCCATGCTCATGGTATTGCTGACGGTGAAGAGCACGATGCCGCCGATCAGGATGGCGATGAAGCCCAGAATCGCCGCGAACATGCCGGTGATCTGCCCGTATTGCGGGTTGAGCGTGGCGAAATCGTGCACTTCCAGCGGCGTGCCGCCCAGCGCCGGGGTTTTGGCGCCGGCCTGCGGCCCGGCGAGCAGCTCGGCCAGTCGCGCCTTGGCGGCCGGCATCTGGCTGCTGTGCCGCAACTGCAGCACGATGGCGGTGACCTTGGGCGCATCCTGGCCATATACCAGCTGTTGCGCCTGGCGCAGGTGCAGCGTTACCGCCATGTCGTCCAGCTCTTTCACGCCCATGGCCTCGGCCTTGATCACCGTCAGACCGGCCACATTCGGCGCGCCGTGGGCATTGGCCGCCAGCAGCTCGATGCGGGTGGGCGACTGCGTGCCGGCCTGGCCGGCTTCCTGCGCCGAGAGCGCCGCGATGTCATCCGGCGCGGCCGCGCCCAGGGCGGCGTCGTGCGCCGTGGCTTGCGCGGCCGGGCAGTTCTTCACCTGCAGCGCCTCGCACAGCTGCAGCACCCGGGCGACGCCGGTGCCGATCACCGCAGCATCGGGCGCGCTGCCCGTCAGCGGTGAAGTCTGGGCTGCTACCGGAAAGCCGTAATCGTTCCATTGCTGCAGCGCATTCTGCCCGGCCACGTCCACGCCTTCGCCAAACACGGTGCGCGACACGCCGGCCGTGAAGTTGCCGGCAATGCCGCCCAGACTCAGGCGCGGCGTCACCACGGTGAGCATGGGTGCGAGCACCGGGTCGCGCTCCAGCACGTCAATGATGCGCGCGTAATCGGCGATGCCATACGCCGCCGGATTGCCGGTGCCGTAGAGGAAATAATCGCGGTGCTGCAGCTGCAGATGGCCGCTGCCGCGCACAAAGCCGGTTTCCAGCCCCAGATCGATATTGCGGCTGTAGCCGCCAAACAGCAGGATGGCCGACACACCGATGAGCATCGCCAGCAGCGTGGTCAGCGAGCGGCGGCGGTTGCGCAGCAGATTGCGCAGCGCGAGGGAAAAGGCATTCATGCGGCAGGCTCCGGCGTGCGTTGTTCGGTGGCGGTGATGCGCCCGTCGCGGATGAACACCGCGTCATCGGCCATCGCCAGCACATTCGGGTCGTGCGAGGAAAACACGAAGCTCATCCGCCGCTCGCGCTGCAGATTGCGCATCAGCTCCAGAATCGCCGCGCCGGTATGGCTATCGAGATTTGCGGTGGGCTCGTCGGCCATCACCAGCGCCGGATTGGTCGCCAGCGCCCGTGCAATGGCCACGCGCTGGCGCTGCCCGCCGGAGAGTTGGCCGGGCAGATTCTTCGCGCGATCGGCCAGCCCCACGGCGGCGAGCAACTCGTTCACGCGGCGCTTGCGCTCGGCAGCCGCCACGCCGGTGAGCTGCAGCGGGTACTCGATGTTTTCAAAGGCGGTGAGCACCGGAATCAGGTTGAAATTCTGGAAGATGAAGCCGATGTGGCGCGCGCGGAAATCGGCCAGCGCGTCGTCTTTCAGCGCCAGCACATTGACGCCGGCTACCGTCAGCGTGCCGGAATCGGGCCGGTCGATGCAGCCGATCAGGTTCAAAAGCGTCGTCTTGCCGCTGCCGGACGGGCCGGAGAGCACGGTAAAACGCTCGGGACGAATGTCGAGATCAATGCCGGACAGGGCCGGCACATCGACGCTGCCCAGCCGGTAATGCTTGCTGAGCTGTTGGAGGGAAACGGAAGACATGCTGGCCTCGCGTGCAGGGAATGCGGCCACTGTATGCCAGCCAGGTAAAGCCCGGGTGCGTCTGCGACAAGACGCAGCAGGGGAGGATGAACTGCGCCGGGGAGGGATGAGCTGCAGCGCTCAATGCTGCTGAAAACCTGTCAACGCAGAGAAGCAGAGGGAATCGGGGTTCTGCAGCGCAAGCGTCCCGGGCACTGCCGCGCGGTCTTTGTGGCACCGGCATTGGCAGAAGCGGATAAAATGCAGCATGCCGGTGCATGCCGCCCGGCGGTTTTGCGGGGAGTGCCGTGACCACCATCGTCATCGTCAGAAAAGCCGGGCAGATTGCGATTGCCGGCGACAGCCAGTCCACCTTTGGCGACACGCGCCTGTCGGCCGGGGATGACCGGCACTGGGACAAGATCTTTGCCGCGCAGGGCGGTTTCTTCGCGATTTCCGGCAGCGCCGCGCACGATCTGGTGCTGAAATCGCTGCTGGGCAAGGCCAGGAAGCTTGATTTTTCCAGCCGGCCCGCCATCTTCGAAGCATTCCGCAAGCTGCACCCGAAGCTGAAGGACCAGTTCTTCCTCAAGCCCGACGAGGACGAGGATGATCCGTATGAATCCAGCCAGATGACGGTGCTGGTGGCCAACCCGCACGGCATCTTTGCCGTATTCAGCATGCGCGAGGTGTATGAATACCAGCGTTTCTGGGCCATCGGTTCCGGCGCCGATTTTGCCATCGGCGCGATGAGCGCGGTGTACGGCAATGCCGAGCTGGATGCCGAGGCGATTGCCCGGATTGGCGTGAGCGCCGGCTGCGAATTCGACATCAATTCCAGCCTGCCGATGAGCTGCCACGTCATTGCGGCGCGGCCCGAATAAGCGGGCAGGGCAAGGCTGAAAACCTGCCAGCACAGCGACGCAAAGACGCAGCGGATGGGCAAAACCTTGCCGTGTTTTTACTCTGCGCCTTTGCGTCTCTGCGTTGGGTTTTATTTTTGCGGTTCGCAGTTGCCTGATGGGTATGCGGCTGTGGCCTTTTGAAATCATTGGCTGCATGGCAATGGGTCATGCAGTATGGAGTAGTAATGCACGATATTCTGGAGCGTTTCCTGTTTGACCATGCCGCCGTGCGCGGTGAAACCGTGGTGCTGCGCGACAGCTTTGCCGAAGTGCTTGCGCGTCATCCTTACCCGCCGGTGCTGGCGCGGCTGCTCGGCGAATTGCTGGCTGCCGGCCAGTTGCTGGAGGCCACGCTGAAGTTCGACGGCACGCTGATCCTGCAGCTGCACGGCAAGGGGCAGCTGAAGATGGCGGTGGTCGAAATCACCAGCAAGAAGACGCTGCGCGCCACCGCGCGCTGGGATGGCGAGATTCCCGATGTGTCGCTGGCCGAGCTGCTGGGGCAGGGCGGGCGCTTTGTGATCACCATCGACCCCGACGACGGCGAGCCGTATCAGGGCATCGTCGGCTTCGAGAAGGGCGAGTCGGTCGCCACCATCATCGAGCATTACATGCAGCGTTCCGCGCAGATCGATACACGCGTATGGCTGGCCTGCGACGGCCAGATCGCCAGCGGGCTGATGCTGCAGAAAATGCCGCTGGAAGGCGGCAGCGGTGCGGAAGACGAGGATGCCTGGCCGCGCGTGCAGCGCCTGGCCGAAACCATCACCGCCGAGGAGCTGCTGACGCTGGCGCCGCGCGAGATGCTGCATCGCTTGTTCCACGAGGAAACCGTGCGCATGTTCGACCCGGCGACGCCGAAGTTTGCCTGCACCTGTTCGCGCGAGCGCGTGGGCAGCATGCTGGAAATGGTCGGTCGCGAAGAAGTGGACAGCGTGCTGGCCGAGCGCGGGCAGGTGGAAATCGTTTGTGATTTCTGCGGCAAGCATTACCACTTTGATTCCGTTGACGTGGCGCAGCTGTTTGCCGGGCAGGGCGTTGCCGAGGGTAACCGCAATCTGCAATAGGGTCGGCCGGCTGCTGCTGCGCTGAGCATTTGTCGTCCTGCCAGGCATGCAAAAGGGTATTGCCGTACAGCCATTAAAAATAATGGGTTGTATGGCAATACCCTTGTTTTTTCTTGCTGGCCGCTGCGGACTTGCCGGCCTGGGAGCTTACTTCTGTGCGGTCTGTTGCTGGAATTCGTCGGCGAAGCGTTGCGGATTGCCCTGGTTGGCCAGTGCCTCATCGAACCGCAGGCTGCGCGGGCTGGCCGGGAAGGCGGTCTGGCTGGGCAGCCAGAGCTCGGCAGCACTGCCGCGCACGATCAGCATCGTGTAATCCGCACCCTTGTGCTGCACCACATAGCGTTGCTCGTCGGCAGTGCGCTGCACCAGCTTGGCCTTCAGGATGCGCAAATCCCAGGGATGGTCAACCCGACCCACTTGCACCAGTGCTTCGTTGGCCGATTCCGGGCCGTAGCGCAACAGCCATACCTTGACGCCTTCTTCGCCGCTGTAGGCCTTTACATAACGGCCAAGCTCGGTGGCGTGCGCCGGCACCATCAGCAGCCAGGCGCCCAGCGTCAGGGCAAGCAGGTGGCGGAAAATTGATTTCATGACTTCTCCGTTTGTCTGAATTGAAACGCAAGATTATACAAAGATTTTGCGTGGCAGACAGGCCGCAGCAAGTGGGCTGTGTCGTGCTTCACAGTCAGGTTTGCCGCGGCAAAGCGGCAAGCGTGCAACAGGAGTGAATTGCCGCGAAGGGCGGGCGAGCAGGCACGAATGCGCCGCGTATCGGGCGTGCTCGGCAAAGCGCTACAGCGTGCTGCCATTTTTGTACAATACAGAAATGGCCTGTTCACTTGTCTGGTTCAAACGCGATCTGCGCGTGCACGATCATGCGCCACTGGCGGCCGCCGCAGCGGCGGGGCCGGTGCTGGGGCTTTATGTGATCGAGCCCGGGCTGTGGGCGCAGCCGGACATGGCCACCCAGCACTATCTGTTCATCCGCGAGAGCGTCAGTGCACTGGCGCAGCAGTTCGCCGCGCTGGGCGGGCGGCTGCTGGTGCGCGGTGGTGAAATGACGGCGGTGCTCGAGCGCCTGCATGCCGAGCTTGGCATCGATGCGCTCTACAGCCATGAAGAAACCGGCAACGACTGGACCTTTGCCCGCGACCGCGCCGTGGCGGCATGGTGCCGCAGGCATGGCGTGCACTGGCAGGAATTCCGCCAGTTCGGCGTCGTGCGCCGCCTGCAGGACCGTGATGAATGGCGGCCGGCCTGGGAGGCGCTGATGGCGCAACCGCCGCTGCCGCCGCCCGCGCGGCTGGCCGCGCCCTTGCCGCCGCTCATTGGTCATCGCTGGCCCGACCCCGCCGCGCTGGGCCTGACAGACCCCGATCCGCCGCTGCGCCAGCGCGGTGGTCGCGCCAATGCCGAGCTTGTGCTGACGGATTTCCTGAACGAGCGCGTGCTGAGCTATCGCGGCGGCATTTCTTCGCCGCTGTCGGCGCCGACGGCATGTTCACGGCTTTCCGCCCATCTGGCCTACGGCCTATTGAGCCTGCGCGAAGTGGTGCACGCCGCGCGGCTGGCAATGGCGAATGCCAGCGGCCCGCAGGCCGAGCGGCAGCGGCGCGGGCTGGCCGCCTTTGTGTCGCGCCTCTACTGGCATTGCCACTTCATCCAGAAGCTGGAAAGCGAGCCTGCGCTGGAATTCCGCAATCTGCATCGCGGCTATGACGGCCTGCGCGAAGCGGACTGGTCAGCCGCGCACTTTGCCGCCTGGTCGGCCGGGCGCACCGGCTGGCCGCTGGTTGACGCCTGCATGGCCATGCTGCGGGCGACGGGCTGGCTGAATTTCCGCATGCGCGCGATGCTGGTGTCGGTCGCGGCCTATCCCTTGTGGCTGCACTGGCGCGAACCGGGCCTGTTTCTGGCGCGGCAGTTTCTGGATTACGAGCCGGGCATTCACTGGAGCCAGCTGCAGATGCAGTCCGGCACCACCGGCATCAATACCGCGCGCGTCTACAACCCGGTGAAGCAGGCGCGTGATCACGATCCGCAGGGCCGGTTCGTGCGCCACTGGTTGCCGGCGCTGCGCCGCGTGCCCGACAGCTGGCTGTTCGAGCCCTGGCGCATGCCGCCGGCCGTGCAGGCGCAGTGCGGCGTGCGCGTGGGCGAAGACATCCCCGAACCCCCGGTCGAGCTGGAACGGGCGACCCGTGTGGCGAAGGAGCGGCTTTATGCCCTGCGCCGTGATCCCGGCGTGCGCGCCGCGCGTGCCGCGGTGCTGGAACGCCACGGCTCGCGCCTGCGTCCGGCCGCGCGGCGCAAGGCGGCTGCCCGCGCCAGCGGCGCACAACTGGAACTGGAGTTCTGACATGCAAAAAAGCGATCTGCCCAGCAAGCTCTGCCCGGTGTGCCAGCGGCCTTTCAGCTGGCGGCGCAAATGGGCGAAGGATTGGGACGCCGTGCGTTACTGCTCGGAGCGCTGCCGGCGGCGCAAGGCAGGGGCGTGATGCGCATCGCCATTTACTGGTTCCGCCAGGACTTGCGGCTGGACGACAACCCGGCGCTGTGCGCGGCCTGCGCCGCAGCCGATGCGCTGCTGCCTGTGTACGTGCTGCCGCCCGATGAAGATACCCAGTGGGGGGTTAAACGGCTGGGTCAACATCGCAAATACGTACTGGCCGATACCCTTAAGGAACTGGATGCCGGGCTGCGCAGGCGCGGCAGCCGGCTGCTGCTGCTGGACGGTGATGCCGCGGCCTGCCTCGGGGAGCTGGCGCGTGCGCTGGGGGCCACCGTGTACTGCGCAGCGCTGGCCGCGCCCGAAGAGGCGCAGCAGCTGGCGCACCTGCAGGCCGCCGGTGTGCGGGTGCTGGCTGGCTGGCAGGATACGCTGTACACCGAGTCGCAGCTGCCGTTTGCCCTGGCTGACTTGCCGCTGGTGTTTACGCGCTTTCGCCAGCAGTTGCAGGCTGCGGCGCTGAGCCCCGTGCCCCCCTTGCCGGCTCCCGCCGCCTTGCCGCCCTGGCCGGATGGCGTAGCGCCTGGCCGCGCCTTGCCCGCCGACTGGCTGATGCCGCCGCCACCGGATGCGCGCAGCAGCTTTCCCTATGCCCGGGCCGACTGGCGCGGCGGCGAACAGGCCGCGCAGGCGCGCGTGCAGCGCTGGCTCGCAACGCATGGCGCCAGCTACAAGCGCACGCGCAACGGGCTCATGGGCCCGGATTACGCCAGCAAATGGTCGCCCTGGCTGGCGCAGGGCAGCCTTTCGGTGCGCCGCGCGGCCCGGTTGCTGGCGCAGCACGAGGGCGAGCAGGGCGTCAGCGAAGGCAGTGACTGGCTGTGGTTCGAGCTGCTGTGGCGCGAGTATTTCCGCTGGCTCATGCGGCGCTTTGGCCGGCAGCTGTTTCTGCGCCACGGCCTGCAGCCGCCATGCCCAGCACCGGGGCACGATGCCGAGGCCTTTGCGCGCTGGCGGCGGGGCGAGACCGGCGAGCCGTGGATCGACGCCGGCATGCGCGAATTGGCCGCCACGGGTTTCCTCTCCAACCGCATGCGCCAGAATGTCGCCAGCTACCTGATCCACGATCTGGGCTGCGACTGGCGTGCCGGCGCGGCCTGGTTCGAGTCCTGCCTGATTGATTACGACGTCGCCAGCAATCAGGGCAACTGGCTGTACCTCGCCGGCTGCGGTACCGATCCGCGCGGCTCGCGCCGGTTCAACCCGGCCAGGCAGGCCGCTGAATACGACCCGGATGGCGCGTATCGTGCGCTCTGGAGCACGCCATGACCTGTCTGCGCCTGGTGCTGGGCGATCAGCTCAATCCCGCCCACCCCTGGCTGGCAAGGCACGATCCCGAAGTGGTGTATGTGCTGATGGAAATCCGCCAGGAAACGGATTACGTGCGGCATCACGCGCAGAAGGTGCTGGCGATCTTTGCGGCGATGCGCCGCTTTGCCGCCAATCTGGAAAACGCCGGCCATCGTGTCGATTACCTCGCGATCAGCGATCCGGCCAATACCCAGTCGCTGCCGGGCAATCTCGACCTGCTGCAGCGCCGCTACCGCGCGACGCGCATCGAATACCAGGAACCGGATGAGTGGCGACTTGATCGCCAGCTGGCCGATTACGCGCAGCAGCAGGCGATTGCGGTGCAGATGTGCAGCAGTGCGCATTTCTTCGCCGCGCGCGACGCGGTCGGGCAGTTTTTCAGCAGCCGCACGCAGTGGCGCATGGAATATTTCTACCGCGACATGCGCTGCCGCCACGGCATCCTGCTTGCGCCCGACGGCAAGCCCTGCGGCGGCGCGTGGAATTTCGACCATGACAACCGCGCCAGCTGGAAGGGCGCGCCTGCTGCGCCCGCCGACCTGCGCCCGCAGCAGGATCTGCGCGCGCTCTGGCAGGAAATCGTGTCCGCCGGCGTGCAGACTTTTGGCGATCCGCAGGCCGCTGCCTGCCGCTGGCCGCTGGATCGGGGCGAAGCGCTGGCGCAGCTGGCGCAGTTCATCGCGCACATCCTGCCGCACTTTGGCCACTATCAGGATGCGATGAGCCGGCACGAGCCGCGCCTGTTTCACTCGCTGCTGTCCTTTGCGCTGAACATCAAGCTGCTCTCGCCTGCGGAAGTCGTGGCCGCCGCCGAGGCCGCCTATCGCCACGGTGCCGTGCCGCTGCCGGCCGCCGAAGGCTTCATCCGCCAGATACTGGGCTGGCGCGAGTATGTGCGCGGCGTGTACTGGGCGCGCATGCCGGAGTACGCGCGGCACAATGTGTTGCAGCATGAACGGGCGCTGCCGCGCTGGTACTGGACTGGCGAGACGCGCATGGCCTGTCTGGGCCAGTCCATCCGCGACTCGCTGGCGCATGCCTATGCCCACCACATCCAGCGCCTGATGCTGACCGGCAATTTCGCGCTGCTGGCCGGCATTGCCCCCCAGCAGGTGCATGAATGGTATCTGGGCATCTACAGCGATGCCTTTGAATGGGTGGAGCTGCCCAACACGCTGGGCATGAGCCAGTTTGCCGACGGCGGCCTGCTGGCCAGCAAGCCCTACGCCGGCAGCGCGGCCTACATCAGCCGAATGGGCGACTACTGCCAGGGCTGCCATTACCGCAGCAAACAGCGCACCGGCGAGCGCGCCTGTCCGTTCAACAGCCTGTACTGGGATTTCTTCGCCCGCCACGCCGAGCGGCTGCAGGGCAATCCGCGCCTGGGGCCGGTGTACCGCAATCTGGCCCGCTTCACCCCCGAAGAGCTGGCCGCACTGCGCGCGCAGGCGGCCAGCTATCTGCAAAGGCTGGACGAGTTGTAAACGCACGGGAGGTCAACGTGGCACTGCCGCGAACGGATACCTGTACTGCCTGGCAGGCCAGCGCTTGCCGCCTTGTGCTTCTCCGCAGCCTTTACTCCGGAACCCCCATCCTGACTGGAGTCCGCCTAGCTCCTCGCGTGCAGGGGGGCGGCCCGCCGTTGCCAGCCAGGTCCGGCATCGCGAGCACCCCGGAGCACAGTGTGCCAGTCCGGAAATCAGCGCCAAGGCTTACCCGGCACGGCGGGTGGCCGATTGGGCGAGCGTTACGCTACCGCAGCAATCGCCTTGATGATCAGTCCCACCGATTTTTCGCTCAGATCGACCAGGAAGCGCCCCAGCGCCAGCGCTTCATCGCGCTGCAGGCCCTGGCGCTCCAGCGCGTGCCATTCCAGCTTGCCATCGCTGTGCAGGCAGATGGCCCACCATGAATGATTGACACCGGGCGCGTCGCCCTGTGAGCCCAGCTCCACCTCGCCGCATTCGCGGAATTCGGCGTCGCGGAACACCAGGTAATCCCAGCCGCTGCGCCCGCGGATTTCCACGTAGAACGTATCCGTCTGCGCGCCCTTGACGGTGATCTTCAGGTGCTGGTTGCCGGCAAAGCTCCAGGGCACGGCGAAATTGCTGAGCTTGTCCGCGGTGAGCTGGCCCTGGGGAAGTTCAAAGCTTTTGCTTTCCTTGTTGTCGATGCTGGGGATGCGTGAATCCTCGATTTGAAACGCCAGCGTGGTGTTGGGGTGGTAGTTGTGGATTTCCTTGATCCAGGCGATGGCCATGGCTGTTCTCCTTGCGGGGGGGCGGGTGGATGTGGAGCGGTCGCGCTGCGGATCAGGCCTTCGCCTTTTCCTTTTCGGCTTTTTCCTTCTTGTGGCCCTTGTAGACTTCGAGTGCACTGACACCCAGCTCGGTGGCATTCAGCAGGAAGCTGAGGAAGAAACGCCCGAGGTTCATGGCTTCGTCCTGCAGCAGGCCCTGTCGCTCCAGGCAGTGGAATTCGATGTCGCCATCGGAATGCAGGCTGAGAATCCACCACGAGTGGTTGACGCCCGGCGCGTCGCCGCAGCTGCCGGCGTCGATTTTTTCAATTTCGCGCATTTCATGATCGCGGATCAGGATGAAATCCCAGGCGCTTTCGCCGCGGATTTCCGCCGTGGCTTCGACCTTTTGCTTATTGATCTCGGTGCTCATGCGCAGGCGATTGCTGAAATTGAAGCTCCACGGAATGGCGAAGTTGTCTGCCTTCAGGATGGTCGGCTCGCTGCTGCTCTTGGCAGGCAGCACGCTGATCGTGTCGTCGCGGCCGTATTCCTTGCGGTCTGCGCCTTCCCCGAGAGTCGGATGACGTCCGTCTTCGCAGCGCAGCGAGAGGGTGGCAGTGGGGTGGTAGTTGCGGACTTCCTTGATCCAGGCGATGGCCATGGGGGTCTCCTTGGTGAGCGTTGGCTTGCACGACGTGGCAAGCGGCTTGGTTTCGCCTGCATGTTCCTTGCTTTTGCAGAAAGAACAAAGCCGCTATCGTGTGCGTTTCGTAAGAGAAGGGCTTTGCTTCATCTTGGCTCTATGGGTATATGGCTGTAGCCATTGAGCTCAAAGGGCTGCAGAATTATCGCTGGCAGGGTATGCCGCTGCGGCGCCACTGATGGAACCGCGCGCACACCAGCGTGTCCGATTTCCTTTTCGATTGCTTCGCACGGAGATGCACCCATGACCCATTCCGAACAGCAGGCCATTCTGGCCATCACGCTGCTGGCGGCGTTTTGTGACGGCGACAAGGACAGCCGCGAGCGCGATGCCATCAAGGGCATTGCCGCTTCGCTGGGCGGGGGCGGCGTCGATCTGCCCAGGCTTTACCAGGACGTGCTGCTCAAGCGCTACACGCTGGCCGATGCGATGGCGGCGCTGCAGGAGCAGGGCGCGCGCCAGCTGGCTTTCGAAATGGCGGTGTGCGTGGTCGATGCCGACGGCCGGCAGAGCGCGGCCGAGACGGCCTTTCTGGCCGAGCTGAAGGCGGCGCTGCAGCTGGGCGGAGAGGCGACGACCATCGAGGACGAGGCGAATGCCTGGTTCGGCTATGACACGCCGGCTGCTGCGACTGCCGCCGTTCCGCTTGCCGCCGCCGTCACCAGTCCGCCGCCGCCGGTGCAGACGGCCCTGCTGGCGCTGTCACCGGAAAGCGAGCGCGCGCTCGATGGCTCGGTTCTGCGCTTTGCGATTGTCTGCGGCGCGCTGGAGCTGCTGCCGCAATCCTGGGCGACGATGGCCATCGTGCCGCTGCAGCTGAAACTGGTGCACAGCGTGGGCAAGGCCTATGGTGTCGAGCTGGATCAGGGCCACATTCGCGAATTCCTTGCCGCCGCCGGAGTCGGACTCACCTCGCAGTACGTCGAGCAGTTCGGCCGCAAGCTGCTGGGCGGCCTCTTGGGCAAATACGCCGGCAAGACGGCCGGCAAGGTCGGCGGTGCGGCGACCGGCATCGCGTTTTCCTTTGCCACCACCTATGCGCTGGGCCAGCTGGCCAAGCGCTATTACGCGGGCGGACGCAAGATGGAAACCGCCGTGCTGAAGGACACCTTCAGCCAACTGCTGACGCCGGCCCGCCAGCTGCAGACGCAATACCTGCCGCAAATCCAGCAGCAGGCGCGCACGCTGGATTACGGCACGGTGATGAAGCTGGTGAAGAGCGGCGTGTAAGCCGGTCGTGCGGGGCAGGTGCGCCTCGCCGTGGCCGCGGTGTTCCGCGTCTGACCGGGCAGCCAGCGTGACGGGAATCTGCCGTCATCAGGTTCTTTTGCCTCATTGCGGCGAAGACCCTGCTCTGAGGCGAAACAGCCCTTCGCGCAGGAATTGATCAAACATCAACAGCGCCTGAACGCCTGCCAGAATCGCGCCAGCGGGAGCGCCAACAAAACAGCCAACAAAACAGCAAGTGCAGCTGGCGCGCCTGCGCAAATAATCCGGGCTAGACTGAGTGCATGAAAACGTGACGCCTTTTCATTCGCTCAGCCCTGGAGGAACCGACGCATGGCTAACGCATATGACACGCAGGCTCCGGTGCGCTTCACCGGACGCCTCTTGCTGCTGGGGTATGGCTGCATTGGCCGCGGGGTGTTGCCGCTGCTGCTGCGCCATGTGGACATGGTGCCGGGCCAGATCACGATTCTGGCCGCCGCCGAGGTGCGTGACGACAGCCGGCTGGCGCTGGGCGTGCCACTGCGCGTGGCGACGCTGACCCGCGACAATTATCAGGACATCCTTGCCGAGGAACTCGGGCCGGGCGATTTTCTGCTCAATCTCTCGATCAATGTCTCCAGCCTGGATTTGATCGCCTGGTGCCAGGAGCACGGCGTGCTGTATCTGGATGCCTGCATCGAGCCCTGGGCGGGCGTATATACCGATCCCAAACTGCCGCCGTCCGAGCGCTCGAATTACATGCTGCGCGAGCTCGCGCATGGCTTGCGCCTGCCCGGCGTGCGTCCGACGGCGGTGCTTACGCATGGCGTGAATCCGGGTCTGGTCTCGCATTTCGTCAAGCGTGCGCTGCTGGATATTGCCGCTGCCGTGCTGCCGGAGGGCGAGTGGCAGGAGCCGCATGACCGTGCGGGCTGGGCGGCGCTGGCGCAGCGGCTCAAGATCAGGACCATCCATATCGCCGAGCGCGACACGCAGGTGCCGGTCGTGCCCAAGCAGCCTGGCGAGTTCGTCAATACCTGGTCGGTCGATGCCTTTGCGGCCGAAGGGCGCCAGCCCGCAGAACTGGGCTGGGGCTCGCACGAGCGCCACTGGCCGGCGGACGCGCACCGGCACGGCTATGGCTGCGACGCGACGATCTACCTCGACCGCCCCGGCATGGCGGTGCGCGTGCGCAGCTGGACGCCGCGCGAGGGTGCCTACCACGGTTTTCTGGTCACCCACGGCGAGGCCATCACCATCACCAATTTCCTGACGGTGAAGGAGGGTGAGCACGTGGTCTATCGCCCCACCGTGCATTACGCCTATCACCCCTGTGATGCGGCGGTGCTGTCGCAGCACGAGCTGGAAGGCAAGGGCTGGCAGCTGCAAGCGCGCCGCCGCGCGCTGGGCCCGAACGACATTGCCGGCGGCATGGACGAGCTGGGTGTGCTGCTTGGCGGCCATGCGCGCAATGCCTACTGGTTCGGTTCGCGCCTGACCATCGAGGAGGCGCGAACGCTGTGTCCGAGCAACAATGCCACCAGCCTGCAAACGGCGGCCGGCGTGCTCGGCGGCGTGGTCTGGGCCATGCGCCACCCGCAGGCCGGCATCGTCGACCCGGACGACATGGATTGGCGCGAGGTGCTGGCGGTGGCCAGCCCCTATCTGGGCGAGCTGATCGGCGAGTTCACCGACTGGAACCCGCTGCAGGGGCGGGGTGCGCTGTTCCCCGAAGACCTCGACCGCGAAGATCCCTGGCAATTCAAGAACGTGCGGGTCTGATTGCCACTCCCGGGCATTTCATAGGCCGGCCCCGCCGGCCCATGCCGCCTGGCGCGGCTGGCCCCGTCGCCGCTTGTTTGCGGCCTGTCGCTCCCGTTGCTCTCCGGCCCCCGTTCGCATTCACGCGGGATTCAGCCTCTGCCGCGTAGCATTGTTTCATCAACATCAGGGCCGCAGTCTGGCGGCCCGGGGCAGCGGCGATGGCCGCTGCCGGTGTCCAACGGCAGAAGGCTGCTGCGGGGCTTGCGCAGGCAGGTACCGGCAGGGGCCAAGGAGTACCGCAATGAAAAAATGGTTGCTTGCCGCGGCGCTGGGCTGCGCCGCAACACTGGCCGCCGCGGCCGATGTCGGCGTTTCGGTAACGATCGGCGACCCGCGTTTCTATGGCCGGATCACGCTGGGCAATGCCCCGGCGCCGCGACTGCTCTATCCCGAGCCGGTGGTGGTCGTGCGCCAGCCGCATTATTACGAGCCGATCTATCTGCGCGTGCCGCCCGGCCATGCCAAGAAATGGTACAAGCACTGCCGCCGCTACAGCGCTTGCGGTCGTCCGGTGTATTTCGTGCGCGATGACTGGTATCAGCAGGTCTATGTGCCGTATTACCGGCACCGCCACGAGCGCGGCGATGGCTGGGGACGTTATGAGCGGCGTTACGACGAGCCGCGCCATGACGACGGCCGCTGGCGTGGTCATGGTCAGGGCGGCAGGGACAGGGATCGTTACCACGACTGACCCTGACCGCGCGGGGCGGACTGCTTCTGCCTTGCTTCGGCGCGTGCGGCTGCGCACAATCGCGGCTGTCTGATCCGGCCCGGGAGGGCGCATGCTTCTTTTGCCCTGGCTGGCGCTGTTTGGCGCGGCCCTCCTGGCCCTGGCCGGCGCAGGGCCTCGGCACTGGTGCTGGCCCTTGCTGGCCGCATTGCTGATTGCCGCCGCGCAGGGCCGGCTGGGCTGGCCGACGCTGTTGCCCATGCTGCTGCTGGCTGTGGCGGTCTGGCTCGCACGCCAGCCGCAGCATCCATGGCGCGCGGCAGGCCATGCCCTGCTGCTGTGTACCGGCCTGGGGCTGGCCCTGCATGCCTTTCCCGGTTTTGCCAACCTGCCGTTGTGGCAGCAGCTGGTGCTCAGCCCCGGTGCGCAGCCGGCCACGTTTTTCCTCAATCTCGACAAGCCCTTGCTGGCCTTTGCACTTTTGCTGGTCTGCCCCTTGCCGGCGCAGAGCTGGCGCAGCTGCGGACTGGCGGTGTTGCGCTGCCTGCCGCTGACGCTGCTGCTGGTCATGCCGCCAGCGTTTGCGCTCGGGCTGATCGCCTGGGCGCCGCCCTGGCAGGCTGGGCGCTGGCCACTGTGGCCGCTGCCGGGAGGCTGGTGGCTGCTCAACAACCTGCTGCTGGTCTGCCTGGTCGAGGAGCTGCTGTTTCGCGGCTGGCTGATGCAGGGGCTGGCGCGTTACTGGGCGGGCTGGCGACATGGTGCCGCGCTGGCGTTGATCCTATCAGCGCTGCTGTTCGGGCTGGCACACGCGGCCGGTGGTCCGGTGTGGGTACTGGTGGCCACGCTGGCGGGGCTGGGCTATGGCGTGGCCTGGCGCGCGGGTGGACTGCGCGCTGCGGTGGGCGTGCATTTCGGCGTGAATGCGGTGCACCTGCTGGCCTTCAGCTACCCGCAGCTGGCGGGGTGAGCGATGCCGTCAACCCGGCCTGGCGTGCAGTGGTTTTCTGGCTGGGGATGTCGCCGCAGCACAGCGGCAGGCCGGTTGCCAGGCCCGTGCGCTGCCGGACGTGGCGGACAATTTCGGTCTTCCCATTTTGCCGGCCGGTCATGGTTGCGCCGTCAATCAGCGCCGATCTACTGGTAAAGCCATGCAAGAGGCGCTGAACATATCGCAACAAGCGCACCGCCGGCATGTCGTATAATCCGCGCCTTTGATAGATTGCCACCGCCGGTGGCTGTGGAACAAAGCCATGAATCACCGTCAGCAAAAACTGAAAGCCCTGGCCCGCACCGTGCAGCTGCGCGGCCTGGCGTCCGCCACTGCCGGCGCTGCCCCGGCTATTGCGGCAGCCGCAAGCCCGGCCGCCGCCAAGCCGGTTGCCACCCCGATTGCCGTTCCCCAGGCCGCCGCCGCACCTGCTGCCGCCGGTCGCGTACTGACTGCCAAGGAATACGCCGAAGAGCAGGGCGTTACCCCTTCGACGGCCCGCACCCGCCTGGAAAAGCTGGTTGCCCAGGGGGAAGCCAGCCGCGCCGATGCCGTGCGCAATGGTGTGCGCTGCGTGGAATACACGCTGCGCTGAACGGCCGGCCGCCGCCGGGACCGCAGCGTGCAAGCGCTGCCGGCTGCCGGCTGCCGCGCGTTCGAGCGCCGATGACCGCCTTTCCGGCGGTTTTTTCTTGTCCGTCCGCCGCGGAGTTCATGGGGCTGACAGTGGGTATCCGTCTGTAGCCATTTAACCAATTTGGCTGTAAGCGTATACCTATGGCTGTTTATTGTCCCTGATCTTGTTGACGGGAATGTCGCTGCCTTCTTTCTCCGAAATGACCACTTTCCGACATGAAATTATCGATTCATGGGCTAGGGTGGAAAAATCGGAATGCTGCACAGCAGCAGAAGGTGGAGGGAGCGACAATGAACTGGTTTCGGAACTTGCGGGTGGGCAGCAAGCTGGTGCTGGCGTTTTTGCTGGTGGCGGGCATGGGCGGGCTGATCGGGGCGCTGGGCATACGCAGCCTGGCGGAGATCAACCAGATGACAGAGCGGATCTATACCAAGGATCTGCTGGGCATCAATGCCATTCATGAAGCGAAGGAGGCGCAGCTCAACGTCGGGCGCGCCTACCGCACGCTGGCGCTGGCGGTCACCGCGGAAGAACGCAGCGCGGCACTGGCCGAGGTGCAGCAGGCGCGCGAGGAGCTCGCGGCCAAGATGCAGGTGGCGCGTGGCCTGTACACCACCGAAAAGGGCCAGCAGATGCTGCGCGATTTCGATGCCGTCGCCCGCGAGTTTGACGTCGCGCTCGATGAGTTTCTGCGCGTGCAGCAGGGCCAGCCGCTGCAGGCATCCAGCACGGCGCATGAATTGATGAACGGCAAGCTTGCCGAGCACGGCAAGGGCATGCGTGACCGGATCGACGCGCTGGTCACGCTCAAGGTCGACTGGGCCGACATGGTCTACGGCGAAGCCAATACCCTGTACGCAAACAGCCGCAACTGGCTGCTGGCGGCCGTGGTGCTGGGCGTTGTTCTGGGCATCGCGCTGGGTCTGCTGATTGCGCGCAGCATCACCCGGCCGCTGGGCAGCGCGGTGACGCTGGCCAATGCGCTGGCCGAAGGCCGGCTTGATGATCAGGTGAGCGTGAATTCGCGCGATGAAACCGGCCAGCTGCTGGCGGCGATGCAGCGCATGCAGGCGGCGACGCGGCGCATCATTGACGACATCCGCCAGCTGGTCGGCGCGGCCGAGCAGGGCGACTTCAGCCGCACCATCGATGTCAGCCAGCACAAGGGCTATGCCGTCGAACTCGGGCAATCGCTCAATGCGCTGTCGGAAACCACGCGCGCCGGCCTGCAGGACATCACCCGCGTGGCCAACGCGCTGGCGGCGGGCGATCTGGGTCAGCAGATCGAGCGGCCGTATCCGGGCGTGTTTGGCGAAGCGCGGGCGGGAGTGAACGGCACGGTGGCGGCGCTGCGCAGCATCGTCGGCGATATCGAAGCCACCGTCGAGGCCGCCGCAAAACGTGGCGACTTCAGCCGGCGCATGGCCCTGGAAGGGCGGCAGGGCTATACACTGACGCTGGCCCAGCTGCTCAACCAGCTCAGCGCCACCAGCGAAGACGGCCTCAATGACGTCAATCGTGTCGTGCAGGCGCTGGCGCGCGGCGACCTCAGCCAGCAGATCGACAAGGACTATCCCGGCGCCTTCGGCCGCACCGGGCAGGCGGTGAACGGCACCGTGGCCGCGCTGCAGGCGCTGATCGCCGACATCCAGAATGTGGTCGATGCCGCCGCCAATCGTGGCGATTTCAGCCATCGCCTGCCGGTGGCCGGACGCGCCGGCTTCATGCTGGAGCTGGCCGGCTTGCTCAACAAGCTTTCCGACACCACCGAGGCCGGGCTGAAGGACGTCAACCGCGTGGCCGCCGCGCTGGCGGCGGGCGACCTGACCGAGCGGATCGACACCGATTACGCCGGCCTGTTCGATGAAACCCGGCGCGGCATCAACGGCACCGTCGAGCACCTGCAGCAGCTGGTCGGTGAAATCATTGCAGCGAGCGAGGCCATCAATGGCGCGGCCAGCGAGATTGCCCAGGGCAATCTGGACCTGTCGCGCCGCACCGAAGCGCAGGCCGCTAGCCTGGAGGAAACCGCCTCCAGCATGGAAGAGCTGACGTCCACCGTGAAGCAGAATGCCGACAATGCCCAGCAGGCCAACCAGTTCGCCATCGGCGCGCGCGAGGTGGCCGGCAAGGGCGGCACGGTGGTCGGCCAGGTCGTCGGCACCATGAGCGACATCAGCGCCGCCTCGAAGAAGATCGCCGACATCATCAGCGTGATTGACGGCATTGCCTTCCAGACCAACATCCTGGCGCTCAATGCGGCGGTGGAAGCCGCGCGCGCCGGCGAGCAGGGTCGTGGCTTTGCCGTGGTGGCAGGCGAGGTGCGCACGCTGGCGCAGCGCTCGGCGGCGGCAGCCAAGGAAATCAAGACGCTGATCAACGACTCGGTCGAGCAGGTGGCGGCGGGCTCGCTGCTGGTGAACGAGGCCGGCGAAACCATGCAGGACATCGAAAGCAGCGTGCGCCGTGTTACCGACATCATGAGCGAAATCTCGGCGGCGTCGCAGGAGCAAAGCGCCGGGATTGCGCAGATCAATCAGGCCGTCACGCAGATGGACGAAGCCACGCAGCAGAACGCCGCGCTGGTCGAGGAAGCCGCCGCTGCGGCTGCCGCGCTGAAGGAGCAGGCGCAGATGCTCAGCCAGGCGGTCAGCGTGTTCCGCCTGGCCAAGCAGCCGGCGGTAAGCCTTGCCGCGCCGCGCGTCAGCTCCGGCGCAAACCCGACCCGCGCTGCGGCGGGAGCGCCGGCGCCCCGCAAGGCCGTGAACAAAACGGCTGCCAAGCCGCAGGCCAGAGCGCCTGGTGCGGGCAAGCCCGCCGGCAAGGCCGCAGCAAGAACGACAGCTGGCGCGGAAGAAGAATGGGAGGAGTTCTGAGTCGCTGGCTGCAGAACCCAGGCGCCGCATCCATCACCGGCCGGATAAGCGCCAGCGGTATCCGAGGCAGCGCAAGCTCCGGAAGGCGCTGCGCTTTTCCAAGCCGGGGGCTGAAAGCCTGGCAAGACTGCATCTGCAGGCAGGTATTCCAGCCATGACCTTGCCAGCGAAAGAGGCAGGTAAGCGCTGCTTTACCAGAGTGAAAGAGGTATATGCCTGCAGCCCTTTTATCAATTGGGCTGCAGGGCAATACCCTTGGTGAAATTTCGATGGCAGGTCTGTGCTGCTCAGTGCAGGTGCTGCTGCGGCTGCTCCTGCGCTTCCGGCGGTGGCTCGGTGTGCAGCAATTCGCCATCGGCATTCGGGAAAAAGGGGCTGCCGCAGTCGTCGCAATAATCGGTGGGGAAGGTGTGGTCGTGCACGGTGATGTCACTGACGCCGCATTCGCGCAGCACCGTCTCGATATCGGCCAGACAGTCGGTATGCTCGTCCTCGCCGTCCAGCAGCGGCCAGACCACGCCATGCACGACTTCATTGCCGCGATCCAGCATGAAGCCGATGCGGTATTCCTCCAGCTTGTGCTTGTGGCAGGCGGCGATGGCCGCGCTGATCTGCCGGGCTTCCAGGTTCAGCGTCAGCTGCAGGAAGGCCACGGTGGCGCGCACCGAATAGGCGCGCGCAGCGCGGTCGGCCGAACGCCAGGCGGCGAAATACGCCTGCGGCAGCAGGGCCTCCATCGCGCAGCCGGCAAACACCGGCGTCAGCGCGCTGGCGCCCTGTTTCTGCCATTGCTGCTCGGCCTCGCGGCGCTCGCCGTCTTCTTCCTGCCAGCGGAACAGCGGGCTCCCCAGCGGCGCGGCCACGGCCAGCAGCACATAGCGCACGTCCGACAGAAAGGGCGTGGTTTCCGGCAGCGCCAGCCCGGCCAGCGACAGCGTGCCGTTCTGCGGCGCCAGCGGCGCCAGCTCCTGCAGCAGCTGGTAAGTGGGTGAAAAGCCCTGCGGGAGCTGATCCGGGCTGAACAGGTAATCGATCATCGCGAACTTCACGTTGTGCGCCAGCACATGCGCGCCCAGCTGTACGCGCAGTGTTTGCAGCAGCGAGGCGCCCAGCGCGCCGCTGGGAATCGCATAGCGCGACCAGCTCAGCAAGGGCGCGGCCACCAGCACCACCTGCCAGGGCTGACCGTCGACGCTGAGCTGGGTTGATTCGCAGGCCGTTTCGATCTCGTTGGCCAGCTCGTTCCAGGCCTCGCCGTCGGCTTGCGCCAGACCGTCGAGCGCGGCATTGAGGGTGTCTTCCTCGCCGTCGGCCAGCAGATTGCCCACCACCTCGGCCAGTGCTTCCTGCCAGAATTCGTCCTCGGCGCGCGTGCAGGACGCAGCCAGTCCGGCGGCAAGGCGCAGCAGTTCGTCCACATCGGCGGTGCGGCGGGAGCGGCGGGGTGTGCGGGGGCGTTTCAGCATGGCAGTGAGCGTCAGAGATGATCCGGGTTCCGATTTTAGCACCCGCTTATCGCGCTGGCTTGGCAAGACGCAAGGAAAGCGGTAAAAGCCACGCGCAAACCGCCACCTGATTAGAAACCCTTCTCAGCAAACCACAAAACCTATTGAACCACAGAGACACAGAGGGCACAGAGGAAGCAAAACCCTGAGAATTGCCTGGACGTGCTCCGGTTTTTCTCTGTGTACTCTGTGTCTCTGTGGTTGATTTGGGTTTTGCTGAGAAGTCTTGCTAATCAGGAACTGCCATCCCACTTCGAGAACCGCATGGACAATCCCTGCCTGAGCTGCGGCGCCTGTTGCGCCGCGTTTCGCGTCACCTTTCACGCCTCCGAGCTGGACAGCGAGGGCGGGCGCGTGCCCGACGGCCTGGCCGACCGCGAGGGCCATGACCACGCGCGGCTGAAAGGCACTGACTACGCCAGCCCGCGCTGCCTGGCACTGTGCGGCACCATCGGCGAGAAGGTCTGGTGCGGCATCTACAGCGAGCGCCCCTCGCCGTGCCGCGAATTCGCGCCGCTGGCCGAAATCGGCAATTTCGCCAGCGCCTGCAACCGCGCCCGCGCCCGCCACGGCCTGCCGCCGCTGCCGGTGGTGGATGGGTGATTTGTGCGAATGTATCTGACGTGCCTGTGTTATGGCGCTTTGTGGCTCAGTCTTGCGGTGCCGCGCAGCACCTTTACGTGGCGGAAAGCGCAAAGATGCTTTGCCTCTTTCCTGTGAATTTCAGCGAATCAGTCAGCAACTAGCCTCCCATTCCATTCTGCGAGCAGGGTATTTGCCTCCACGGCTGTCATCCGTTTCATCCCGTGCAGATACCAGACCATGAAGCAGCCAAACAACTGCAACTTTGGTAGGCAGCTGGCGCCCTCATCATCTGTAGCTACGGCGTTGAGTCGAAACAATAGGTGAGCAGGGTTGCCCTGTTCAACAAAGGGCCTTGGTGGTGCTGCCGACCACATATCCAACGGCAGATTAGCCCCGTCTGCGCAGTAGGTGATCGCGGCCAGGGATTCGAATTGTTCAACGCGGAAGATCAGCCACGCATGCGCATCTGACACAGTCTCCTGTTGCAGAATGACTATGCCTTGCAAGCGGTGGAACAACTCCGCCAGTGTGAATAAAGTGTTTTCTGAAGATGTCATCGCCTCTCGCCGGAACTGGGTGGAGATACTGTTCGCCTAACCTGGGTGCCTTAATTGCCTAATGCAGAGATCACAGAAAATGCACTGCCTCGCTGTTGTTGTTGACGAAGCGGTGCTGAGTATTGAGGGGAGTATCTTCCTATTATGGTTTGCCTCACAGATAGAGCATCGCCCGGCCGACCTGCTGCGCGGTGGCGGCGTCGGTGAGCTGCTGCAAGAGCGTCAGCGCAAAGCTCGCCGCCGTGGCCGGGCCGCGCGAGGTGGTGATGGCGCCGGCTTCGACGACGTTGTAGGCGCTGACGGTGGCGCCGCCGTCAACGAGAGCGCCTTCGCAGCCGGGATAGCAGCAGGCGTCGATCCCGTTCAGCAGGCCGGCTTGCGCGAGCACCATCGGGGCGGCGCAGATGGCGGCGACGCGGCGGCCGGCCGCGTGCTGGGCGCGCAGGCGTTCGTGCAGCGCCACGCTGACCAGCAGCGCCTGCGTGCCGGGGCCGCCGCCGGGCAGCACGATCAGGTCCGGTGCGGCGTTCGCGGCCGTGCTGAAGGGCAGGTCGGCGGCCACGGTGATGCCGTGCGCGCCGGTGTGCGCCTCGGCTTCGTCGAGCGCAACGAGACGGGTATCGACACCGCCGCGGCGCAGCACGTCGACAATCGTGATCAGTTCGACTTCTTCAAAACCGGGGGCAAGGTAAACGTGGGCCAGGGCCATGGGGGGTCTCCGTTGTCGGGGCAGGGTGGTCGCAGCATAGCCAGTCGCAGGCCGGGCCGGAAGGGCTGGGCTGTCTTTGGGCTGACGGGGTGTTGCCAATTTCGCCATTCATTCCTGATACGCTGGTGTGTATTGGCGTGTGGCCTTTTTCAGGAAATGGCTATGGCTGTATACCCTGGGGTGTGGCATTCAGGGTGAGTTCCGGCTTGGCAGCAGTGGCGCGGGAAGCCAGCACTTCGGCGAAGGCGCGATGATGCGCGGCCAGGATGACCGGCCAGTCGAATTCCTCGCGCGAGCGTTGCCGGCCGCGGGCGACCAGGCGCGCGCGCAAGTCCGCATCGCCATGCAGGCGGCTGAACTGGGCGAGCAGGTCGGCGGCATCGTCGCTGGCAAAGAGCAGGCCATTGTCATCGTGGCGGATCACGCTCGGGATGCCGCCGCTGCGGCTGGCGAGCACGGGCAGGCCGGCGGCATTGGCTTCGCACAGCACGCGGCCCATGGTTTCGGCGTCGGCCAGGCCGCTGATGCGGTTGATGCTGATGCGGCTGGCCAGAATGAAGCAGTCGCTGGCGGCGAAATAGTGCTGGATTTCCTCCTGGGGCACGCGCCCGGCAAAACGCACGGCCGCCTGCAGATCCAGCGTGGCCACCAGTGCCTCGCAGCGCCGCCGCTCGCGCCCGTCGCCGACCACCAGCAGGTGCAGGCGCGGCTCGATGCGGCGCAGGGCCGGCAGCGCCTGCAGCAGGAAATCGATGCCCTTCTTGGCCACCAGCCGGCAGGCGGTCAGCAGCAGGTAGGCGTCGGCCGGCAGGCCCAGTCGCGCGCGCAGGGCTGCCGCTGTGGCTTCGGCCCGGGCAAAACGTGCGTGATCAACGCCGCCGGGCAGCGTGCGGATGGCGTGTTCGGCCACCCCCTGCGCCTGCAGCAGGCCGCGCGTGTAGTCGCTATTGGCCAGGATCAGCCGGTTGGCGCGGGCGCAGGTCTGCATCAGGCGCTGGCGGCTGTGCCGCAGCAGCGCCTCCAGCCATTCCGGCGCCTGACAACGGCGGTAGAGCCGGTGCAGCGGCCCCTCCAGCAGCGGGTGACTGAGCAGGGTGCTGCCCGCCCGCCACGGGTAGCTGATCCAGGGACGTTGCACGTCGTTGCCGACCGAGCGGCAGACAACCGGCAGGCCCAGCGCATCGGCAAGCTGGCCGTAATACACATTCGAGGCATAGATCAGCTCCGGGCTGAAATCGCGCAGCAGGCGGCACAGCAGCCGGTGGTTGTGCCAGTGCCCGATGCGGCTGAGCACGCGGTGCACCGGATAGCCGCACTGCGCATCGAAGGCGGCGGCAGCGGCGGCCAGCCCGGGCTGGTCCTGCCGGTAGGTGTAGACGGCCAGCGTGCAGCCTTCGTGCAGGAGGCTTTGCGCCAGCGCGACGGCGTGGGTCTGCATGCCGCCAAAGGCGGGCGGAAATTCGGTAAGGATCAGCGCAATGCGGCGGGCGGGCTGGCGGGTCATCGCGGCATCATGCACTTGCCGGCGCGCCCGAGAAAGCCTGTCCTGCCCGGTTGTTGCAGGGCAGGCGAATGGTCATAGCCCGTCTGCTTGATGATCATCAATAATAACTATTTGAAATCAATTTATCATTGGATTTAACTTTGGTCATGCGCCAAGTGTGCAGCCCATCAGCCCATGACCGGAGAAAACCATGCTACCCATGCTCAACGAATTGCTCGACTGCCTGCTGGGCTGGCAGTGAGCGTCCTAGGTTCTGTTGACGTTTTGTTTGCGTTCCCGCTGGAGCGATTTTTGCGCCGAATCAAGGCGTTGTGAGCGCCGCATAACGGCTTATGTCAGCGAAGCAACAACGCAGAGTCGGCGCAAAAAGCGCCCAGCCGGATGTGTTATCAAAAAGCCGGTTTGGCTGTTTTTGGCCTGACCCTGCGTTGCAAAGCCCTCGCATAGAATGACTAAAACGGGCAGCGCAAACAAAACGTCAACAGAACCTAGCTTGACCCACACAGGAGATCGCACCATGGCTAAAAGCAAGGCACCGCAAATCGACATCGGCATTACCGAGCAGGACCGCAAGGCGATTGCCGCCGGCCTGTCCCGGCTGCTCGCCGACAGCTACACCCTCTACCTGATGACGCACAACTTCCACTGGAACGTCACCGGCCCGCAGTTCAACAGTCTGCACACCATGTTCATGGCGCAGTACACCGAGCAGTGGACTGCGCTCGATGTGATCGCCGAGCGCATCCGCGCGCTGGGCGAGCCGGCCCCCGGAACGTACAAGGAGTTCGTCAAGCTGGCCTCGATCAAGGAAGTGGAGGGGGTGCCGCGCGCCACCGACATGGTGCGCCATCTGGTCGCCGCGCAGGAAGCCACGGCCCGCACCGCTCGCAGCCTGTATCCGCTGGTCGAGGCGGCCAACGACCAGCCCACGGCCGACATCGTCACGCAAAGGCTGGAAGTCCACGAAAAGACCGCCTGGATGCTGCGCAGCCTGCTTGAGGAGTAGGCAGGGGCAGGGATGCCGCGCGTTTCGGCTGGCTACTGCCCGCTTGACGGATACGGAATGCCGCGCGCAGGCTATAACTCAGGCGCTTGTCTTTCAATTATTGCCTCCCGAGGAGTCGCCATGTCCGTCCTGTCCCTGAAAACCCTGTTGCTGGCCGCGCTCATGCCGGCCGTTCTGCTGGCCAGCGCCCAGGCCCGCGAGCTTGGCCCGAGCAAGGCCGAGCTGGAGCGCACGTCGAAAGCCGCCCTGCAGCAACTGGAGGCCACCGCGCCAGCCGCCAGGGCGCTGAAAGCAAACGCCGTGGCGGTGCTGGTATTCCCGTCGATCAAGAAGGCCGGTGTCGGTGTTGGCGGGCAATATGGCGAGGGTGTGCTGTGGCGCAATGGCAAGGTGGCCGGTTATTACAGCAATGCCGGCGCATCCTATGGCCTGCAGATTGGCGTGCAGAAATACGGCTATGCGATGTATTTCATGAGCGAAGCCGCGCTGGCGGCGCTGGACACGGCGGAAGGCTTCGAGATCGGCGTGGGCCCCAGCGTGGTGCTGGTCGACGAAGGGATGGCCAAGCAGAAAACCACGACGACGATGAAGGACGACATCTATGCCTTCATTTTCAGCCAGAAGGGCCTGATGGCGGGGCTGGGCCTGCAGGGCAACAAGCTCACGCGCATCGAGAAGTAAGCGCCTTACTGCTGTTCACTTCAACAGCAAATACCGAAAAACAATCAATGCAGCGACGCAGCGGAAAGTAAACAGGCGCTGGTTTTTCTCCGCGTCTTTGCATCACTGCGTTGAATTTTGATTTTTCCCTGGCGCACCGCACGCCACTACCCCGGGCCGCCCGCTTTCGTGCATGGCGGGCCGGGCCTCCGGTACAATCGGCGCACCGCATTTTCCCCGAGTCGCCGTGCGCCTTTCCCACATCAAGCTGGCCGGTTTCAAGTCCTTCGTCGACCCCACGAGCATTGCCGTGCCGGGGCAGCTGGTGGCCGTGTGCGGGCCGAACGGCTGCGGCAAGTCCAATGTGATCGATGCCGTGCGCTGGGTACTGGGCGAGTCGAGCGCCAAGCAGTTGCGCGGCGAATCGATGCAGGACGTGATCTTCAACGGCTCGACCAGCAGAAAACCGGTGAGCCGCGCCTCGGTCGAGCTGGTGTTCGACAATTCGGCCGGCGCACTGCAAAGCCAGTGGGGCCAGTTTGCGGAAATCAGCATCAAGCGCGTGCTGACGCGCCAGGGCGAATCCAGCTACTACATCAACAACCAGGCGGTGCGTCGCCGCGACATCACCGATCTCTTTCTCGGCACCGGCGTGGGCAAGGGCGGCTACGCGATCATCGGGCAGGGGATGATCAACCGCATCATCGAATCCAGCCCCGAAGAGCTGCGCCACTTCCTCGAAGAGGCCGCCGGCGTATCGAAGTACAAGGAACGCCGCCGCGAAACCGAATCGCGGCTGGCTGACACGCGTGACAATCTGGCGCGCGTCGAGGACATCCGCCAAGAGCTGGAGCGCCAGCTCGACAAGCTTGCCGCCCAGGCCGAGGTCGCCGGGCGCTACCAGAGCCTGCGCGAGGCCATTACCGAAAAGCAGAACCTGCTGGCGCTGCTCAGAAAGCTCGACGCCGCGCGCGAGGCCGAGGCCGCCAGGCTGGCCATCGATGCCGCGCAGACGGCGCTGGACGCGCGGCTGGCGGACTTGCGCGGCCACGAGGCGGCGCTGGAAACGCTGCGCGAGGCGCATTTTCACGCCAGCGACGCCGTGCATCACGCCCAGGGCCATCTCTATGACGCCAATGCCGTCGTCGCGCGCCTGGAAGCCCAGTTGCAGCACTTGCGGCAGAATCGCCAGCGGCTCACGCAGGACGCGCAATCCGCGCGCGATGGCCTGGCGCGGCTGAGCGACAGCCTGCGCCAGCTTGAGCAGGAAGGCGAAGACTGGCAGCAGCGCAGTGAAGAGGCCGCCCTGCAGGCCGAAGAAACCGCCATGGCCGCCGAAGAGCTGCAGCTGCGCCTGCCCGAGCTGGAAAGCGCGCAGCAGGAGATGGACGGCCGCTTTCAGGCCGTGCGCGACCGGCATGCCCAGGCGCGCGCCGCCGCGCAGCTGGCTCGCCAGCAGGCGCAGAATCATGCCCGCCAGCGCGAACAGTTGCGCGAACGCCTGACCCGGCTGACGGCCGAGCAGGCGCGCTTTGCCGTCCCGGCAGACGACGGCGACGACGAGATCGAGCTGGCCGCGCGCCGCATGGCGCAGGAAGAGACCGTGCTGGCGCTACAGGATGCCGAAGCTGCCCTGCAGGCCGTCAAGGCCGAGTGGCAGGCGGCCCGCGCCCGGCATGACGAGGCCACCCTGGCCGAGGCGCAATTGCGCGCCCGGCACGAGGCGCTGGCCAGCCTGCAACAGGTGGGCGGTGCACAAGCGCTCCAGGACTGGCTGGCCGCGCAAGGCCTTGCCGATGCCCCCGCGCTCTTTACCCGCCTGCAGGTGGCCGCCGGTTCTGAAAAAGCCGTGGAAGCGGTGCTGGGTATGCGCCTGCAGGCAATTGAGGTAAATGGTTACGGCCATATACCCCCCGTTTCAGCCTGCCTCTGGCAGGCACGCAGTGCTGCCGGTGACGTGCTGCCGGCGCTGGCGGGCTTGCGTCCCCTGCGCACGCAGATTCACGCCGATGCCGCCTTGTCCGCCGTGCTGGATGACTGGCTGGCCGGCGTGTATCTGGCGGATTCGCTGGACGCGGCGCTGGCGCGGCAGGAGGGCCTGGCCGCCGGGCACCTGCTGGTGACGCCGGAAGGCCACCTGCTGAGCCGCCATGCCCTGGCCGCCCATGCCGCCAGCGGCGAGGCGGGCGGGCTGGTCGCGCGCCAGCAGGAGCTGGCGCAGCTGGATGCGGCGCTGGCGCAGGCTGCGGACACGCAGGCCGAAGCTGCCGTGCGCCTGAATGCCACGATTGTGGCGCTCGATGCCGGCGAGCAGGCGCTCGCCGCGTGGCGCAGTCGCGAACAGCAGACGCGCCGCGAGCTGGCCGACGCTGAACGCGAGGCCGCCCGCCGCGATGAGGCCCGTCGCCAGCTGGCCAGCCGCCAGCAGGCCCTGCAGCAGGAATTGCGCCAGCTGCGCGCCCAGCTGGACGAGGAAGAGGCTGCCCTGCGCGCTTGCGAGGACGAAGTGGTGCTGCACGAAGCCGCGCTGGCGCCGCTGGACGAAGAGCTGGAAACGCTCAAGCTGGATCGGGTGGAGAGCGAAACCGCGCTGACGCTGCTGCGCAGCCAGCTGCGCGACGCCGACCGCCGCGCGCAGGAGGCGCGCTTTGCCGTGCAGGCCGCTGCGCAGCGCCTGGCCGAGCAGTCGCGCCGCCGCGACGATCTGCAGCAGCAGCAGGACGAGCTGGCGGAGCGGCTGGCGCTGCTGCTGGAGGAGTTGTCCGGCATCGACGAGGGTGAGTTTGATGTCGGCTTTCAGGAAGCGGTGAATGTGCGCGCCGAGAAGGAGCGTCTGCTCGCTGACGCCCGCGATGCGCTGAACGGCATCGCGCAAAAGCTGCGCGAGGAAGAAGCCGCCAAGCAGCTGCTCGACGCCACGCTGGAGCCGGCGCGCGAGCAGGTCAGTACGGCACGGCTGGCCGAGCAGGAGGCGCGGCTGGCACTTGAGCGTTTTGCCCAGGAGTTGGCTGAAGCCGAGGCCGACGAGGCCGCCCTGCAGCAGAAACTGGAACCGGGCATGAAGGTCGGCGGGCTGGTCAGCGAAATCGGCAAGCTCACGCAGGCGGTCACCGCGCTGGGTGCGGTGAATCTGGCCGCGCTGGCCGAACTGGAGGCCGCGCGCGAGCGTGAGGGCTATCTGCAGGCGCAAAGCGCAGACCTCTATGCCGCGATGGAAACGCTGGAAAATGCCATCCGGCGCATCGACCGCGAAACGCGCGCCTTGCTGCAGTCGACCTATGACACGGTGAACGCCAATCTGGGCGAGCTGTTTCCCATGCTGTTCGGCGGCGGGCATGCCGAGCTGGCGCTGACCGGCGAGGAAATCCTCGACGCCGGCCTGCAGATCATGGCGCAGCCGCCGGGAAAAAAGAACGCCACGATCCACCTCTTGTCCGGCGGCGAGAAAGCACTTACGGCGCTAAGTCTGGTATTCTCGCTGTTCCGGCTCAATCCGGCGCCGTTCTGCCTGCTGGACGAGGTGGACGCCCCGCTGGACGACGCGAATACACTGCGTTTTTGCGATCTGGTCAAAAAGATGGCCGAACGCACGCAGTTCCTCTTCATCAGCCATAACCGGCTGGCCATGGAAATGGCCGAGCAGCTGGTTGGCGTGACGATGCAGGAGCAGGGCGTCTCGCGGGTGGTGGCGGTGGATATTGCCGCCGCGCTGTCGATGCGCGATGCCGCGCCCGCCTGAGCCGGATGATGAGAGGGCAGCATGCCCCACGGATGGAACGCGTTGCCGGCAACCCCGCCGGCAGCGAATTGATGACAAGACCGAAACGCCCTATCTGATATGACCGATTTGCAACTGGGATCGCTGATTGTTGGCGGCGCGATTGTCGCAGCCGTTTATGCCTTCAACTGGTGGCAGGAATACCGCTACCGCCGCGAAGCCGGCAAGGCCTTTGCCCGCAATCAGCCCGATGTGCTGATGGATGCGCCGAAAAACGTCGTGCGCCAGGGCGAGAGCCTGCGCGTCGAGCCGCAGATGGATGCCGCGCACGAAGCGGCGCCGCGCAAGGAGCCGCGCCTGCAGCCTGCCGCATTCAATGATGATGCAGCACTGCCGGACGATGACGACATCCCGCCGCTGCCGCCAGCCATGGCGGCGCGCGTGGCAGTCGAGCCGCCGCGTGCGCCCGCTGCGCCACGCACGCCGACTACCACGACCGCCCAGTCCGAGGTCGACGGCGACCGCGAAGAGCTGGCCAGCAGCCTGCTTGACCCGGCGCTGGACTTCGTGGCCGAAATCCATGCCGGCGAGCCGGTTGTCGCCGGTGAAGTGCCGCCGTTCCCCGCCGCCAAGCGCGTGCAGGTGATCGGCCGCACGCTGCAGGATCACTGGGAGCTTGTGCAGTCCACCAGCCGCAGCCGCTACACCGAGCTGCGCGTGGGCCTGCAGCTGGCCGACCGTCAGGGGCCGGTGACCCCCGAGCAGCTCAATGCCTTCACCATGGGTGTGCAGCAGTTTGCCGACAGCATCGAGGCCAGCGTCTCCTACCCGCAGCGCAGCGCCAAGCTGGCTGCCGCACAGGATCTCGACGAATTCTGCGCCAGCGTCGACGTGCTGATCGGCCTGAACATCCTTGCCGTCGATCGCCCCTTCCCGCTGGAAAAGGTGCGCCTGCTGGCCGAGCAGGCCGGCATGGTGCGTGGCGGCGATGGCGCTTTCCATTACCGCAGCGATTCGGGCAAGACGCTGTTCACGCTGGCCAATCAGGACCAGACCCCGCTGGGCATGACCTCGACGGCGCTGACGCTGCTGTTCGATGTGCCGCGTGTGGCGGGCGGCCTGGCCGTGTTCGACCACCTCAGCGAATTCGCGCTGAACCTGTCGGCGTCGGTCGGCGGCAATCTGGTCGATGACAACGGCAAGCCGCTGACGCAGTCCAGCATTGCCAGCATCAGCAAGCAGCTGGCCGGCATTTACGCCCGCATGGATGATCGCGGCATCGCGCCGGGGTCGATGGCGGCGCTGCGCCTGTTTGCCTGAACGTTTTTCTGAATCTGATCGCAAATTGCAAGCCGATTGGCAAAACGCTTCAGCAAAACCCGAATCCACCACAGAGGCACAGAGATCACAGAGAAAAACAGGAACAACTCTCTAGTCTTTCTCAGGGTTTGCCTTCTCTGTGTCCTCTGTGTCTCTGTGGTTCAAGAGGGGTTTCGCCACAGAGTCACAGAGATCACAGAGAAAAGCAGGAACAACTCTTCTGTCTTTCTCAGGGTTTTGCCTTCTCTGTGCCCTCTGTGTCTCTGTGGTTCAATAGGTTTTTTTGCCGAGAATGTTCTTTGCAAGAATTGAAATGCCGGACGCCGCTGTGATCAGCGGCGTTTGCTTTGGAGCCTGCCGTGTCTGAACCGACCTCCGCCGAACTTGCCCGTGCAGCCGAGCTGCGCGCCCCCCAGTTGCGAGAGTTGCTGAACCGCTATGCGCACGAGTATTACGTGCTGGATGCCCCCAGCGTTCCCGATGCCGAGTACGACCGGCTGTTTCAGGAGCTGGAGGCGCTGGAAAGCGCATATCCGCAGCTGAAAACCACCGATTCGCCCACCCTGCGCGTCGGTGGCAAGCCCTTGCCGCACTTCGAGCCGGTGACGCATGTCGTGCCCATGCTGTCGATCCGCACCGAAACCGACGTCACCGCCGCCGGCGCCGAGGCGTTTGACGCCAGCGTGCGCCGCGAGCTGGATCTCTTGCCGCTGGATCCGCCAGTCGAGTACGCCTGCGAGCTGAAGTTCGACGGCCTGGCGATCTCGCTGCGCTATGAAAACGGCGTGCTGGTGCAGGCCGCAACGCGCGGCGACGGCGCGACGGGTGAGGATGTGACGCAGAACATCCGCACCATCGGCCAGATTCCGCTGCGCCTCAATGGCGTCGCGCCCGCGGTGCTGGAGGTGCGCGGCGAGGTGTACATGCGCCGCGACGATTTCGCGGCGCTGAACGCGCGCCAGCTGGCAAAGGGCGAGAAAACCTACGTCAACCCGCGCAATACCGCCGCTGGCGCTGTGCGCCAGCTTGATCCCGCGATGACCGCGCAGCGGCCGCTGTCTTTCTTCGGGTATGGACTTGGAGCCATTGAGAGCTGGAGCAATCAGCCCGATACACATGCCGGTATTCTCGATGCGCTCGCGGATTTCGGCTTTCCGGTCTGCGACGTGCGCGCAGTGGTGCAGGGGCGCGCGGGCCTTGCCGCGTTTCACGACAAGGTGGCTGCGCTGCGCGAGACGCTGCCCTTCGACATCGATGGTGTCGTCTACAAGGTCAATGCGCTGGCGCTGCAGGCGCAACTGGGCTTTCGCACGCGCGAGCCGCGCTGGGCCGTCGCGCACAAATACCCGGCGCAGGAGGCGCTGACCACGGTCGAGGCGATCGACGTGCAGGTCGGCCGCACCGGCGCGCTGACGCCGGTCGCGCGGCTTGCGCCGGTCTTCGTCGGCGGTGTGACGGTCACCAACGCCACGCTGCACAACCAGGACGAGGTCGACCGCAAGGATGTGCGCGTCGGCGACACGGTGATCGTGCGCCGCGCCGGCGATGTGATTCCCGAGGTGGTGGGCGTGGTGCTGGAGCGCCGGCCGATGCTTGAGGTATCCGGTGCTGACCTATTTGATACAAGGGCTGTAGAGCAATACCCGCGTTATCGCCTGCCCGATGCCTGCCCGGTGTGCGGCTCGCACGTGATCCGCGAAGAGGGCGAGGCGGTGACGCGCTGCTCGGGCGGGCTGTTCTGCTCGGCGCAGCGCAAGGAGGCCGTGCGCCACTTCGCCGGCCGCCGCATGATGGACATTGAAGGCCTGGGCGAGCGCTACATCGACAATCTGGTCGAGCTCGATTACGTGAAGACGCTGGCCGATCTCTACCGGCTGAGCCTCGACGATTTTCTGGAAATGAAGCGGCAGGCCGACGAGCGCGACGGCACGGTGCCGGAAACGGTGAAGGCCGGGCAGGTGACGACGAAGTGGGCGGAAAACCTGCTCGCCGGCATCGCCGCCAGCAAGACGCCGCCGCTGAACCGCTTCCTTTTTGCGCTGGGCATCCGCCATGTCGGCGAATCAACGGCCAAGACGCTGGCCGACTGGCTGGGCAATCTGGCGCTGATCCGCCGCGCGCCGGCGCCGCTCTTGCGCCTCTTGCCCGATGTCGGCGCGACGGTGGCGGTGGCCATCGCCGATTTTTTCAGCGAATCGCACAACCAGCAGGTGATCGACGACTTGCTGGCGCTCGGCGTGGCGCCGCAGGGCGAGAAGGCGCCCAATCCGGCGCTGCGCGCCGAGCTGACCCCGGAAAAGCTGCTGGCCGCGCTCGATGTGCCCAAGCTCACCGCCGCGCGCGCCGCCGCGCTGGCGCAGGCGCTGCCGGACGGTCGTCTTGCCGCTTTGCGCGACTTCAGTGCCGGGCGCCTGCAGGATGCCGGCCTGACAGCCGATGGCGCGCAGGCCTTGCGCGGCTGGCTGGACGAGCATGGCGGCGCGCTTGAGCTGCTCGATGCCCTGTGCGCGGAGCTGCTGGCGCAACTGCCCGAAGCGGCTGTCCTGCCCGAGGGCGTGCTCAGCGGCAAGACGCTGGTGCTGACCGGCACGCTGCCGGGGCTGAGCCGCGACGAAGCGCAGGCGCTGATCGAGGCGGCCGGCGGCAAGGTCAGCGGCAGTGTCTCGAAAAAGACCGACTATGTGGTCGCCGGCGAGGCCGCCGGCAGCAAGCTGGCCAAGGCCGAGCAGCTTGGCGTGACGGTGCTCGACGAGGCGGGTTTGCGTGACTTGCTGGGTATGTCTTCTTGATCCTCTTCCATGAATGGTTGTGGCTCGATGGGTGTAATGGTATATGGCGTGTCGGATTTTTTTCCGGGGTTTGTTCATTTAATTGAACATCAAAAACCCGGTTCACCCTGTTGACTTTGCTGTTTAACGGGTTGAACATCCGCGCATGCGCAAATCCGAAGCCCTGCAACTGTTCGGCAACCAGACCCGCCTCGCCGAGGCGCTGGGTCTGGGGCGTTCCGCCGTGTCGCAGTGGCCCGACGAGCTGCCGCAGCGCCAGGCCGACCAGGTGCTGGGTGCGGCGCTCAGGCTGGGTTTGCTTAGCAATTCTTCCCATCTCCCCCGCTCGAATGTTGAGGACAGCAGCATGCAAAAGGTTCGCAAGGCCGTATTCCCCGTTGCCGGCATGGGCACGCGTTTCCTGCCCGCCACCAAGGCCAGCCCCAAGGAAATGATGCCGGTGGTCGACAAGCCGCTGATCCAGTACGCCGTCGAGGAAGCGCTGGCGGCCGGCATCACCGAGATGGTCTTCATCACCGGGCGCAACAAGCGCAGCATCGAGGACCACTTCGACAAGGCCTACGAGCTGGAAAACGAGCTGGAAGCCAAGGGCAAGGACAAGCTGCTGGAGATTCTGCGCGGCATCATCCCGAAATCGGTGACCTGCATCTACATCCGTCAGCCCGAAGCGCTGGGCCTGGGCCACGCCGTGCTGTGCGCCAAGCCCGTGGTCGGCGACGAGCCCTTCGCGGTGATCCTGGCCGACGACCTGATCGACGGCCCGGAAATGAAATACATGGTCGATGTCTTCAACGACACGCATTGCTCGGTGCTCGGCGTCGAGCAGGTGGCGAAGGAAGAAACCGGCTCCTACGGCATCGTCGAGGTGCAGGACGCGCCGGCCGGGCGGCTGCGCATCAACAACATCGTCGAAAAGCCCAAGCCCGAGGAGGCGCCGTCCAATCTGGCCGTGGTCGGCCGCTACATCCTCACGCCGCGCATCTTCCACCATCTGCAGCACGTGCAGCCGGGCAAGGGCGGCGAGATCCAGCTCACCGACGGCATTTTCGCGCTGATGCAGGAACAGCACATCCTCGCGCACCAGCTGCAGGGCGTGCGCTATGACTGCGGCTCCAAGCTCGGCTACCTGAAGGCAACCGTCGAGCTGGGCTGCAAGCATCCGGAAGTCGGCGAGGAGTTTGCCGCATACCTGAAGGCCACCTGCCCGCGCTGAGCGGGCTGCGGCCAGCCGCGGTCGATGGTGCAGGACAGGGGGGGCGGCCATCGGGTCGCCCTCGGTTTTTTGGCGGGTGTGGCGACGGCAGCGCCGAAGCGGCGCCAGCCTTGCTCCTGTCCTGCTTTTGCAATACCCTTTTTGACGATGAAAGCCGCGCCGCTGCTGGCTTTCGGCCCTGCTTGCGTCCTGGCGCCGGCGGCGGCCTGTGATCCACACATGCCTGCACGGAGAGGCCCGCACGGTGAGAGTTCTCGAATTTGGCAGCAAGGCGGGCACGCTGGCCTTGCTGCAAGGCCGCCTGCAATCGGCAAGTGTCTTGCCGCAGGAATCCTTCACGGTCGCCGACTGGCGCAGCCGTCCGGCCGCACTGCTGACGACGCTGCTGGCGCGCGCCTGGCCGCTGATGGCCGTACGCAGCAGCAGCCGCCGCGAGGATGCCGAGCATGCCTCGGCCGCCGGCCTCTTTGATTCCCGTCTGCATGTTGCGCCTGCGGCCTTGGCCGACGCCATCGAGGCGGTGATTGCGTCGATGGGCGGAGCCGCCGCGGCGGATGCCGACGAAGTCTTTGTCCAGCCCATGCTGGAAGGCGTGCGCTGCGCTGGCGTCGGCTTCGGCGTCGATCCGACGTCGAACGCGCCGTACTTCGTGATCAATTACGACGACAGCTCGGGCGCGACCGACAGTGTCACGTCCGGACGCTCGAACGAGCTGCGCACCTTCTACGCGCACCACCAGGCCATGACGCTGCCGGCGCCGCTTGATCGTGTCGCTGCGCTGCTGGGTGAGCTGCAGGCCCTGTTTGGCCGGGCGGCCATCGATATCGAATTCGCGCTGGGCGCCGATGATGTGCTCTATCTGCTGCAGGTGCGCCCGCTGATCGTGACGGCCGCTGCCGTCGACGCCGATGCGCACTGGCGGCGTGTCGGCCTGATCCGCGAGCGCATCGCGCAGGGACTGCGGCCGCAACCCTTCCTGTGCGGCGAGCGCACGGTGTTCGGCGTGATGCCGGACTGGAACCCCGCCGAAATCATCGGCATACGCCCGAAGCCCCTGGCGCTGTCGCTGTACCGCGAGCTGGTCACCGACATGATCTGGGCCTACCAGCGCAACAACTACGGCTACCGCAATCTGCGCAGCTTTCCGCTGATGCTGCATTTCCATGGCCTGCCCTACATCGACGTGCGCGTGAGCTTCAATTCCTTCATTCCGCGCGACATCGAAGGGGCGCTGGCCGACAAGCTGGTCAATTACTACATCGACCGCCTGCTGGCCGCGCCGAACCTGCACGACAAGGTCGAGTTCGAGATTGTTTTTTCCTGCTACACGCTCGATTTGCCGCAAAGGCTGAAAAAACTCGAAGAAGCCGGTTTCACCGCGGCCGAGTGCGAGCGGCTGGCCGACAGCCTGCGCGCGCTGACCAACCGCATCGTCGACAACGAAACGGGCCTGTGGCGCACCGACCGCGACAAGCTCGACGTGCTGGTGAAGCGCCGCGAAACGATACTGAGCGCCGACACCGACCCGGTGACGCGCATCTACTGGCTGCTGGAAGACTGCCGCCGCTACGGCACGCTGCCCTTTGCCGGGCTGGCGCGCGCCGGCTTCATTGCCGTGCAGTTGCTGCGCTCGCTGGTTGGCGTCGGCGTGCTCGACCACGCCGATTACGACGCCTTCCTCAATGGCCTCAATACCGTCAGCGGGCAGATGACACGCGATCTGGCCCAGCTCGATCGCACGACCTTCCTGGCGCGCTACGGCCACCTGCGTCCGGGTACCTACGACATCCTGTCGCCGCGCTACGACGAGGCGCCGGATCTGTACTTCGACTGGAGCAAGCCGGCCGCCGCTCCCAGGCAGGAGCACGGCCGCTTTGCGCTGTCGCTGGCGCAGATGCGCGCGATCAGCCAGCTGCTCGCCGAGCACGGGCTGGCGCACGACGTGGTCGGGCTCTTCGATTTCCTGCAGGCGGGGATCGAGCTGCGCGAGTACGCCAAGTTTGTTTTCACGCGCAATCTGTCCGACGCGCTGTCGCTGTTCCGCGAATACGGCCACAGCCTCGGTTTTTCGGCCGACGACATGGCCTATGCGAACATCCAGGTGATCAAGGAGCTGCATGCGGCGAGTGCCGACCCCGCCGAACTGATCGCCGCCAGCATTGCCGAGGGCAAGCGCCGCTATGCCGAGTGCTGCGAAATCGTGCTGCCACCACTGATCACCCGCGCCGATGACGCGCTGGCCTTTCACATGCCGCAGACCGAGCCCAATTTCATCACGCACCGCCAGGTGACCGGGCTGGTGGTGTCCTATCAGGATCGCGAGCGGCTGCGCGGCGCCATTGTCGCCATACCGAGCGCCGATCCCGGTTTTGACTGGATCTTTTCGCACGAGATTGCCGGCTTCATTACGGCCTATGGCGGCACCAACTCGCATATGGCGATTCGCGCCAACGAGCTCGGTCTGCCTGCGGTGATTGGCGCGGGCGAGGTGCTGTATCGCAAATGGGCGGCGGCCGAGCTGCTGCGCCTGGATTGCGCGAACCGCCGCGTCGAGATGCTGCGATGAAGATTGTTCTGCTCAGCCAGCGGGTCGATTGCCATTCCGAACTGGGCGAGCGGCGTGATGCACTCGACCAGCGTCTGGTTGCCTGGCTTGCTGAGGCAGGGTATCTGGCTGTACCCGTTCCTAATAATGAGTTGCTGATCGATACGCTATGGGGTTTCTGTGTGCCGCATGCAGTCGTGCTCAGTGGTGGCAATGATCTGGCCGTGCTGGGCGGTGATGCGCCGGAGCGCGACGCCGCCGAGCGACGCCTGCTGGCCCGGGCCATGTCCACAGGCATTCCGGTGTTCGCCATCTGCCGGGGCATGCAGTTCATGGTGGCCGAGCTGGGCGGGCAATTGCAGCGCGTGGCCGGCCATGTCGCCACGCGGCATGTGCTGCAGATTGATGGCTGCCGGCATGAGGTCAACAGCTACCACGAGTGGGGTTTGCTTGCTGCTCCGGAGGGCTTTGACGTGCTCGCCCGCGCCGACGACGGCGTGATCGAAATGGTGCGTCACCGCAGTCTGCCGCTGACCGGCATCATGTGGCATCCCGAGCGTGAGTTGCCATTCGCGGCGCTGGATCGTGTCGTGCTGGAGCGCGCGCTTGGCTGAGCTGCTGCAGGAAATGAGCGGGCTGGCGCGCGAGGCGGGCCGCGCCATCCTGGAGATCTACGGCGATCCGCAGTGCTGGCGCGTGCAGCACAAGACGGATGACACGCCGCTGACCGCTGCCGATCTGGCCGCGCATGCCGTCATCGCCGCCGCGCTGGCGCAGTCGGACTGGCCGCTGCTCTCCGAAGAGGCCGTCGTTCCCTACGAAGAGCGGCGCGACTGGCGCCGCTTCTGGCTGGTTGACCCGCTCGACGGCACGCGTGACTTCCTTGATCGCAACGACGAGTTCACGATCAATATCGCGCTGGTCGAGGACGGCCGGCCCGTCGCCGGCGTGCTGTACGCGCCGGCGCTCGACGAATTGTATGCGGGCCGGGTCGGTGGCGAGGCCTGGCTTGAGGTGGGGAGTGGGCGCCGCGATCTTGCCCTGCCGCGCGTGCGCACCGGCCATGTCTGCGCGGCCAGCCGCCATCACGACAGCGAACTGAGCGCCCGTTTTGTCGAAATGAATGGCTGGCGGGAGCGGCGCAGCGTCGGCTCCGCGCTGAAATTCGGCCGGCTCGCCGCAGGTGATCTCGACGTCTACCCGCGCTTTGGCCTGACCAGCGAGTGGGATACCGCGGCCGGCGAAGCGCTGCTGCTGGCCAGCGGCTGTGCGATGCTGGCCCTGCCCGGACTGGTTCCGCTGCGCTACAACACCCCATCGTTGCGCAATCCGCACTTCATCGCGACCGCGCCCCATATTGATCCGTTTTCCCTGGAGTACCCATGACCCGAGCCATCATTCTGGCCGCCGGCCGCGGCAGCCGCATGCGCGAGCTGACCGAGGCGCAGCCGAAATGCTTCAACATCCTGCATGGCCGCCGCCTGCTCGACTGGCAACTGGCCGCGCTGCGCGGCGCTGGCGTGCAGGACGTCGCGATCGTGCGCGGCTACTTGGCCGAATCCTTTGCCGAGCCGGTGCATTATTTTGAAAACCCGCGCTGGAGCGAAAGCAATATGGTGCGCACGCTGCTGGCGGCGGATGCATGGCTGTCCTCGGACGACTGCATCGTCAGCTACAGCGACATCGTTTACACAGCCACCACGGTGCGCGCGCTGGCGGGTGATGCCTCGCCGCTGGCGATCAGCTACGACCCGGCCTGGCTGCAATTGTGGTCACGCCGCTTTGCCGACCCGCTTGCCGATGCCGAGAGCTTCCGCCGCACTGCGGATGGCGCGCTGCTGACCATTGGCGAGCGTTGCGCAAGTGTCGATGAGATCGAAGGCCAGTACATGGGCCTGCTCAAGTTCACCCCGCAGGGCTGGGCCGCGGTGAAGGCGCTGCTGGCCGGCTTGAGCGACGCGGACGTCGACAGGCTGGACATGACCAGCCTCCTGCGCCGGCTGCTGGCAGCCGGCATCCGCATCGGCACCGTGGCCGTCATCGGCCCCTGGGGCGAAGTCGACGAGCCGGGTGATCTGGCGCTCTACCACACGCTGATTCCCGCTTCAGCACTCTGAATCCCCGAAGGAGTTGTCATGGCCCTGCATTTTCCCATTGCCCGCGTACGGGCAATCATGGCCCGCTACCCGCGCTCCAACGACGCACTGGAATGTGCTGCCGTGCAGCGTCTGGCGACCATCAGTCAGGAAGAGGCTGACCGGATATGGCCCGAGCTTGTTGCGCATGCGGTGCTGGAGCCGGCCCTGTTGCCGCTGCTGTGGCCGCTGCCTTGCAGGCAGTATCCGGAGCTGGTGCCGATGGTGCGGCATTTTGCCGAGCGGGCCTGGAGTCCCGCCCGTCATGCGGATACCGAAGCCGCAGGCATGAAATGGGTGATCGACCAGGGGGATAGTGCCAGAGCCGGCAGCCTGCTTAACGTTCTGCTGGATGAGTTGGGGGGGATGGATCTGGCGGCCGGCGAACATTGCCAGAACCTAGCCCGTTATTATGTTTGGCGCGATCTGGTGGTGACGCATCTGGTTGCACCGGAGCTGGTGCCCCTGCAGCTGCGCCTCTTTGGCCTGCTCGACATGCAGGCGCAGCAGTGGGGGCGTCCTTATGTGGCCGGTTATGCCTACCAGGGCTATGAACGGCTGGGCATCGCTGGTGCGAAGCCGACCCAGGAAAGACTGGAGGCCTATGGCTTCCTGCCCTGGCTCAGGCCGGACATGAGCGTGCTGGAGATCGGCTGCAACAATGGCTTCATGGCGCTGGAAATGGCGCGCTACGTACAGCAGGTCGATGCGATCGAGTACAACCCCTATCTGGTGGAGATCGGTCGTGTCGCTGGTGAGGCGCTGGGTCAGCGCAATGTTCACTTCGAGGTGGCCGACTTTGCCCTGTGGCGCCCGCGTCAGCGCTACCATGTCGTTCTGTCCTTTGCCAATCACTGCACGATTGATGGCAATCTGGCCATGGATTTCGAGGATTTCGTCGCCAAGCTGTGGCAGCTGACGCTGGAGGGGGGCCATGTGCTCTTCGAGAGCCATAATGTGTTCGGTCCCGGCGCCGGTACCGCCGGTGATGATGGCGATCTGGATCGCAAGTTCGATGTGGTCGAGCGCTACTTTGAGCTGCTGGACAGCAAGATGACCCGCTGTTTCGTGCCTGTCCATGATGTCGACAAGCTGTTTGTGGTATTGCGCCGCCGCCCGCAGATCCTGGCGCAGACGCAGCGGCGCATGCAGCTGGGTGAGGCTCGCCAGCGCTACGAGTTTGCCGGCTCGCCGTTTTCGGCCTGATCCGCTGCGGGCAGGCTCAGCAGCGCGAGGTGCTTGAGCACCGGGTGAATCACATAGTAGCTGTTCCCCTCGCCGGCCAGCTGTGCCTGCGGGTCGGGGAGCCTGCCCGTCGAGGCATGGTGTTCGATGACGTCGGCAAGCACCTCGGCGCGGATTGCCGTGTCGTACTGCAGGTCGACATCGGTGCCAAGGGGGGGCGCGGGAAAGTGCTTGCGCAGCAGTACCGGCCCGGTATCGATGTCGGTATCGAGCAGCAGCGCCGAGGCCGCACAGCGGCCTTCTTCGAGCAGGCTGTAGTAAACGGTCGTGCTGCCGCGAAAATCGGGCAGCCAGCCGCTGTGCACGTGCAGGATGGGAATGCCGGCACCTATCAGTTCCCGTCCGACGATCTGGCCGCCATAACCGGAAAAAATGATCAGTCCGGGCTGTTGCTGGCGAATGGCCGCCAGTACGGCCGGTGCGTTGATGTCGCGATCGGCAATGTGGCTGCTGGCAATGCCGGCGGCGGCCAGTGTGGCCGCGAGCGGTTCGCCCAGGTCGGGAAGCCGTATGCCGTTCAGCCAGGCTGCCGCTGGCGCAAGGGCTGCTGGCGCCGGAGCTTCTCCCAGCAGCAGTACGTGTCCCGGAGCCAGGCCACGGGACAGCAGGGTTTGCAGGTAAGCCTGCGAACGGGCCGAGTATGCGGCGATCATGAGCACGTCCGACAGTGTTTTCATGCCTGTGCCTCTTCGATGCCAAGCCGTGCTGCAAGCAGTGCCAGCCAGTGCGCTTCGGCATCAACAAGCCAGGCGAGCTGCTCGCGTTGCGCTGGGTTTAACCGGTCGCGGATGGAAATGAGGGTGTCAACGCACTTGAGCAGGGCGTTGAGAAATGGCAGTGCACCGTCTGCGCACCGCATCGCGGCACATAGCGCGGCGAAGCAGAGGTAATTGTCGATATTGTGGTAGCCGCTGTCGATGATGGCGCGTCCCTGTGCGTTGTAGCGTGCATAGAGGCGCTTGCTGACTTCAAAACGCTGGAGCAGTCGCTCCGCCAGGATTCTGGCGGAGCCCTGCAGGGGGGCTGCTGTGGCCTGATTGAGCAGGGCCGCCAGCAGCTCCGCGCAGGCATAGCCGTCGCTGGTGTCCGGCAGGGTCGTGCTGCCGTTTTGCGGGTGCGGCGCCTGCCGGCCTGCCACACCTGCCAGCGCCAGGGTGCGGCTGCTGCGCCAGGCGGCAAAGAAAGCGGCGCCGTGGTAGCTGCTGTAGAAATAGGTGTTGCGCTCTTCCAGCCGGTCTTGCTCGGCATAGGGGTAGGGGATGTTCACCGCAGGACCCCCGCATTGCTCAGAATGTCGCGAGCGAGTCCGGCGATGTCGGCTGGTTTGCCGGTATCAATGGTCATGTCGGGATGTTCCGGCTCGGGAAAAGGCAGGTCGACTCCCACCATGTCCTTCATTTCACCCGCCAGCGCTTTGGCGTACAAGCCCTTGGTGTCGCGTGCGATCAGCACGTCCATGCCCGGATTGAGATAAACCTCGTAATAGTCGCTGAATGTCTGGCGATTCTGTTCGCGCAGATCCGGAAAGATGGACAGGATGCTGCAAACCACATTGATGCCCTGTTGGTCGAGCCAGCGGCACAACTCGAGAATCCGCTCGGCATTCTGGCGACGTCCGGCGAGTGTGTAATCGGCTGGTGAATTGTCCTGGCGAAAAATGCGCCTGACTTCGTCTCCGTCGACCAGAACGGTATTGGGTGCCCGTACCTGCCACTGCTGCAGTACTGCGCGACCCAGTGTGGTTTTGCCAGAGCCGGAAAGCCCGATCAGCCAGATTACCATGAGGGCGCCCCCCGCCGCGCCAGATGGCCGGCATTACTGATGGCCAGAGCCGCGACCTGCGAGGCGTAGCCGAAGTGCGGAGCGAAAAAATACTGGCGCAGCCCGGCGCGAACCTCGGCCTGTGAATGCCACAACGCGGCATTGCCCAGTAGTTCGGCGATTGCCTGCGGTCTGTGGTGCGATACGGTCGGCATCAGCTGGCGCAGCAGTTGTTCCGGCGAATCGCTGCCGGTCAGTGAATCCGATTGTCCGTTGGGCAGATCCAGCAGCAGCAGATTGCGGTCAGTGTAAATGGCCCCAAATGACGAGCCGCCATAATCGGCCAGAATAAAGTCGGCAAGCTGAAAAAGTTCAACGTTATTGAAGGTATGGGTAAGGCAGTGCTTAATGCTGGCCAGTTTTGCCATTCGCAGCGGCTCGCTGGATACCGTGATCGGGTGTGGTTTTACGATGACGTTGTAATTGCCTTGCAGTTTGGCAATTTCATCGGCGAAATGATCAATCGAGCACAGTTCTTTCCAGGTGGGCAGCCAAACGACCGTGGGTTTGGCGGGGTCGCAGCCCAGCGCGCGCAGCCGCTCAGCCTTGTCGACCTTTTCATTGAAGTAGCGGTCAAACCGCGGATACCCCATTTGTACCTTGTGGGTCTGCTCGCAGAATTCGAGTTTTTCCGCCTGATAGGGCCCAAAGCAGAGAATTGCGTCGTAATGGCGATTCCAGTCCTGGAAATTCCATCCTGCCTTGCCATTTGCGTACATGAAGCGCAAATTGATCGTGCCCAGCATGCCTGGCGGAAATTTGGAATTGGCGATGCCAAGCTGATGGGGTAGAGTGCTGACCAGAATGTCGTAGCGCTGTTGCTGCTGCAATTTTTCGTGTGCGAATTGCCATGGTACCTTCAGCCGCTCGCAAGCGCTGACAATTTCCTCGACATCAGGCCGTGTGCTGGCTGAAATCACTGCTTCCACGCTGCCAGCTGGCATATGTGTCCAGACGCTGCTGTAATGGTTGAAGATTTCTGGCAAATGCAGTAGAAAACCGATGCGGTCAATTGTCTTGGGCATTTTGCTTTGTGAGGCGATGGTTGAAGTGGAGTAATGCTGTCATGCACGCATCATTAGAGTAACGCAAGATTTTCGAGTGTGCTGCAGTTTTTTCAGGTGATTGGTGCGTGATTTGAATTGGCTTTTTTGCGAGGAGTTTTATTGCATAACTTTCCCTAACAGGCTGTTGAAAAATCCATCTCTTCGAAGTAATGCCTTTCTACGGCTTTGTTGCACAACTCCCCTCATGTCCCAGTGGCACCGGTGAACTCTTGCCATGACCAATTCCGCCCCAGCTCAGTATAAGGCCACCAACTGGCGTGACTACAACGCCGCCCTCAAGGCGCGCAGCTCATTGCTGATCTGGCTTGAACCAATCATGCAATGGTGCGCGTCCACTACCAGCAAGGCTGGGCGTCAGCCCACTTTTTCCGACGCCGTGTTCCAGTTCTGCCTGTCGATCAAAGTGCTGTTCGGCGTAGCGCTGCGGTAGGTCATCGGCATGGTCGAAGGGCTGTCATCGTGCCATTACATAGCACAAGGCCAAAGCGATTATTCCGGTGCGAAAGAGTGGCCGGCTGTGGAAAGTAAAATCAAGTTGGCACTGCGGTGCTGTGGCTGCATGTCAAAAACGGAAAACAAACTACGCAAGCTACGGTTGCTACCTAATCAGGTGGTATTATGGCGAAGTTTTAGCTAGTTTAGAGACAAAAATTTTCCTGATTAGGTAGCCAGCTCAGCTTGGTAAAGCTTACCGATCTATGCTGAAAGCATCCACCGGATTAAACTGGAGGTGCACATCATGGCAATGAACCGTATTCAGTTTCAGCCGGGCCTGTCAATCCCCGCCTTCCAGCAGCAATTTGGCTCGGAGGACCAGTGCCAAACCGCACTGGAACAGACGCGCTGGCAGCAGGGCTTGCGCTGCCTGCATTGTCAGTACCCGGCCTGCTATCGCATCCAAGGCCGGACTAATGCCTTGTTTGAATGTCGCGCCTGCCGCAAACAAACCTCGCTGACGGCGGGGACGCTGTTCGAAAAGTCGTCATTACCCTTGCGACTCTGGTTTCTGGCGCTCTATCTGATTGGCGAGGCCAAGACCGGCCTGTCCGCACTGGCGCTCAAGTGCCAGCTGGGCGTGAATTACCGCACGGCCTGGCTGGTTCAGCACAAGATCATGCAGGCCATGTTGGAACGCGATGCGCGCTACCAGCTCGACGGTGTAGTACAGGTGGATGACGCCTACCTCGGCGGCGAACGCAGTGGCGGCAAGGCGGGACGGGGCCCCGAGAACAAGATTCCCTGTATGGCCGCCATGGCGCTGCATGTGTGGCGGCACCCTTGGTATCTGAAGCTCAGTCCGGTGGTGGGATTTACGCAACAGGCCATTCGGGTGTGGGCAGAATGCTGCCTGCAGCCGGGAGCGTATGTTATTTCGGATGGGTTGTCTTGCTTTGGCGTGGTCATCCGGGCGGTCGCTACCCATGAAGCGCATGTCGCTGGCGGGAAGAACCCGAAAGACCTGCCGCTGTTCCGCTGGATCAGTACGTTGCTGGGCAATGTGAAAGCCAGCCTGTCTTGGATCTATCACGCCTTTGCGTTTGGCAAGTATGCGGGTCACTATCTGGCGGCGATTGCCTATCGGTTTAACCGGGTGCTTCGAAAAATCCCGTTTCCAAAAATTATCTTTTATTAGTCAATGGGTTACAAGGTATCTCTTCGTAAAAACAGGGGGGCGAGGTGCCCAATCGTCGGTGCCGACTTGATACGCTGCTGCTGCACTTACTAACTGCTGCTGTAACTTGCATTCCAAGAATGGCTGGTAAACAAACTATCCATGATAGCGCAGCTGGCCACCTAATCAGGAAAGTCTTTACATGCCAATGGGCTTGAGGGTTGCGGATTAACACTTCCGTTTTGTTTGTAATAAAATGTAGTAAAACGACTCTGAAATTGGCTAATTTTGAGCCTTGGTTTGGAAGAGTGGCTTCAGTTTGTGTGGCTGCAAAAAGCAAAAGCTTCAGGGTGAAGCCTTTTTTATGATTTGAAAATGGAGAGCGGTATGGGTATACACTCGAGAGCTATGGTGGCTGATGATGTTGTCATGGGAGATGGGGTTTGTATTGGTGCAAATGCTGTTATTGAATCAGGGGTGGAGATTGGCTCAAATACAGTTATCCATCCCAACGTGGTTATATATACTGGTGTTCGGATAGGTAGTGGGTGTGAGGTGTTTCCTGGTGCTTTTATTGGGAAGGAGCCTAAGGGTGCGGGGGCGGTCGCTAGGGTGCCGGTTTTTGAGAGGGTTATAGAAATAGGTGATGGGTGTTCGATTGGGCCTAATGCAGTTATTTTTTATGATGTTAAGATTGGGCGTAATACTTTGCTTGGTGACGGCGCGTCTATACGTGAAAAGTGCGTTGTCGGTGATGGCTGTATAATAAGTCGCTATGTTACAGTAAATTACAATACTGTTATTGGTGATAGAACAAAAATAATGGATAGTACTCACATTACTGGAAATGCAATTATTGGTGATGATGTTTTTATTAGCCTAATGGTCGGTACGACTAATGATAACGTTGTCCGGGGTGGGTATTCTGACGATAGAATCGTTGGGCCAATTATTGAGAAAGGGGCGGTTGTCGGGGTTGGTGCCTCGCTATTGCCGGCTGTAAGAATCGGGGCTGGAGCTACTGTGGGGGCCGGCTCTGTGGTTACAAAGGATGTTCCTCCGCATTGTGTTGTAATTGGGTCCCCGGCACGGGTGATAAGGAAGGTTGAATAGGTGCCCTGCTCGTGTAAATTGGCTCTTGTACTCTTGCTGTACGTCGAAAGCCCTTGCCTTTACGAAAGCAACTCTGTAGTTCATTGGTTTGCAATTGGGTCGTTTTGAAAAATGAGGTTTCGATGTGCACGTATGTTGTGGCCCAGCCTGCCATCGCTAAGGCTTGGCCCGCCAAGCCCCTGGGTTGTTGGATATCCTGCGCGATTTATTGCGCTGACTGGAATGCAAGGTTGAGTAGCCATGATCCCGTTTCTAGACCTCAAAGCCCTGAACAAGCGTTTTGAGGGCGAATTTGCCTCTGCCCTGCAGCGTGTGCTTGATAGTGGCTGGTTTGTCTGCGGCGAAGAGTTGCGTGCGTTTGAGGCTGAGTTTGCCCTGTGGTGCGGTGTGGCGCACTGCATCGGTGTGGGCAATGGACTTGATGCTTTAAGCCTGATTCTCAAGGCATACATGCATCTGGGCAGGCTGGTCCCGGGCGACGAAGTTATTCTGCCAGCCAATACCTTCATAGCGACTGCCCTGGCCGTGAGTGAGGCTGGCCTGGTGCCTGTTCTGGCAGATCCTCTGGAATCCAGTGCGAATCTCGATCCGGTCGCGGCTGCAGCCGCCATGTCATCACGTACGCGCGCCTTGTTGCCGGTGCATCTTTACGGACGGCTGGCGGACATGGTCGCATTGCGGGAGCTTGCCCGGCAGCATGGGCTGCTGCTGATCGAGGATGCCGCACAGGCTCATGGCGCAAGCCTCGGCGGGCAGCGTGCAGGGACATGGGGCGATGCCGCGGCATTCAGCTTTTTCCCGGGTAAAAATCTGGGGGCGCTGGGGGACGGTGGCGCTGTGCTGACTGGCGATGAGCAGCTGGCAGCTTGCGTGGCCTCGTTGCGCAACTATGGTTCGCAACGCAAATACCATCACGAGCAACGAGGGGTAAACTCCAGACTGGATGAGTTGCAGGCTGCCTTTTTGCGGATCAAGCTGCGCGTGCTGGACGCCGATCAGGATGAGCGCAACATTCTGGCTGCCCGCTACTTGTCTGGCATACGCAACAAGCACATTGTCCTTCCCGAAGTGCCAGTGGCTGGCGAACGGCATTCATGGCACCTGTTCGTTGTCAGGTCGGCATACCGTAATGCCCTGCAGGCTCATCTGCATGAGCAGGGCGTGGCTACCTTGGTGCATTACCCGATACCGATTCACCGCCAGCAGGCTTATTCCTGTCTCGCCTGGCCCTCGTTGCCGGTTGCCGAGCGCTTGGCGGAAACGGTGCTTAGCCTGCCCATTTACCCCGGCATGAAGCGTGTCGACCGTGTGATAGAGGCTTGCAATTCCTTTAATCCAGATTCTGATTCATGCATGGGTGCCTGAATGTCCCTCCAACACTGCAAAATTATTGATCTGCCCAAGGTCGAAGACCCGCGCGGCAATCTGACCTTCATCGAAGCCGGCAATCATATTCCCTTTGATATTCAGCGTGTCTATTACCTTTATGATGTACCGGGCGGCTCGCATCGAGGCGGTCATGCCCACAAGGGGTTGCACCAGTTGCTGATTGCCATGTCGGGAAGTTTTGACATTACGCTGGATGATGGTCGCACCAGATTCAAGTATCACATGAACCGTTCGTATTACGGACTTTATATTCCTCCAATGATCTGGCGGGAAATCGATAATTTCTCGAGTGGCTCCGTCTGCATGGTGCTGGCTTCGGAACATTATTCGGAAGATGACTATTACCGTGATTACCAGGAATTTCGCAGCGCCGTGACCGCTCCTTGAGTAGCGCCAGGGCCGGGTAAATCCATCCAAAAACAAGTCGTGCAGATGCATTGAGTCGGGGGCAGGGTGAAAGAACAACAATCGGTTGTGCTTGATGGCGGCATGTTCGCCGGCAAGCTTGTGGCAATTGAGAATGCCAGTTGTGTAGAGAATCTGCGCGTGCTTGCGCCGGAAGCGGACTGGCAACCGGCCCCACTGGAAATGGTTGATTTTTCCATTCCCCGGTTTGTGCGTGAAGCAAGACCCTTGTCCTGCCCCCAGTATTATGCCGAGCTGACCGATGTGCGTGTCGTTGCCGGTATTGCCGCCATCCTCATCGCTAAAACTGGCGAGATCGTCAGCGATGCCGTGAGCAGGCGTCGTGCTGATTTGAATGTGGAGTGGTATCGCAAGTACGGACTGGTGATCGATGAGCAAGCATCTGCCCAGTGTTTCACGGGGCGTGGCCAGGCGCTCAAGGTGGCGCGAGCGGTTTCGCTGTTTTCCTGGGAAAACCGCAACTATGCGCACTGGCTGATCGAGAAGCTTGCCAGCCTGAGCTGGATTACTGCCAGCAATCTGCCACCGGATACCAAGCTGCTGGTTGAGGCAGGATTGCCGGAATCCATCATTGAATCACTGCTGCTGCTGTGGCCTGCCGAGCACATTCTTTTTGTCGAGCATGGTCAGGCAGTCGATGTGGCTCAGCTGTATTATTTTTCCGATGCGGCCGAGATATGGGAGCCCCGCAAAGGCTACATCTTCACCGGCAATGATTACAGGCTTAATCCCCAGGCCCTGCGCTGGTTGGCCGGCGCAGTGCGCAAGCGGGTTCCGGTGGCGCCGCCAGCTGCGAGGCGCGCTTATCTGGTGCGCCCTTCTGGCGGCAACGGCCGCGCCGTGGTCAATCAGGATGAACTGATCGCCCTGCTTGGCAGTCAGGGGTACGACTGCATTCAGCCGGCCAAGCTGAGTTTTGCTGAGCAGGTAAACTATTTCTCCGGCCTGGAGCTTGCGGTATCGCCGTCCGGCGCAGCGCTCGCCAACCTGTTGTGGATGCCGGCGGGCAGCGCGGCAGTGGTGCTGATCCAGGACATTCCACAGATGAGCTATTGGTTCTACCACGCGCTTGCCGCAGCCCTGGGGATGCGGCTGGTGTTTTTCCCCATTCGGGGGGTGCCGAAGCCTGGCCTGGTCAATTTTCACTGGGATACCGAGGTTCCCGTGCAGGCGCTGGCTGACTGGCTGGGGCACACTTTTCCCGTGTCCGGCCTGGCGGCAGACCCGCGCGCGACCCTGCGGGACTTCAGGGTTCGCCAGCGTGGCGAGCGCTTCAAGCAGGTGGCGGAGTCGGCAAGCATCGATGTGACCGTCGCGGTAATGTCATACAACAACGCTGCGTATGTCGCGGATACGGTGCGCTCGGTGCTGGGGCAGCAGGGTGTGAGTTTCGAGCTGATTGTGCGTGACGATTGCTCCAGCGATGACAGCCTTGCCGTGCTGCAGTCCTTCGTGGCCGATCCGCTTTTCCGGCTGGAGCGCAATACCGAGAACCTTGGTGCGATTGGCAATTACAATCGCTGCATCGATTCGGGGTCCGGACGATACGTGGTTGTTCTGGGTTCGGATGACATTCTCTATCCGGGACATCTGGCTGCACTGGTCAGGGAGCTCGATGCTCACCCGCAGGCTGCGCTCGGTTACAGTCAGTGCAACTGGATCAACGCCGCTGGTGACGTGCTCCGGTATGCCGACCATCCGGGCCATCGTCAGCAGTCCTATTGCGGTGGTCGTGATGAAGTGGTCGATCTGCTCAGTTTCGACAACTATGTGACACCATCGGCGACGATGTTTCGCCGTAGCGCGCTCGATGCGATCCGCCTGCCCGATGGTGGCATCCACCGGGCCGGCATGCTGGCCGGTGACTGGGAGCTGGCAATCCGCATCGCGCGGGTAGCCCCCGATTTTGTTTTTGTCCGCCAGCCCAGTGTTGGCTATCGCGTCCACGACAAGCAGATCTCCAGGGATTTCTATGCGTCCGCGCAGCCACTGGCCGAGCATATCGAAATCCTCAAGCTCAATCTTGCGGAGCCGGCGGTGTTGCCGCGTTTGCGCGCAGCCGCCGAGCGGGTGTGGGGGCTGCTGCAAAGCCGGGCCTTGCAGATGCCCGAGTCCGCGCGGGAAAACTATCGCGCCGAGCTTGAAGCGATCAGGGCGCAGCTGTATGCGGGGCATTACAGCAGCAGTGAGGATCGCTACTGGTTTACCGTCATCCTCACTACCTTCAACCGACCGGAGTTGTTGGTCGATGCGCTGGCCAGCCTGGCGGCGCAGACCTGGCGTGATTTCGAGGTCATTCTGGTCAATGACCATGGCAGCCCAGTCGAGGCCTTGATCGCCGACTGCGAGTTCCCGCTTACCTATCTGTACCTGGGTCGCAACAGCGGTCTATCGGCGGCGCGCAATGCCGGCCTGCGCCAGGCGCGCGGTCGCTACATCGTCTACCTCGACGATGATGACATCTACCTGCCCGATCACCTGGCGGTGCTGGCGGCGACCCATGCGCAGCATCCGGACAAGGTGGCGTATACCGGTGTGGTGTACGTGCAGGAAAAACTGGAAGACGGCCGGCGCATTGAGCTGGGGCGGGAGGAGCCCTTCCGGCATCAGCAGTTCTCGCGCGAGCAGCTGTTTCTGCAGAACTACATTCCGGTCAACACCTGGAGTCATCCGCGCAGCGCGATTGATGTGGTTGGCGGCTTCGATGAGTCACTGACTGCGCTCGAAGACTGGGACATGCTGCTCAAGCTGGCCCAGCGCTACGACTTCATTCATGAGCCGCGTGTCACCTCGGAGGTGCATGTCAGGCCCAGCAGCGGCAGCGACCACATGCTGGGGCGTGAGCGCAAGAATTTCCCCGCGCTCTATCGCAAGCTCTACCAGCGTCACGGCGATCTGGGCAATGCGGCGCTGGCGCAGGCGCGCGATACCATGCTGCAGCAGATGGATGCCAGCGAGGTGCCGGGGCAGGCACCGGCGCGGGTGCTGTCCTTCCTTGACGTCTATGCGGCCTGGCGCGCCGAACGCCGGCTGCTGCCCAGCCACGGCCAGCTGTTCGACGCCCGGATGGCAGCCTGGCCGTGCCAGCCCCGCATTGTGCCAGTGATCTTCGACGAAGCCGGCAACATTGCTGCGCTGGTGCGCACCATACGCAGCATGACGGCCCAGTATTACCATCCGGCGCACATTGTCATTCTTTCGGTAAAGCCGGCACCAGCCGGTGGTGCAGGTGACAATGTGAGCTGGATGCCGCTGGATGCCGCCTGGCCGCAGACGCTGACCCGGGCGCTGCCCGAGGAAAGTGACTGGCTCTGGTTGCTGCACGCTGGCGACGAGCTGGAGAAGACCGCGACACTCTTGCTGGCCGAACTGGTGATCAGCAGGCAAGAGGCGCGTTGTGCCTACACCGACGAAGATTGGCTCAAGGCCGACGGCCAGTACGATCTGCCCATCTTCCGGCCCGACTTCAATCTTGAGCTGCTGCGCAATACACCCTATGTCGGGCGCTCGCTCGCGGTGTCGGTCGCGGCGCTGGCCGACCTTGGCGGCTTCGATGCGCAGTACGGCGCACTAGCGCATATTGATTTCCTCTTCCGTGTGCTCGAGCGGGATGGCTGGCCGGCCATTGCCCATTTCGACGACATGCTCTATCACAGTGCCCTCGCATATGGCGACTGGATAAACCTGGAGCCGGTCCAGACACAGCTGTCGCCGGTGGTCGCCGCCCACCTGTCGCGCCTGGGGCTTGCCGCAGAGCTTGAACAGGGGGCCTTGCCGTCGATACGCAGCGTGCGCTACCAGCATGCTGCTCAGCCCGTGGTGTCGGTCTTGCTGGTGGCACCACGTGAGCTGGCCGCCTTGCAGCGTTGCGTTGAGCGCTTGATCGAGGTGACGGCTTACCCGAACTATGAGCTGCTGGTAATCGACGGCCATGGCGACCAGCCCGCGTTGCGTGATTATCTGGCCGCGCTTGATGCGCTCGGCAATCCGCGCCTGCGCACCTTTGCCTGCGACGATCCGTTCAATGATGCGGCGATTGTCAATGTGCTGGCTCAGCAGGCGCAGGGCGAGTATCTGGTGCTGCTTGATGCCGCAGCGGAGGTGGTCGGCACTGACTGGATCGAGCAGTTGCTCAATCACGCGCAGCGACCCGAGGTCGGCGTGGTGGGCGGCAAGGTGCTGTCGGCCGACGGCCATATCCTGCAGGCACCGCAAGTCCTCGGTTTGCGAGGCGCTGTGGGCAGCCCTTTCCTGGGGCTGCCGCATGATGCCCAAGGCTATATGAATCGCCTCCTGCTCGATCAGGACTGCTCCGCCGTCAGCCGGGCATGCATGATGGTACGCAAATCGGTGTTCGCGGAGGTCGGCGGTCTTGATGCTGCCGCCTTTGCCCAGGGGCTTGCCGATGCGGATTTCTGCCTGCGCGTGCATGCTGCCGGCTTCCTTGCCGTCTGGACGCCGCGTGTGGTCACCGTCCAGCGCGCGGCGCCGGCGCCGCTGACCGAGGCTGCGTGTTCGGCGCTGCTGCAGCGCTGGCTGCCTAAGCTGGCCGCGGATCCGGCCTATAACCGCAATCTCTTCCTGCACGGCAATGGTTTCGAACTGGAGCCACGTGCCCAGTTGTGCTGGCGTCCGCTGAGCTGGCGACCGTTGCCGCTTGTGCTGGCCCACCCCGGCGATGCGATGGGTTGCGGCCAGTATCGGGTGATTCAGCCATTTCTTGCCCAGCAGCAGGCCTTGCAGATTGATGGTCATATCAGTTGGGAATTGTTGCATCCGGTGGATGTGGCCAGGCTTGACCCGGATGTCCTCGTGCTTCAGCGCCAGATCAACGAAGAGCAGATCGCTTTCATCAGGCAGTACCAGCGTTATGCCCGTGCCTTCAAGGTCTATGAGCTGGACGACTATCTGCCCAAGTTGCCGATGAAGAGTGCCCATCGCGCCCAGATGCCCAAGGATGTGCTCAAGCAGATGCGCAAGGCGCTGTCACTGGTCGATCGCTTCGTCGTATCGACTGCGGAGCTTGCCAATGCCTACAGCGAGCTTGGTTTGCATCGCGACATCCGGGTGGTCGAGAACCGCCTGCCGCCCAAGTGGTGGCGCGACCTGTCCAGCATTCGGTGCGTTGGTCCCAGGCCGCGCGTGGGTTGGGGTGGAGGCATGAGCCATACGGGCGACCTCGAGCTGATCGTCGATGTGGTCAAGGAATTGGCGAACGAGGTCGACTGGGTGTTCTTCGGCATGTGCCCGGACGTCCTGCGCCCCTATGTGCGGGAGTTCCATTCCGGCGTACCGATCGAGCAGTATCCGGCCAAGCTTGCCAGCCTCAATCTGGATCTGGCGCTGGCGCCGCTCGAGCATAACCTGTTCAACGAATGCAAGAGCAATTTGCGCCTGCTGGAATACGGGGCATGCGGCTACCCGGTGATCGCCACCGATATCGTCTGCTACCGTGGCGATTTGCCGGTCACGCTAGTGAAAAACCGCTTCCGCGACTGGGTGGAGGCCATCCGCGTCCAGCTTGCCGACCTGGATGCCGCAGCGGCACAGGGCGATGCATTGCGGGAGGCCGTTCTGCGCGACTGGATGCTGGAAGGGCAAAACCTGGATGCCTGGCGGCAGGCCTGGCTGCCCGATTGACAGGGCGGGCGGATTGCCGCTTTTTAGCAGGTTTCCTTGATGTTTGTGTTGGGTATAAGCCGGCAGCCTTTATTTGGTGTTGGTTGCCGGCTTATACCCATTGCTGTTTCTGTATCCGGAACGGAGTGGGCAGCGTCAGGGGCCCGACAAGGTGATTTGTTGCCAGTCAGCCCTAAAGTTCCAGAAGCGATTGCCGATAGTTGCCACAAGGGCACAAACAAGCTTGATGTCCGATGCAGTCTCCGAACATCGTGTTCTCTTGAGGAGAAACAGTCATGCAAGTCATTAACACAAACGTCCCGTCGCTGAACTCCCAGCGCAATTTGAACAACTCTCAGACCAGTCTGAATACCTCGCTGCAGCGGCTGTCCTCAGGTTTGCGCATCAACAGTGCCAAGGATGATGCCGCAGGTCTGGCCATCTCCCAGCGTTTCACCTCGCAGATCCGCGGTATGGATCAGGCGTCGCGCAATGCCAACGATGGCGTTTCGCTGTCGCAAACTGCAGAAGGCGCGCTCTCGCAGATGGGCGACATGCTGCAACGCATCCGCGAGCTGTCCGTGCAGTCTGGCAATGCCACCAACTCCGCCGGTGACCGTGAGGCAATCAATGCCGAAGTGTCGCAACTGGTGTCCGAGCTGGAACGTACCGCCAATACCACCCAGTTCAACGGCCAGCGCCTCTTTGACGGTTCCTTTACCGCAGCGACCTACCAGGTCGGCGCCAACGTCAATGAGAGCATCACAGCCACCACCGCCAATCTGCGCACCAGCCAGTACGGCTCCTACCAGATCGGTGCGGGCAACGGCACCGGCGCCAAGTCGATCAGCAATTTTGTGACTTCCGGTACTTCTGTTGCTGCCGGTGCGACCGGCACGGTGAATGCGGCCGGCGTTGCCGTTACCTCGAGCGGCACCTTCAGCATCAACGGTATCTCGATCTCCGTATCGGGAACCGACATGGCGCGCGATATCGCCACCAAGATCAATCAGGCCAATACCGGTGTGCGCGCTTCGGCTCGTACCGAGACCACGCTCTCGCTTGGCAGCGGTACCTTCACCCTGGCCCTGGCCTCCAAGAGCGATACCTTCCAGTCCGTGTCGTTCAACGTGAGCGATGCCAACAATAATGGCTCCATCGACGGCGATGAATATTCGCAAGCGATTTCGGCATTCAATGCCAAATCCTCGCAAACCGGCGTGACCGCACAGCTGGAAACCTTCCAGGACAGTAACGGTACGACCCAGTACGGCATGAAACTGGTCTCCGATGATGGCTCCAACATTGCCCTGACATCGCAAACCGGCGTGGCCAGCGGTATCGGTGGTGAAGTGAATGTCTGGAACTTTGATACCGCCAATTCCACCGGTTCGACCCAGTACCTTGCCAGCGCCTCGGTATTCGCCGCGGGCTCGACCGGCTCGGTATACTTCGGTGGTCAGGTGGTGCTGAATTCGGCCAAATCGTTCTCGGTGACCACTGATACCGCATCCTTCGCCTCCGGCGTGCTGTTTACCGGTGTGGACAACACCAGTGTCTTCACCTCGGGTGCTTCGTACCAGGCTGATCTGAAGACCGTTGAGAAGCTGGATGTGTCGAGTGTTGAAGGTGCCACCCAGGCTCTGCGTGTTGTGGATGATGCCCTGACCACCATCAACGATCAGCGTGCCAAGTTCGGTGCCCTGCAAAGCCGCTTCTCTGCGACAATTGCCAACCTGGCTACCACTTCCGAAAATCTGTCCGCAGCACGCAGCCGGATTCAGGACGCGGATTTCGCCAAAGAAACTGCAAACCTCACCCGTGCGCAGATTCTGCAGCAGGCCGGTACCGCGATGCTGTCTCAGGCCAATCAGTTGCCGCAGCAGGTACTGAGTCTCCTGGGCTAAGTCCGGGTTAGGCAGTAAGGTGTCAGACGTACCCCGGCCGGTTGCAACCGTGCCGGGGTATTGCACTTAGGAGAATCATCATGCAGATCTCTTCATTATCCGGGCAAGCCCCCGCTTTGCCTGTCGCGAGCACGAATAACGATGCTGCGAATCGTCGTCCAGAGCAGGCTGCCGGAGCAGCCGGTTCGCCGGCTGCAGCGGAGCCGCCCGCACAAGCGGTTTTGACGGCGCAAGCGGTGCAAGGCGCCCAGAAGGCTGATTCCACCCAGCAGTTGCAGGAAGCGGTGAAAAAGCTCAATGAAATGGTGCAGATGTTTTCCAATGGCAAGGCACTGAATTTTTCCATCGACAACGAAGCCGATGCGGTCGTCGTGAAGGTGGTTGACCAGCAGACTGACGAAGTCGTGCGTCAGATTCCCAGTGAAGAAGCGATTGCCATTGCCAAGGCCATCGACCAGTTTCAGGGAATGCTGATTAAAGATCGGGCCTGACGGGCCGATCTTCTGTAATTGAGTGGTTTAAATTCTGGGGTTTCTATCATGGCTTCGATTACTTCTTCGGGTTTGGGATCCGGGCTGGATGTCAACGGCATCATCAAGCAGCTTATGGAGTTGGAAAGCCAGCCACTGACCAAGCTGCAGGCACGGGCCAAGGAAGCCGAAACCAAGATCTCGGCGGTAGGCAGCTTGCAAAGCGCGCTCTCGACCTTTCAGGCCCGGGTGCTCGGTTTGTCCAGTGTCAGCGCATACAAGACGCTGAAGGGCAGTCTTGGCGATTCGGCGATTGGCACTGTAAGCACCGCATCCAATGCACAGGCAGGCAGTTACAGCCTGGCCGTGACGCAGCTGGCGCAATCGCACAAACTCAAATCCCAGGTTTTTACCGGTGTGAACGAACCGGTCGGCACCGGCAAGCTGACCATCCAGTTCGGCACGCATAATGACAATGGCACAACGGCGAACACTGCCGATGACACCTTTGAGGTCAATGGCGACAAGGGAGCCCTGACTCTCGACATCGACAGCAGCAACAACACCCTCGTTGGCTTGCGCGATGCCATCAATGCCAAAAAGGCCGGTGTTTCGGCAACCATCGTGAACGATGGCAGCGGTTACCGCCTGCTGCTTTCCTCGACGGATAGCGGCAAGGCAAACAGCCTGCGCATTACTGTCGAAGATGATGATTACAATGCTGGCACCAATCCGGGCGGCAATACCGATACCAGCGGCCTTTCCCGCTTTGTCTATGACCCGGCAGGCGCGAGGAATATGGCGCAAACGCAAGCTGCGCAGAATGCCGAATTCCAGCTGGACGGCATCGCGATCAGCAAGGCCAGCAATACCGTTACCGATGTCCTGCAGGGGGTGACGCTGAACCTGCAGAAGATCAGCGCGCTGGACAGCAACAGCGCCCCCATCACCACCACCTTGTCCGTTGCCCGCGATACCAGCGGCGTCAAGACTGCCGTCGAAGAATTCGTAAAGTCCTACAACGAGTTCGCCAAGGTGGTGGATGGTCTGAGTTACTTCGACAAGGAAACAAAAACCAGCGGTCTGCTCAATGGCGACTATGTGATCCGTTCGATGCAGAGCACGATCAGGTCCACGCTCAATCAGGGCCTGGGAGCAGGCAGCTATTACCAGAGTCTGGGCGCGGTGGGGGTCACGTACAATGACAAGGGCCAGATGACGCTGGACGCCAGCAAGCTGCAGAAGGCATTGAATGAGCGCCCCGACGATGTAGCCAGCCTGTTTGCCGTCAATGGCGTAGCCAGTGATTCGCGGGTCAGCTATGTCTCTTCAACTGCCGCCACGCAAACCGGCAATTACGCAATCAACATTACCGCAGCGGCAACCCGTGGCTCTTTCAGCGGACTCGCCATTACCAATGGTCCGATCACCATCACCGAGAACGACAATGATTTGCTGATGGTCGCGGTGGATGGCACTTCATCCGGCCAGATCAAGCTGGCGGCAGGATCGTATGCCACGCCTGCCGCGCTGGCAGCGGAAATCCAGTCGAAAATCAATGGCGACAGTCGGCTGAAGGAGGCGGGAGCGGCTGTTACGGTGGCTTTCAACGCCAGCACCAACAAATTCGAATTCAGCTCCAACAAATACGGCAGCAAGTCGAATGTGCAGATAACGGCAGTGGGTTCAACGACGGAAACCTCTTTGGGGCTCAAGGTTGCCCAATCCGGCACCGGCACCAATGTCGCCGGTACGATCAATGGTGAAAACGCCAAGGGTGACGGGCAAATCCTGACCGGGACGGGCAGGACTGAAGGTCTCAAGCTGACAGTCACGGGCGACACGCCCGGGGAATATGGCACGATCGGTTTCAGTCGTGGTTTTGCCAGCAAGCTGGACCAGACGGTGACCGGTTTGCTGGGGGGCAACGGCTTGCTGCGCAGTCGGGTTGATGGCCTGAAGCGCGATATCACCAATATCGAAACCCAGGGCAAGACCATGACGCGCAGGCTGGAAGGGCTGGAAAAACTGTATCGTGCCCAGTTCACCGCTCTGGATGTGCAGATTGCCACGATGAATTCAACCAGCTCCTATCTGGGGCAGCAGCTGTCGATGCTCAACAACCTTGCCAGCAATAACAGGAAGTAAGGGTACAGATCATGTCACTCGGAGCAAAAAAGGCACTGGCTGCCTATGGCAAGCAGAATTTGCAGAGCCAGGTGGAATCCGCTTCGCCGGGACGCCTGATTGTGATGCTCTATGAAGGGGCCATCAAATCGATTCAGCTGGGCCGCATGCACATGCAAAATGGCGAGATCGCCGAAAAGGGCCAGGCTATCAGCAAGGCCATTTCCATCATTGACGAAGGTTTGCGCCTCGCGCTGGATCATGAGCAAGGTGGCGAGCTGGCGGCCAATCTGGATGCGCTGTATTTCTACATGATGCAGCAGTTGCTCGAGGCAAATCTGCGCAATACCACCGAGCCGCTCGACCAGGTGCTGGTGTTGCTCAACGATCTCAAGGAAGCCTGGGAGAGCATCAGTCAACCGGCTGCAGCCCAGCCGCCACTGCTCAGTGAACCAGCAGCCGAGGCCAATCAGGATCGGGGTACGCTGAGTTATGGCAAAGCCTGATATTGTCCATACCCTGCGGGCCTTCAATGTCCTTGCCCGCCAGATGCTCGCGGATGCCGAGCAGCAGAACTGGGAAGCATTGCTTGAGCGCCAGCCGATCTGGCTTACTCTCCAGGATGCCTTGCATGACATCCCCTGGCATGAGTACGATGAAGCAGGTCGGCAGCAGCTGGTGCAGCTGATTACCCAGCTGCAGGCCAGCATTGCCGAGCTGACTGCCCATGCGCAAGCCTGGCGTCCCGAGCTGCTGCAAATGATCCAATCCTTGCAGAATTCATCGCGGCTCGATCGCACGTACCGGCCCTGAATGGTGCACGCCCGGGCACGTCCTGGATGCCGGCCTTTGCTGCTGGTGGCAAAGGGCGCTTGGGCCGTTGGTGACAGTACCGGTTGCGGTGAACCTGCGGCCGTCTTGCTGGCCGGTGCCTTTGACTCTGCCCTTGTTCCGGGGATTTGAAAATGCAGCCACTCGTGATTTCCTGGGTTCATCTGCTCTACGTCTTGCTGTTTATTCTTGTGCTCTATGTCGGCCAGCTGCTGTTTTTTTACCGAAAGCTGCAGCTGCGGCAGTACTGTCTCGAGCTCAACAAGCGGGTCGTGCAGCTTGAGGACGAGGTCCACGCGCTTGAGCAGCGGCTGCAGGGCTTGCAGCTGGGTTTGATGGCGTCGGCCGAAGTCCAGATTCGGGAAGAGGAGATCAGTGATACGCCGTATGCCAGGGCAATCAAGCTGGCAAAGGCCGGGACGGAGGTTGACGTGCTGATCCGGGAGTGCGGTCTGAGTCGCGGCGAAGCCGATCTCATCATGGCGCTGTATCGCGCCGGCAAGTACTGAGCCAACGGGAAGCCGTTCATGTTGCCAGGCAATACCCCGGTCAGCCTCGTTCAGAACTACCTGCGCGTGCAGCAGGGGGTGATCGAGACGGTGCGTCAGCCCGAGACCACGGCCTTGCTGCTGACCGTGGGTGAGCGGGTGAGCGCGACCGTACAGGGCCTGTTGCCCAATGGCCGCTTTGCCGTGCTGGTCAAAGACCAGTTGCTGGACATGAATCTTCCCCGCAATACCCAGCCAGGTACACAGCTGGATCTCACGGTACTCGAGGCGGACGAGCAGATACGCTTCGCGCTCGAGCAAAAGCCTGCTGCCCAGCCCCAGAGTGCGGGAACGCCGGTGTCGCTCAGTGGCGCCGCACAGCGTTTGCAGGACTTGTTGGCGCGCCTGCCGGGAGGCGAAAGCAAGGTGGTGCTCAGCCGGGCCGAGCCCCTGTTCAGTGGACCACCCGATACGGCGAAGCTTGCCGGCCAGCTTGCTGCCAGTCTTGGTGAAAGTGGCCTGTTCTACGAATCGCATCAGGCACAATGGGTCAAGGGCGAGCGCAGCCTGCCACAAATCCTGCGCGAGCCACAGGCTCTGCTGTCGTTGGCGCAAGCGGCTACAGCGCAGGACGCTGCGGCTTCGGCTGGCAAGCCGGCAGCCGGCATGGGCTTGACGGCTTTGCTGAACCAGATTGCCGAGGTCGTGCGCAATCCGCAGGAAGCGGATGCCGGTCCGGATGTACAGCAAACACCGGAAAGCAAAGCCCCGCCCGGAGCTGGTACTGCGGAGAGACCGGCTGCTGCAGCGCCGCAGACGCAAGCGGAGCGCGAGCTGGATATGAACAGGGTCAGCAATGAACTGGCCGGCCGCCAGCTGCTGGATGCGCTCGGAGGAAAGGCCGAAGGCAAGGATGGCGAGCTGGCGATGCAGCAGTTGCGCCAGCTTGTCCAGCAGCAGCTGGATCTTGCCGATCAGCGCCCCTTGCACTGGCAGGGACAGGCCTGGCCGGAACAAAAGTTGGACTGGAGTCTTTCCTGGGAGCGGGACGCCCAGGAGGCTGACAATCCTGACGCTTCCGAACGGCGCTGGACCAGCCGCATGGAGCTGGACATGCCGCAACTCGGCAAGGTGAGCATCCTGCTCACCCTGCAGGGCCAGCAATTTGCCGTGCGCTTCGCTCCGGAAGTCTCCGCCACGAGCGCCACCCTGGCCAGTCATCTGGATGTATTGACTGCGCGTTTTTCCGCCGCGGGTCTTGAGTTGGCGCAGGCGCTGGTGGAGCGCCAGGAGTCTGCCGGGTGAAAAAAATGCACCGCAAGGACGAGCGCCAGCAGGCCGTGGCGCTGGCCTACAGCGAAGGCAGCGGGTCGCCGCGAGTTGCTGCGAAAGGGCGGGGCTTGCTGGCCGATCAGATCATCAAGAAAGCCCGGGAGGCCGGGGTCTTCGTGCATGAGTCGCCGGAACTGGTGTCGCTGCTGCTGCAGGTCGATCTCGATCAGCACATCCCGCCGCAGTTGTATCGGGCTGTTGCCGAGTTGCTGGCCTTTGTCTATCTGCTTGAGCACGGTGCAACACCTCCCGTTCCGGAATTGACAGCACTGCTGCCCAAGGAAGAGGATGCTGCTTCTGTGGCCAGCCCGCAGCCCGACGACCCCGTATCTTCCTGATCTTGCCAATGACCTTTCCCGCTTCCCGCTTGCGCAGCGCCCATCGCGCCGTGGCCCTGCTGTTCTTTTGTCTTGGCCTCAATTACGGTACCTGGGCCGCGCGCATTCCGGCCCTGAAAACCCAGCTGGCCATCAATGATGCCGAGGTGGGGTTTTTCCTGCTCGCATCTGGTCTGGGCGCTGTTTTCTCCTTCCCCTTTGTTGCCTGGCTCCTGCAGCGCTTTGGTACCCGGGTGGCGTGTTTGCTGGCCGCTTTTTTGCTGCCGGTGATCTTGCTGGGACTGGCGGTGGTCGAAAGTTACCCGCTGGCGATGGCCATCATGCTGCTGGAAGGGGTACTGGCCAGTTGCCTGAATGTGGCAATGAATACGCAAGGCGTCGAAGTCGAGCAGGCTTCAGGCAAGATGATCATGTCGCGCCTGCATGCCATCTTCAGTCTGGGTTTGTTCAGTGGTGCGCTGCTGGCCTACGGGTTGGTGCAATACCTGACGCCCGTGCTGTTATGGCATTTTGCAACAGCAGCGCTGTTGATCGTGCTCGGAGCTGCTTACGCGGCGCCCCGCTTGTTGCCCATGCCCGCCAGCACCGGCACCTCGGGCGGCAAGCGTTTTGTGCTGCCGGCCGGTGTGGCCTTGCTGTTTGGTTTGCTGGCGTTTTGCGGCACCATCGTCGAGGGCTCGATGAATGACTGGAGTGCGCTCTATCTCAAAGACATCACTGGTGCCACGGAGCAGCTGGCCACCCTCGGCCTTGCACTTTTCGCCGCGACCATGCTGGTTTCGCGCTGGTTTGGCGACGGCTGGCGGCAGCGCTTTGGTGCGCGGCAGCTCTTGATCGGTGGCGGTCTGCTGGCAGGTTGCGGCCTCTTGCTGGGTGTTTTGCAGGGTGGTTTTGTTGCCGGTTTGCTGGCATTTACGCTGATGGGCATCGGCATGGCGGCCGTCTCGCCCTGCGTCTATCAGGGAGCTGCCAAACATGGCCCGATCACGCTGGCGGCGGTGACAACCATGGGCTCGATTGGCGCCTTGCTGGGGCCGCCGCTGATCGGTTTTGTCGCGCACGCCAGTTCGCTGGCCTGGGGCATGGCGCTGGTCGCGCTGATGGCCTTGCTGATCACAGTCCTTGCGCGCCTGGTTGATTGGTAAACGTGATTGTATTGCGGTAGAGGCCTGTGCGGTGAGGTATCTGCCCAGGGCCTTTTCTTTTGAAGGGCCCTGGTTCGATGGGTATTTGGGTATCTTGCAGCTGGCTTAGCAGACCAGAATGTAGGGCAGGTGGCGGCTGAACTGGCTGCGTACCCGGTCGACCACGTCCTGGCTGGGCGGCTGGGTGTCGGCCAGTTCGTATTTCATGCCCAGCTCCTCCCATTTGTGCTCGCCCATTTTGTGGAAGGGCAGCACTTCCACCCGCCCCAGCAAGCCCGGCCCACGCTGATTCAGCCCGGCCAGATAGGCGGCCAGTGCTTCGACATCCTGTTCGTCATCCGACCAGCCCGGCACCAGCACATAGCGTATCCAGAATTTCTTCTTCAGGCGCAGCAGGCGCTCGGCAAAGTCCAGCGTCGGCTGCAGTGGCTTGCCGGTCAGCTGTTCGTATTTCTGCGGATTCATCTGCTTGATGTCGAGCAGCACGAGATCGACCTGTTCGAACCAGGCGTCGTCCAGATGTCCGGCGAGAAAGCCCTGAGTGTCGAGTGCGGTGTGCAGGCCCCACTGTTTCTTGACCCGATAGAATACCTCGCCAACAAAGTGCGCCTGCATCAGCGGCTCGCCGCCGGTGATGGTCAGCCCGCCGGCGAATTTGAGGAAGGTGGCGTATTTGCCGATTTCGGCGACCACCTCGTCAATGCTCATCTGCCTGCCACTGTAAATCTTCCAGGTGTCGGGGTTGTGGCAATACAGGCAGCGAAACTGGCAGCCGGACATGAACAGCGCAAAGCGCATGCCCGGGCCATCGACGGCGGCGCCGGTTTCGAAGGAATGGATGTAGCCGACCAGATGGCCGTGGTCATCGACGGTGGGCGGAAAAATTTCACCGGCTGGCTTGATGGGGATGGTCTTTGTCATGGAACGGCCGTTGCAAAGTGAGCAGGCTGGATTGTAGCTCGCGCGAGGCAAAAAAATGGGCCAGCCTGCCGGCTGACCCGTTCGGTGACTGCAAGCTTGATCAGGCGTGCATGTGGAAGGTGCGGTTGATCACATCCAGCTGCTGCTCGCGCGTCAGCTTGATGAAGTTCACCGCATAGCCCGACACGCGAATGGTCAGCTGCGGGTAGTTTTCCGGATGTTCCATCGCATCCAGCAGCATTTCGCGGTTGAGCACGTTCACGTTGATGTGGAAGCCCGACGCGCCGCAGAAGCCGTCCAGGCAATTGCTCAGATTGTTCACCCGATCTGCCAGCGTGTGGCCCAGCGCATCCGGTGTGGCCGAAGCGGTCCAGCTGATGCCGTCCAGCGCGGCTTCATAGGGCAGCTTGGCTACCGAGGCGCCGGCGGCCACAAAGCCGGACTTGTCGCGGCCATTCATCGGGTTGGCGCCCGGTGCGAAGGGCTCGCCGGAGCGGCGGCCATCCGGCGTGTTGCCGGTCTTCTTGCCGTAAACGACGTTGGACGTGATGGTCAGCACCGACTGGGTCGGCATCGAATTGCGGTAGGTCTTGTGCTGCTTGATCTTGTCCATGAAGGTTTCGGTCAGCCACACGGCAATGCTGTCGACGCGGTCGTCGTTGTTGCCAAAGGCCGGGTAGTCGCCTTCGATCACGAAATCGGTGGCCACACCGGCTTCATTGCGGATGACCTTGACCTTGGCGAACTTGATGGCGGACAGCGAATCGGCGGCGACCGACAGGCCGGCAATGCCGCAAGCCATGGTGCGCAGGATGTCGCGATCATGCAGCGCCATTTCGATGCGCTCGTAATGGTATTTGTCGTGCATGTAATGGATGGCGTTCAGCGCCTTCACATAGGTGCGCGCCAGCCAGTCCATCATTTTGTCGAACTTGGCCACCACTTCGTCGTAATCGAGGTATTCACTGGTGATGGGCTCGAAGCCCTTCGCGACCACCGCGCCGGTTTTTTCATCGACCCCGCCGTTGATGGCGTACAGCATGGCCTTGGCCAGATTGCAGCGGGCGCCGAAGAACTGCATCTGCTTGCCGACGCGCATGGCCGAAACGCAGCAGGCGATGGCGTAATCGTCACCCCATTGCGGCAGCATCAGGTCGTCGGATTCGTACTGGATGGCCGAGGTTTCGATCGACATCTTCGAGCAGAAATCCTTGAAGCCCTTGGGCAGGCGGGTCGACCACAGCACGGTCAGGTTCGGCTCTGGCGCCGGGCCGAGGTTGGACAGCGTCCAGAGGGTGCGGAAGCTGGTTTTCGATACCAGCGTGCGGCCGTCTTCACCCATGCCGCCAATCGATTCGGTCACCCAGGTCGGGTCGCCCGAGAACAGCTGGTCGTATTCCGGCGTGCGCAAAAAGCGCACGATGCGCAGCTTGATCACCAGATGGTCGATCATTTCCTGGGCGTCGGATTCGGTGATGCGGCCTTCCTTCAGGTCGCGTTCGAAATACACGTCGAGGAAGGTCGAGATGCGGCCGATCGACATGGCTGCGCCATTTTGTTCTTTCACGGCAGCCAGGTAGCCGAAGTAGGTCCACTGCACGGCTTCCTGCGCGGTGGCAGCCGGGCGGCCGATGTCAAAGCCGTATTTGGCGGCCATTTCCTTCAGCTCGCCCAGGGCCTTGATCTGTTCGGACAATTCTTCACGGGTGCGCAGCACGTCTTCAGTGAAATCAACGTCGTCCAGTTCGGCCTTCTCGCGTTTTTTATCCTTGATCAGGAAGTCCACACCATACAGCGCCACGCGACGGTAGTCGCCAATGATGCGGCCACGGCCATAGGCATCCGGCAGGCCGGTAATCACGCCCGATTTGCGGCAGGCGAGAATGTCCGGGTTGTAGGCGTCAAACACGCCCATATTGTGATCCTTGCGGTAGAAGCGGTAGGCTTCTTCTACTTTTGGATCAAGCTGGAAACCATAGGCTTCCAGGCCGGTTTGCACCATGCGCAGGCCGCCGTTCGGTACAATCGCGCGCTTGAGCGGCGCATCGGTTTGCAGGCCGACAATCACTTCTAGGTCGCGGGCGATATAGCCTGCGTCGTGTGCGGTGATGCTGGTGCCGCGATCCGCGGAGACTGCCAGGACGCCTTTTTCGCGTTCTTGCTTCAGAAGCTCGGAAAGTACCGCCCATTGCTGCCTGGTACGCTCGGTCGGGCCGGCCAGGAAGCTGTCATCGCCTTCATACGGGGTATAGTTGAGCTGGATGAAGTCACGTACTGCAACCTGCTTTTGCCAGTCCCCCGCGGTAAAGCCGCGCCAGGCGTCGAGTTGGATGGTGGATTCCGGTGCGTTCATGATGATGCTCCTGATGGCGATTGTCTGTTGGACGATCTGTGAGATTGCCTGGGGCCGGGTGGGCCCTGGTTGGGGTTATCCCTGATCTACGGAGTGTAGATTAGCACTTCGCAATTCTGAAAATCCTGTAAATATTTCAAATGCATCCTAACAAGACTGAATAAGCTGGAGTTGATCCAGATCAGGGTTTTTCGGCTGTTGTCTGCTAGGCAGGGACTACAAATTATGCTGCATTGCAATATGTGCTCGTGAATTGTGATGCTAATCTTTTAAGAATGGCAAAGTCGTATCGGGAATGCGGGTTCAAATCGGCGAATTGGCTGGCAAGTGGTGGAGGGTGGATGCAGGTTCTTGAATGCATAAAGGCACTTAAGGCGCTGGCCAGGTGGGGGCTGCTCATGGTCATCGCGGCTGGCCTGGCGGCGTGCGCAGGCTCGAAACAGGTTGGCGCACCAAAGAAGAAAGTACCTGCTGCCACCGTACGAGTACCGGCTGGCGGTGGCCAGGAAGTGGTCATGCATGCGCTGGGTCTGATCGATGTGGGGTATACCTTTGGCGGCAGTAATCCCGAGGCCGGGCTGGATTGCAGTGGTCTGGTGCGTTTTGTCTATCAGCAGGCGCTGGGGCTGGCCCTGCCGCACAATGCCGCCCAGATGGCAACGCTGGCGCGGTTTGTAAACAAGGGAGAATTGCAGCCCGGCGATCTGGTTTTTTTCAATACGCTTGGCCGTCCGCGTTCACATGTCGGCATCTATATCGGCAACGACCAGTTCATTCATGCGCCCAATTCCCGTGGCAAAGTCAGGATCGAGTCGCTCTCGCACCCGTATTACCTGAGCCGATTTGAAGGCGGGGGCAGTTTTCTCAACTGAGGTCGAGCGGCTGAGTTTGCGACAGAGGCGGCATTCCGGGGAAGACCGGTGAGAATACCTGCCGGTCTGTGGCGACGGAGAATGGGGGTCAGGCGAGGTCGCGTTTGCGGCTGGCCCCACCGCCGGTGCTGAGCCGGCCATCGGCAGAGTAGCCACCGGCGTCGAGCTCATGTTGCTGGACGAACTGGCGCAGAAAGCTCTGCTCGATATCCATGCGTGTATTGATCAGTTGCCCATTGCTGCGATTCAGCAATTCGGCCTTGCGCGCGAGTTCAAGCAGTTCGTCCCAGGCGGGAAGCAGATCGGGTTGATAAGTGTCCAGCCAGCTGCGGATCGGCTCGGCCTGATCGGTGACGCCGGCGGCGCTCAGTGCCTGCCGACGCTGCTGGCTGAGCTGCTCAAGGGTGCGGATTTGCCGGGTTTTTTCTTCCAGCAGAACACTGAGCTTGTCCAGCTGGCGCTCGGCCAGCAGTTGCTGCTCTTCCTGCAGGGTTTGGTATAGCGCAGCAAGCTGTTGCTGTTCGGCGCGGATGGCTGCGGCAATGTCGGACAAGGCTTTCTCTTCGGGAAGGCGATCAGCGGCCGAGCAATTCGCGCACGCTGGACAGCAGGCCATTGGCAATTGCTTCGGGGCGTACCTGGAAGCGCCCTTCACTGATAGCCTGACGAATGGCAGCTACCTTGTCGGCATCAAAGGCTGCTTCGGTACTGGCAGTGGCCGTGGCGCTGGTCGACAGGCTGACATTGTCCTGTGGCGCCGCTGCCTTGTCCGCCTTGCCGGCATTGGCGGGCTTGGGCTCCGCGCTGCGCAGCTGCGGCCCGCTGATAGGCTTGCCCTGGTTGTCGATTTTCATGGCCTGCTCCGGTATGGGCGCTGCGGGCATAAGGCTGGCAGCGCATCAATGCATTCGTTTACTGCTTGTTATATCGGCACAATTTCCCATTAGTTTAGCGGCAAGTGCGCATTGCCTCCAGTACCGCCTGCAGTATTAGTCTTCCCTGTTGGGCGACCATTTGCATCCGCATGTCGCGCATTCGCAGCTGTAGTCGATATGGTGATCGGGTAGCTGATTGTCGCGGATGGCTTGTCCGGTGGCCCCGCAATCCGGGCAGGGCGGCGGACTGCTGTGCTGGCTGGATTGCGGGCGCTGTTGCAGGGCATGGGCGGTGGCAACCGTGTATTTGTTTTCCATATACATTAATCCCTATATCGATAAGACCAATGTCTTGAATGGGTTGGCTGCATATACCCCTGAAATCAGGCGTCGGAGGCTGGTTGCAGCTGCTTGGTCTGCTGGGTTGCCTGTTTGAACAGGGCGGCGTATTCGGTTTCGCTGAAGCCGACGGTCAGGGTTCCGTCATGCTCCAGGACCGGACGTTTGATCAGTGAGGGATTGGCCAGCAGCACGGCAAGTGCGGAGTCGGCATCGTTCACCGCCCCGCGTGTGGCTTCGTCGAGCTTGCGCCAGGTCGTACCCTGCCGGTTGACCAGCTGCTCCCAGCCGCCGCGATGGATCCAGTCGGCAAGCAGGGGTGCGCTGATGCCCTGTTTCTTGTAGTCATGCCAGGCATGGGGAATGCCGGCGGCATCCAGCCAGCGTCTGGCTTTCTTGATGGTGTCACAATTGGCAATGCCGTAGAGCGTGGTCGTCATGATGTGATCAGTGCAGTTCCATATTGAAGCTGATTTCCGGCTCGGCCTCGGTCTTGCTGGCTTCGGCGCCGGGCTTGCCGTTACTGGCCACCCGTTCCTGTTCTTCCACCGTTTGGGAGTTGTTGACCATCCAGGACAGATTGGTGGCCGAGTCGGCATTGCGCAGGGCTTCGTCCAGATCGACTTCGCCCGAACGATAGAGCCGGTAGAGTGCCTGTTCGAAGGTTTGCGCGCCCTCGGACAGCGATTGCTCCATGGCATCCTTGATGTCCGCCAGGTCGCCATTGCGGATGAGTTCGGCGATGCGGTTGGTGTTGAGCATGACTTCGACGGCCGGCACCAGCATGCCCTGCTTGTTGCGTACCAGCCGCTGCGAAATGATGGCTTTCAGCGAGGTGGACAAGTCGTACAGCAGTGCCTCGCGTGCTTCCTGCGGGAAGAAGTTAACGATGCGGGAGAGCGAGTGGTAGCTGTTGTTGGCGTGCAGCGTGGAAATGCACAGGTGGCCGGCCTGGGCATACTGCATGGCGTACAGCATGGTTTCGCGGTCGCGCACTTCACCCATCATCAGCACATTCGGCGCTTCCCGCATGGCGTTTTTCAGCGCTTCCGAATAGCTCAGCGTATCGATGCCGACCTCGCGCTGGTTGAAGATCGATTTCTTGTGCGGATGCAGGAATTCCACCGGATCTTCGATCGTCAGGATGTGGCCGGCGTGGTTTTCATTGCGGTAATTGAGCATGGCCGCCACGGTTGAAGATTTGCCCGAACCCGTGGCGCCAACCAGCAGGATGATGCCGCGCTTTTCCATGACCAGCTCTTTCAGCACCGGTGGCATGCGCAGCTCCTCGATCGATGGCGCATTGATCCTGATATAGCGCACGACCATGGCGACATTGCCGCGCGCCTTGAAGATGTTGACGCGGAAGCTGCCCACGCCGGAAATCGGCAGGGCAAAGTTCATCTCCAGTTCGCGTTCGAAGCGGGCAATCTGCTCTTCGTTCATCAATTGATAGGCCAGCTGCTTGACGTGCTCCGGCGCCAGGATCTGGTTGTTGACCGGGTGGCATACCCCCTGGATCTTGATCACGATGGGGGAGTGGGCCGACAGGAAGAGGTCGGACGCGCTGCGTTCGGCCATCAGTTTGAAAAAGGGCAAGAGATTCATGGTTGATCCAGCCTTGGCTGCAAGATGTGACGGTGGAGGCTTTGCTGGCAAACAGCGACGATTGGGTTTGGTTGATGGTTTGTTCGCGTGCCCGCTGGTGCGATTTTTCACCGAATCCATGGTGTTGCGTGCGGCGCATGAGGCCGAATCCCGGCGCAGCCACGACGCAGACTCGCTGCAAGCAGCGCCCAGCCGGATCTGCCTGTCGAAAAGCCGTCTTGGCTCTTTGATTCAGCCTGATGGCGGTATGGCAAGGTCCTTGCACGGCATTGATTCCATGCGCCGGGCTTCGCACCTTGTTGCAGGCCAAAAACAGCACAAACGGGCAGTGCAAACAAAACATCAATCATCAGCTAAGGGATTCTACCTAGATTGCCTCGGGGTTGCCGGTTCGCGGCGCGGCATTGTTGCGTCATTGGCTGTGTGTCGCGCCGTTGGCCTGACTGGAGCCTAGGCGCTGTGCCAGGCTGGCGTCGGGCCGGACTTGCCGGGTGGCTGCTGGGCGGCAGGGGCTGTTCCCATGCCCGGGCTAATCTGTTAGCATTGTGGAAAAGCTGTGGCGGCTGTCATGTTCGCCCGGCTGTCCTTTGAATGAATGGGCGCAGTGTTTGCAGCCCATTTTTTGTTTGTGGTGCTGGAAACGGAATATGGCAGTCAGTCTGCAAAGTTTGGTCGATGCCACCTTGCCCGGCCTGGGGTACGAACTGGTTGATCTGGAAATCGGCGCGGGCGGCATGGTACGGCTCTTTATCGACAAGCAGCCCGACGGGGTGACGATTGATGACTGCGTCAAGGTCAGCAATCACCTGACGCGCTTGTTCATGGTCGAGGAAGTGGCTTACGAGCGCCTTGAGGTGTCGTCGCCGGGGCTGGATCGCCCCCTGAAAAAGCCGGCGGATTTCGAGCGTTTTGCCGGTGAGATGGTCAAGGTCAAGCTGCGTGTGCCGCTGGCTGATCGCCGTCGCACCCTGGTGGGACGACTGGTGGGGCTGCAGGACGACCATGTCGTTGTGCAGGTGAATGACGAGGAATTGCGCCTGGCGCAGTCCCAGATTGATCGTGTGCGGCTTGAGCCGCAATTCTGACAGTGGCCCGGCACGCAAGCGCCGTACCGGAAGGAATGTTGCAAATGAATCGTGAAATTCTCGTGCTGGTTGATGCGCTGGCGCATGAAAAAAATGTAGACCGCGATGTGGTGTTCGGCGCGCTGGAGCTGGCACTGGCTTCCGCTACCAAGAAGCGGATTGGCGACGACGAGGCCGAAGTGCGCGTGGCAATTGACCGTCACAGTGGCGAGTACAGCTCGTTCCGTGTCTGGCACGTGGTGGAAGACAACGATCACGAGGAACCCTCGCGCCAGATCGCCATTACCGATGTACCGGATTACGACGCCAGCCTCAAGGTCGGCGACGTCTGGGAAGTGCCGCTGGAGCCCATCGATTTCGGCCGCATTGGCGCGCAAACCGCCAAGCAGGTCATCCTGCAGAAAATCCGCGATGCCGAACGCGAGCAAAACCTGAATGACTTCCTGCAGCGTCGCGAGCACATCGTGTCCGGCGTCATCAAGCGCATCGAGCGTGGCAACGCCATCATCGAAATCGGCAAGCTGGAAGCCGTCCTGCCGCGCGACCAGATGATCCCCAAGGAAAATCTGCGCGTGGGTGATCGCGTCAGAGCCTTCCTGCTGCGCATCGACCGTCTTGGTCGTGGCCCGATGCTGGTGCTGTCGCGCACCGCTGGCGAATTCATGGCCAAGCTGTTTGAAATGGAAGTGCCGGAAATCGAAAACGGTTTCATCGAACTGAAGGGCGTGGCCCGCGATGCCGGCATGCGCGCCAAGATCGCGGTGAAATCCAACGATCCGCGCGTTGATCCGCAAGGCACCTGCATCGGTGTGCGCGGCACCCGCGTGAACGCCGTGACCAACGAGCTGGCCGGCGAGCGCGTCGACATCGTGCTGTGGTCGCCGGATCCGGCGCAATTCGTGATCGGCGCGCTGTCGCCGGCCGAAGTCAGCTCCATCATCGTGGATGAAGACAACCACAGCATGGACGTGGTCGTTGACGAATCCAATCTGGCGATGGCCATCGGCCGTGGTGGCCAGAACGTGAAGCTCGCTTCCGAGCTGACCGGCTGGAAGCTCAACATCATGACCGTCGAGCAGGCCGAGCAGAAGCACGAAGAAGAATTCAGCAAGATCCGCGAATTGTTCATCGCGCAGCTCGACATCGGCGAGGACGTGGCGGACGTGCTGGTCCAGGAAGGCTTCACCACCCTGGAAGAAGTGGCCTATGTGCCGCTCAATGAAATGCTGGAAATCGAAGCCTTTGACGAAGACACCGTCAACGAGCTGCGCGCCCGGGCTCGCGATGCCTTGCTCACGCAAGCCATCGTTCGTGAAGAAAAGCTCGAGCACCAGGCAGAAGATCTCAAAACCCTGGAGGGTATTACTCCAGAGCTTCTCGCCACATTGGCCGAGAACGATATACATACCCGCGATGATCTGGCCGAGCTCGCGGTGGACGAATTGACCGAAATGACGGGTATCGACGAGGACTCGGCCAAACAACTCATCATGAAAGCGCGGGAGCACTGGTTCGCTGATGCGCAGGAGGAAAACGCATGAGTGAACTGAAAGTCAGTCAATTTGCTGCCGAATTACGCATGCCGCCGCAGGAGTTGCTTGAGCAGCTCCGTGCAGCGGGAGTCAACAAGAACAATGAAGCCGATCTGCTGACCGCAGCCGACAAGGCGCGCCTGCTTGATTACCTGAAGCAGAAGCACGGCGGCGCCAAGGCGCCGATCACGCTGGCCCGCAAGGAAACCAGCGAAATCCGCAAGACCGACGCCACCGGCAAGGCCAAGACCATTACCGTGGAAACGCGCAAGAAGCGCGTGGTGGTGGCTCCCGAGTCCTTGAGTGCCAGTGCTCCGCCCGAAGTGCGGATGCCACCGGTCCTGGACGCCAGCGAACAGGCCGCGCGCGAAGAGCAGGCCCGTCGCCAGGCTGAATTGCGTGAGCGCCAGGCTGCCGAAATGCGTGCCAAACAACAGCGCAATGAACCCCAGGTGGCGGTTGCCGAAACGGCTGCAGAGTCCGCCGTTGCTGCCGCCGAGCCAGCGCCGGTTGCCGCGCCGGTCGAGGCCGCGCCCGTGGTCAGCGAAGCCGCTGCGCCGCGCCATGCGCCGCGTGTCGAGCCGCGCAGCGAGCGCCCGGCCGCCGAGCGCAAGCCGGAAGCCCGTACTGACAGTCGCCCGGCCGACAACCGTCCGCGTGTCGGTCAGCGTGTCGAGCTGCGCAAGCCCAGCGACAAGCCCATGCGCGCGCCGGAGCCGGTCAAGCCGGCCGCTCCCGCACCGGCGGCGGCCAAGCCTGCCGACCGCAAGGACAAGAAGGACGGCAAGAGCAGCTGGGAAGAAGGTCGCGGCAAGAAGGGCATCAAGACGCGCGGTGGCGATACCGGCAATGACTGGAAAACCGGCAAGAAGGGTGGCAAGCGCCAGCAGCAGAATGACAACAATGCGCACGGCTTCCAGGCACCTACCGAACCGCAGGTGAAGGAAATCAGCATTCCGGAAACCATCTCGGTCGCCGATCTGGCGCACAAGATGGCCGTCAAGGGTGTGGAAGTTGTTCGCGCCCTGATGAAGATGGGCATGATGGTGACCATCAACCAGGTGCTGGACCAGGAAACCGCGATGATCGTCGTGGAAGAAATGGGCCATGCGCCGATTGCCGCCAAGCTCGACGATCCGGAAACCTATCTGGGCGACGATGCCGCTGGCGAGCACGAAGCCATTTCGCGCGCTCCGGTTGTGACCGTCATGGGTCACGTCGACCACGGCAAGACCTCGCTGCTTGATCACATCCGTCGCGCCAAGGTGGCGGCCGGTGAAGCGGGTGGCATTACCCAGCACATCGGTGCCTATCACGTCGAAACCGACAAGGGCATGATCACCTTCCTCGACACCCCGGGTCACGAGGCGTTTACCGCCATGCGTGCCCGTGGCGCCAAGCTGACCGACATCGTGGTGCTGGTGGTTGCTGCCGATGACGGCGTGATGCCGCAGACGATTGAAGCGATCCACCATGCCAAGGCGGCGGGCGTGCCCATCGTTGTGGCCGTGAACAAGATCGACAAGCCGGAAGCCAATACCGAGCGCATCCGCCAGGAACTGGTCAGCCACGAAGTGGTGCCGGAAGACTGGGGCGGCGATACCCAGTTCGTGCACGTGTCCGCCAAGAAGGGCCTGGGCATCGACGAACTGCTCGACGCCATCCTGCTGCAGGCTGAAGTGCTGGAACTGAAGGCGCCGGTCGATGTGCCCGCCAAGGGCATCATCATCGAAGCCCGTCTGGACAAGGGTCGTGGCCCGGTCGCCTCTTTCCTGGTGCAGAGCGGTACGCTGAAGAAGGGCGACATGCTGCTGGCTGGTCAGGTCTATGGCCGCATTCGCGCCATGCTGGATGAAAATGGCAAGCCGATCGACGAAGCCGGCCCGGCCATTCCGGTCGAGATTCTCGGTCTGTCCGATGTACCGGCCGCCGGCGAAGACGCCATGGTGCTGGCCGACGAGAAGAAGGCGCGCGAAATCGCTCTGTTCCGTCAGGGCAAGTTCCGCGACGTCAAGCTGGCGCGCCAGCAGGCTGCGAAACTGGAAAACATGCTTGCCCAGATGACCGAGGGCGAGGTGCAGAACCTGCCGGTCATCATCAAGGCCGACGTGCAGGGTTCCAGCGAAGCGCTGGCCGGCAGCCTGCAGAAGCTGTCGACCGACGAAGTGCGTGTGCAGATCCTGCACAACGCCGTTGGCGCCATCAGCGAATCCGACGTCAACCTGGCGCTGGCTTCCAAGGCGGTGGTCATCGGCTTCAATGTGCGCGCCGATGCGGCCGCCCGCAAGCTGGCCGAGGCCGATGGCGTGGACATCCGCTACTACAACATCATCTACGACGCCGTGGATGACGTGAAGGCCGCACTGTCGGGCATGCTGGCGCCGGAAAAGCGCGAGCAGATCATCGGCATGGTGGAAATCCGCCAGGTCTTCACTGTCTCCAAGGTCGGCTCGATTGCCGGTTGTCTGGTGCACGAAGGCGTGGTCAAGCGCGGCGCCGGCGTACGCCTGCTGCGCAACAACGTGGTGGTGCACCAGGGCGAGCTGGAAAGCCTCAAGCGCTTCAAGGACGACGCCAAGGAAGTCAAGGCCGGTTTCGAGTGTGGTCTGCAGCTGAAGAACTACAACGACATCGTCGAAGGCGACATGCTGGAAGTCTTCGAAATCGTCGAAGTGGCCCGTACCCTGTAAGGTGTGAGGAGAGAGGTGTGAGGTGTAAAGCCTCTCTCCGGATTTTCCGGCGCAGTGCAAGCTGCGCCTTTTTCATTTTGCGGTGACGGTGCGCCTCACTCCTCACCCCTTACTCCGCACGCACAATCATGCCCAAAAAATCCTTTTCCCGTTCCGACCGCGTGGCGCAGCAGATTCAGCGCGACGTGGCCGAGCTGATTCGCGGCGAGCTGGACCACCCCAAGGCCAGCCTGATCACGGTGACCGATGTCGAGGTTACCCGCGATTATTCGCACGCCAAGATTTTCTACACCTTCCTCGGCGATGCCGAGGCGCAGGCCGACATCGCCGCCAAGCTGGAGCAGGCCAAGGGTTTCCTGCGTTCCGAGCTGGCCCGGGGCTTCACGTTGTTCAAGATGCCCGAACTGCATTTTGTCTACGACCATTCGGTCGAGCGCGGCATGCAGCTGGAAAGCCTGATCAACCAGGCGGCCAGCCTGCCCAAGGCGCCCGACGAAGAATAAGTTGCCTGCCTGCCGCGCAGGCGGGGCTGGGACGCAAGCATTTTCCCTGGCAGGCCCGGCGCTGCCGGCATTGCTGTTTTTTATGCTGATCCTTATGGGTATTGGTCTGTAGCCTTTTTCTGCAAAGGGCTGCAGGGTTATACGGTTGGTTGTATATGGCAAAACGTAAAATCGACGGTGTATTGCTGCTGGACAAGGGGCATGGCTGGTCGAGCAATCAGGCGCTGCAAAAGGCGCGCTGGTTGCTGCAGGCGGAAAAGGGCGGCCATACCGGCGTGCTGGACCCGTTCGCCACCGGCCTCTTGCCATTGTGTTTCGGCGAAGCGACCAAGTTTGCCCAGCGCATGCTGGATGCCGACAAGGGCTATCGTGCCACGCTGTGCCTGGGCAAATGTTCGACGACGCTCGATGGCGAGGGCGAAATCAGCGAAACCGGCGTCGCGCCGAGCGAGCGCGCCGCGATCGAGCGTGTGCTGGCATCCTTCCTTGGGGTGATCAGCCAGGTGCCGCCCATGCATTCGGCGCTCAAGCGCGATGGCAAGGCGCTGTATGAATACGCGCGCGCAGGCATCGAAATCGAGCGCCAGCCACGCCAGATCACCATTTACAGCATCGAACTGGTCAGTTATGCCGCCCCGGAGCTGGTGATCGATGTGCGCTGTTCCAAGGGCACCTACATTCGCGTGCTGGCCGACGACATCGGCCGGGCGCTGGGTTGCGGCGCCTATCTGACCGGCTTGCGCCGCACGCAGACCGCCGGCTTCACGCTGGCGGGCACGGTGGACATCGCCGCCTTCGAGGCGCTGGAGATGGCGGAGCGCGAAGCCCTGCTGCTGCCGCCCGACGTGCTGCTGGCCGATCTGCCCGAATTGCTGCTCGACGACAGCCAGTTCGACGCCATCCGCCATGGTCAGCGCCCCGCGCTGGCCGCGTGTCCGGTTGGCGAATATCGCCTTTACGTCACCGGTGAAAAGCCGGATAATCGCCGGTTCATTGGTTTGGGCGAAGTGGTGGCGGGCAAGCAAGCCTGCGAACTGCGGTCCAAACGTCTGCTGGCCGATCTGCATCATTCCGATGCCTGACGGCGAGCGAGAAGCCAAGGCTGGTTGCGACTGGCCCTGGCTCGTCTGGCCGGGAAACCGGCCCATTTGGAGAAAGTAATGACTGTAACTGTTGCAAGCAAGGCTGAAGTAGTTAAGCAATTCCAGCGCGCCGCTGGCGATACCGGCTCCACCGAAGTACAAGTGGCCCTGCTGACCGCCCGCATCAACGACCTGACCCCCCACTTCAAGGAACACAAGAAGGATCACCACTCCCGTCGTGGTCTGCTGAAGATGGTTTCGCGTCGTCGTCGCCTGCTGGACTACCTCAAGCGCACCAATCTGGAAGGCTATCGCGAGCTGATCGCGAAGCTGGGTCTGCGCAAGTAAGCGCATCCCCCGAAAGTCGCAGTCTCAGGACTGCGACTTTTTTGTTTTCCGGGTGTCGAAAGCCCGGGATGCCGTGGAGATCCGCTCCGGACTCGACGGCCCCGGGCTTGCTGCCCAAACCCTCGCCTGGTCTAACAGCGGATCCGGCGGTCAGTGCGAGGGAGGTTGTGCCGGAACCGGCGGCAGTGAAAACCGGGCTCAGCCCGCTTTTCGGGTCCTGCTGACAATCGCCTGCAGATTATTGCAAATGCGCCGTGCCATGACCCGGTACGAAAAATGTGAAAAGGAAAACATCAGTGTTCAACAAGATCGTCAAAACCTTCCAGTACGGCCAGCATACCGTCACGCTTGAAACCGGCGAAATCGCCCGTCAGGCCAGCGGCGCCGTGCTGGTCAGCATGGATGACACCGTTGTACTGGTTACCGTGGTAGCCGCACGCGACGTCAAGCCGGGTCAGGATTTCTTCCCGCTGACCGTCGATTATTTCGAACGCACCTACGCCGCCGGCAAGATCCCGGGCGGCTTCTTCAAGCGCGAAGGCAAGCCGAGCGAAAAGGAAGTGCTGACTTCCCGCCTGATCGATCGCCCGATCCGTCCGCTGTTCCCCGAAGGTTTCTACAACGATATCCAGATCATCGCGACTACCGTGTCCGTTGACCAGAATATCGATTCCGACATCGCCGCCATGCTGGGCGCCTCTGCCGCGCTGGCGATTTCCGGCGTACCGTTCCAGGGCCCGATCGGCGCTGCGCGCGTCGGTTATGTCGACGGCCAGTACATCCTGTGCCCGACCAACGAGCAACTGGCAAGCTCACAGATGAATCTGGTGGTCGCCGGTACCGAGCAGGCCGTGCTGATGGTTGAATCCGAAGCCAACGAGCTGTCGGAAGAAGTGATGCTGGGCGCCGTGGTGTTCGGTCACGAGCAGATGCAGACCGCCATCAAGGCGATCAACGAGCTGGCCGACGAAGTCAACCCGGAGCTGATGGACTGGGAAGAGCCGCAAGTCAATGTCGAGCTCACTGAAAAGATTCGCGGCATTGCCGGCGAAGGCCTGAAGCAGGCATTCAAGCTGCGCCAGAAGCAGCTGCGCACCCAGAAGATCAACGAAACCTGGGCGCTGGTGAAGGCCGAGCTGATCACGGAAGAAACCGGCACGCTGGAAGCCAACGAGATCAAGTCGATCTTCAAGGGCCTGGAAGCCGAAATCGTGCGTGGCCAGATCCTGAATGGCGAGCCGCGCATCGACGGCCGCGACACCCGCACCGTGCGTCCGATCTCGATCCGCACCGGCGTGCTGCCGCGCACTCACGGCTCCGCACTGTTCACCCGTGGCGAAACCCAGGCGCTGGTTGTGGCGACGCTGGGCACCAAGATGGACGAGCAGAAGATCGACGCCATCCACGGCGAATACACCGACCGCTTCATGCTGCACTACAACTTCCCGCCGTACTCCACCGGTGAAACCGGTCGCGTCGGCGTGCCGAAGCGTCGTGAAATCGGTCACGGCCGTCTGGCCAAGCGCGCACTGATCGCCATGCTGCCGAGCAATGACGAGTTCGCGTATTCCATGCGCGTTGTTTCCGAAATCACCGAATCCAACGGCTCCTCGTCGATGGCGTCCGTGTGCGGCGGTTCGCTGGCGCTGATGGATGCGGGCGTACCGCTGAAGAAGCACGTGGCGGGTATCGCCATGGGCCTGATCAAGGATGGCAACCGCTTTGCCGTGCTGTCCGATATCCTGGGTGATGAAGACCACCTGGGCGACATGGACTTCAAGGTGGCCGGCACCGACGGCGGCATCACCGCGCTGCAGATGGACATCAAGATCAACGGCATCACCAAGGAAATCATGAAGGTGGCGCTGGAGCAGGCCAAGGAAGGCCGCCTGCACATCCTGGGCATCATGCAGGGGGCACTGGAAGGCGCGCGTGAAGAAGTCAGCACGCACGCTCCGCGTCTCTATACCATGAAGATCAACCCGGACAAGATCCGTGACGTGATCGGCAAGGGTGGCTCGGTGATCCGCGCGCTGACCGAAGAAACCGGCACGCAGATCGACATCCAGGAAGACGGCACCATCACCATCGCCTCGGTTTCGAGCGAAGGCGCCGACGAAGCCAAGCGCCGCATCGAGCAGATTACCGCCGAAGTGGAAATCGGCCGCGTCTACGAAGGTCCGGTCGTGAAGATCCTCGACAACAACGTCGGCGCGATCGTGTCCATCATGCCGGGCAAGGATGGCCTGGTGCACATCAGCCAGATCGCCAACGAGCGCATCAAGAATGTGTCCGATCACCTGAAGGAAGGCCAGATCGTGCGCGTGAAGGTGCTCGAGCAGGACGAGAAGGGTCGTATCCGCCTGTCGATCAAGGCACTGCTGGAAGCGGAAGCCCAGCCGGTGGCGCAAAGCGAAGAATAATCGCCTTGCAAACCCAAACAAAACGCCCTGCATTGCAGGGCGTTTTGTTTGGCATCACTCTTCCTGATTATGCCTCGCCTTCAGAAACCCTTTTTTCGTCATGCCCGCGAAGGCGGGCATCCAGAGCAAAGCTTGATTTCACACCGTCATCCGGATTCCCGCGTACGCGGGAATGACGATGCTGCAGCAGAGACATAATCAGCTCACTCTTTTAGGTATATGCCTGCAGCCTTTTCATATGAAGGCTTTCAGGCGCATACCCTATGGATTGCATCTGCACATGGCCGCCGTGTTCAGCGCCTTGCCAGGCAGTTCTGATAGCGCCAGTCCACCCGCTTGGCAAACCATTCCGTAGTCAGCTTGCGGGTGATTTTCGGGCTTTTCAGATTGATCTGCGGAATCACCGCGCGCGGCAGCGGCTTGCCGGCCTGTTGCTCGGCCAGCGCGAAGACTTTCTGCCAGGTCTGGCTGCTGCCGAAGCCGGCGGTTTTTTCCTGCTGCAAGTCTGCGCGCATCTGGGGGGCGCTCAGGCCCAGGCGCGGCGCCAGGCGCGCCAGCTCGCGGCTGGTGGCGCTGGGCGTGGCCGAGACTTCGCCGCCCTGATAGCGCAGCAGGTCACCGTCGAGATCGTGGCTGGCGCCGGCCAGCAGATTGACCGCCGCCTGGAATGCGGCATTGCGGCTGGCGTAGCGGCCGGCATTGAAGTCGGCAAACCAGTACACCATGTCCCGGCCGTAGGGCGCCGGATATTGCAGCAGGATGGCGATGCCGAAATAGCTGCCGCCACGCCGGGTGAATACTTCATCGCGGATCGTGCCCTTGCGCGCATAAGGGTAAGGCCAGGCCTTGCTGTGTGATTCCGCAAAAGCGACGCTGACCTGCATCGGCCCGCCGGTGCGGATCGGGTTTTTCTGGGCAATCGGCAAGCCCAGCGAGCGGGCCTCGCGCGCCAGATCCTGATAGAGGGCATTCATTTCCCGCTCGGTGCGCAGGCTGTCGATGCGGGCCTTGTAGCTGCGGCCATCCGGCGAGGGCTTGAGCAGCGCCGTCTTGACCGCGACCATCGGCAGCTTCATGCGTTCGGCTTTTTCTTCGATCTCGCGCCAGACGATGCGATCCAGGCCCGGCACCACCGGGTCGCCCTGCCAGCTCGATTCCTGCTCGATGATGGCATTGGCGGCGCAGAAGTATTCGGCCGTGTAGGGGATTTTCAGCGCGGTGAAGGCATCGAAGATGTCGGCATGCCAGCCCGTCTTGTCCTTGATGTCCGCCGGCAGCAGGCGCTGCAGCAGGGCGCGCGCTTCGGCCTCGCCCAGGCTGCCGGCCGGTCGGGCGCTGGGTGCCGGTTTGGGGCTGCTGACAGGCGTGGGGGTGGGCTGTACGGTCGGCGTCGGGCTTGGAATCGACGTTGGTGTGGGGAGTGGCGTGTTGCTTGCCGGTGCCGATGCGTCCGGCGCGACCGGGGCAGGCGGGGTACTGGCACAGGCCGCGAGCAGCAGGGCGGCACAGAGAGGCAGGGAGGTCTTGAGCATACGCTTTGAAATGTGATTGCCGGTGGCAAAAGCCAGACGCTGCATTCTAGTCGGCAGTCGCTACCCGCCTTGTGACCGAATGAACGGTGGGCTCACGCCAATCAGTGCTTGTCAGCCTTGCTGGCAGCCGTTAGATTTAATTGATAAATTCAATTGATGAATGATCAAGCGGAGCACCCCGAAATGAAACGGTTTACCCTGATTCTTGCCCTGCTGCTGGCCGCTGGCGCCCAGGCGCAGATTTACAAATGGACTGACGACAGCGGTCGCGTGCATTACTCGGATCAGCCGCCGCCGGGCAAGGGCGGGCAGGCCAAGGTGGTCGATACCAAGGGTGCTGCCGTTTCCTCGGTGTCATCCGGTGGTGGCAAGGCCTCCGCCAGCGTGGCGGCGTCGAAGCCGGAGGTCATGCCCTCGCCAGTGGCCAGAAAGGATCCGAACGGGCCGGGTTGCGAAGACGCCCGCAAGCGCCTGTCCTTTTTGCAGGGTGCCAAGCTCTACAAGAATGTCAGCAACGACAAGGGCCAGATGGAGTTCATCGACGAAAAGAAAAAGCAGGAAGAAATCCGCACGCAGACTGAATTCCTGGAAAAAAACTGCAAGTGACACAGGCTGATGCCGCAAACAGCAAAAAGCCCGGAATCATTCCGGGCTTTTTGCTGGCCTGCCGCGTTCAGAACGGGAACTTCATGCCCGGCGGCAGCGGCATGCCGGCCGTCAGCGCGGACATGCGTTCCTGGCTGGTGCTTTCCACGCGGCGCAGTGCGTCGTTGAAGGCGGCGGCAATCAGGTCTTCCAGCATGTCCTTGTCGTCGTCGGCCAGCAGGCTGTCATCGATGGCGACGCGCTTGACCACATGACCACACGTCATGCTGATCTTGACCAGGCCTGCGCCGGACTGGCCTTCGACTTCGACCAGCGCCAGTTCGTCCTGGGCCTTCTTCATGTTTTCCTGCATCTTCTGGGCTTGCTGCATCAGCTGCCCGATACCTGCTTTACCAAACATCGCTAAACTCCTTGTCTGTCTTTGCCGGGGTCGCCAAAGGCTTGCCGGCAGGAATTGGAAATCAAAAGCTCAAATCTGCTGACGTTGCGCGGTGATCACTGTACCGACCCGCTGGCGGGCAGGGGGCGGATGGAGTCACTGACAACCGTGCCGCCCAGGTCGCGGACCAGCTGCTGCACGAAGGGGTCATTCTGGATGGCCTCGACCGCTTCATCGAGGCGCGCCTGGCGCTCACGCTGCGCCAGCTGTGCCGGCGTGTCGCCTGTGTCACCGTGAAATTCGACCTGCACGCGTTGCGGGCGGCCAAAATAGTCGCTGATGGCCTCGCGCAGCTTGTCCTGGTAATCGCGGGTGGCGACGGCGCGGTGCTCCTCGGCGACCCGCAGGTAGTAGCAATCCGCATCGAAACGCAGCAGCTCGGCATGCTGGGCCAGCATGCCGGCGGCCCCTAGCCGCAGCTGGGCAATCAGGCCTGGCCAGTTGCCGTCAAAGTGCTCCGGGCGCGGGATTTCTGCGGGGGCAGGGGGCGCCACGGCAGCCGGTTCGGGTTCCGGCTCGGGTGTTTCGCTAACGGCTTGCTGGGTCAGCGCGCCAGCGGGACGGACCGGAATCATGCCGGGGGTGTTGCTGCCGCTGTCAGTCGCGGCAGCCTGCTCGCGGGGGCTGCCGCTTTCTGCCGCCGCCGCAGGGGGGGAGTCCTGCCGGATGGGTTTGCTGCCGCCACCGCCGCCGTTTCCACTGGCGCCAGGCAGCTGCCCGGCTGCCACGGGGGCGAAGGCGAGCATGCGCATCAGCGTCATCGTGAAGCCGGCGTATTCATCCGGGGCCAGCGCCAGGTCGTTGCGGCCATGAATGGCGATCTGGTAATAGAGCTGGGCATCTTCCGGGCTGATGGCCTGGGCGAAGCGCAGGAGGTCGGCGCGGATCGGCAGATCATCGGCCAGTGCACCGGGCATCAGCTGGGCCATGGCAATCTGGTGCAGCAGGTGGGCCAGCTCCTGCAATGCCGCCTCATAGGACAGCCCCCTGCCGGCAATGGCATCGGCACCGGCAATCAGGCGTTCGCCATCCTGAGCCACCAGTGCATCAAGCAACTCGAACAGGTAGCTCTGGTCGACCGCGCCGAGCATGGCGCGCACGCCGGCTTCCTCGACCTGACCGGCGCCATAGGCGATGGCCTGATCGAGCAGCGACAGCGCATCGCGCATCGAGCCGTGCGCGGCGTGGCCCAGGAGGTTCAGCGCGCCGGCTTCATAAGTGATCTGTTCGGTGTCGAGTACGCGGCCGAGGTGGAAAATCACCTGCTGCGGCGTCATGTTGCGCAGGGAAAACTGCAGGCAGCGGCTCAGCACGGTGACCGGCACCTTTTGCGGATCGGTCGTCGCGAGGATGAATTTCACATGGCCGGGCGGCTCTTCCAGCGTCTTGAGCATCGCATTGAAGGCACTCTTCGAGAGCATGTGCACTTCATCGATGATGTAGACCTTGAAGCGGCCGGCGGTCGGCGAATACTGCGCGTTGTCGAGCACTTCGCGGATGTTGTCGATGCCGGTGTTCGACGCCGCATCGATTTCCAGCAGGTCGACAAAGCGGCCCGCGTCGATCTGCGTGCAGGCCGAACACACACCGCAGGGCTCGGGCGTAACGCCGGTTTCGCAGTTGAGTGCCTTGGCCATGATGCGCGCGATCGTCGTCTTGCCGACCCCGCGCGTGCCGGTCAGCAGATAGGCGTGGTGCAGGCGTTCGTTGGCGAACGCATTGGCGAGCGCCTTGATGACGTGTTCCTGCCCGACGAGCTGGGCGAAATTGCGGGGGCGCCATTTGCGCGCGAGTACTTGGTAGGCCATGGCGGCGATTCTAGCAGAAGGGGGCTAAAGGATGGTGGCGGGAAAGCGCCACACGTACAGTCACGGGTCAAGGAATGGCCTTGTATATCATGGCAACGATTTGTTTCAATGCTGTCTTTGCTGGAAAGTTCCAAGTTGCGTCAGGCATATGGATGGGTTTGGCGCTTGAGAAGTAATAACCAGGGAGGAGACATGGAAGGAGTGAGCAGCACGATCACCAAGGCGGGTGCCTACGGTGGGGTCTTGTTGGCCCGGGATGGCTTGATTCTGTTGCGCGAACCGGCCGATCACTTTGGTGGATACGCTTGGACTTTTGCCAAGGGCCGCCCTGAGCCAGGCGACTCGCCGCAAGAAACCGCATTGCGCGAGGTGTACGAAGAAACTGGCTATCACGCGGAAATCATTGGCGTATTGCCAGATGCTTTTCACGGCGATACCGGTAGCACGGCCTTTTTTGTCATGAGGCCGCTCGCTCGTGAACCAGATCAGCCAGGCTGGGAAACCTGGCACTTGTGCTGGGCAAACTTCGAGCATGCGGCCAAGTTGATTCAGCGCAGCAGCAGCAAAAAAGGTCAGCAACGTGATCTGGCAATTCTTCGCGCAGTAAGCAAATGGCTGGATGAACATCTGGCAGTGGTATTGCCTGAGGCCTGTCGTGACCGTTATCACTGCGCACAACCCTGGGATTGGCCCATCCAGGTTATGCCGGAACAGCACTGTTCCCAGGCTCTGGACTTGCCGCTGAGCGAGCAACAGGCCAGGGCCATTCGCAAGGGATTTGTTCCTCAGGCGATGGAAGACAAATGGTTCGCATGGTTTGCCGACAATGTGCTGCACCTGCATCGCAGCTGGTCCGGTTTCTGCATTTACCAGATTCACTTTGCCAACCAGGGCAAGGGTCTGCGCGCCACCCATTTCCTGGCCAACCGCTGTCAGGATCAGTACTCCTGCCAGGATGCCGCGGAAGATCAACAGCAAGTTCTGGCATTGCTGCAGTGGCTGCAGAACGGTGCGGCGCATGCCGGAAACGGATTGCTGGCCGCCTTGCAATCAGCGGCTCAGCCCAATTATCTAGGCAGTCCCGATGTTCTAGCCGGTTTGCTGGGTGATTACATCCTGGAGCGTTTTGCCTGCTGTCAGGATGCGGTCGCGATGCCGAAGCACTATCAGGAAAATGCGCGGCTTGCGCAGATTTTCTCTGGTCAGCATCCGGATTATGTCGCTTTGCCAGCCTGGCACACCCGAGCTGCGTTGGGAGAAACGCTGATGGATTGCATGGGGCTCGATCGGGACTACTGCGCAGGCGAAACGCTCGCATTTCTGGTCAGCGAGGCGCTGGCGGCGCTCGATATTGCCGTTGGGGCCTGGTTTGATCATGCAGCCAGCGCAGCCCAATACGGCGCAGAGCCGGACATCCAAGCAGTCTTGAGCGAAGTGCGCGATTTTGTCGTCAGCGTCTTTCTTGGAACCCGAGCCTTGAGCCATCCCCGGCAACGCCTTGCGGATTTTGCGCCGCCAGCGCGGAAAGCAGGGGGGCAGGTTCTGGACGGTTTTGATCTGTCCCTGCGCGCCAGCGATGACCGCGAGAACTTTTACACCGAAATCGATTGCGACGAGCCTGCCGATGCTGGAGGGCGTAATCCAGAGACCCGAGCGGCACGAGGCGAGCGGGCGGCTGTCTCGCCATCCGGCAGCAATCCATCGTCAACGTTTGAAACGCTGCTGAACGAACTGCAGGCAATTTCAAACGTATCTCGCCAAAGCCCTTTAGATATGTCGCTTCTGGATATAAACCCCGGTGATGTATTGCAGTTCAAGCTGGCGCCGGACATCACCTGTACCGTGCTTGAAAACAACAGGGTCCGGTTTGATGGTGCAACGCTCAGTTTGTCGGCCGCTGCCGTGCGCGCGCTGCAGGCAATCGGTCGTACCGTCACCGCAGCACGCGGCCCGGATTACTGGCTGCATGGCGGCAAGACGCTGACCGCGCTGCGCAAGCGCCAGAACCCGGCTGCCTGACTGCGGATGCAGGGGCTGCCACCTTGCTCCGATTGCCGTAACATGCCCGCTTGTTTCGCCCGCCCCCGATTGCCATGAGCCACGACCAACTGCTTGCCCAACTTGAGCAACTGAACCCCGAACAACTGCGCCGCGTGCTTGCCGAACACCTCACCGAGCGCAAGCTTGGCTTGCGCTGGGAAGCCAATCTGATCGAGCGCGATGCCGCGTTGAATGCCGATCTGGTTTACCCGCGCCTCGTGCCGGACAGCTCGCACAATCTGCCGCCGGATGGCGTTGTCAACAACCTGATCATCGAAGGCGACAACTTCGACGCGCTGCGCCTGTTGCGCGCCACGCATCGCGGGCAGGTGCGGGTGATCTACATTGACCCGCCGTACAACACCGGCAACAAGGACTGGGTGTACAACGACCACTACGTGGGCGCCAACGACAAATACCGTCACTCGCAATGGCTGGAATTCCTCTATCAGCGCCTGACGCTGGCGCGCGACCTGCTCACCAGCGACGGCGTGCTGCTGGTATCGATCAACGACGAAAACCGCGCGCGGCTGGAATTGCTGCTCGACGAGGTGATGCCGGGGCGCAGGGTGGGGAGCTTAGTATGGAAAAAGCGCCGAGCAAGTAATGCAGCAGGCTTGGATAACTTTTTCTCATGCGATCATGAGCATGTGCTTGTGTATGGCGGTGCCGGTTTCAAGTTTCTTGGCTCAGCTAAAAATTGGGACAAATATGATCAATGGGATGATGTTCAAAAAGACTGGTGGGCATCAACTCAATTGACTCTGGGTTTTACGAAAGAGCAGCGAAAGAACTTGTTCTATCCGTTGCACAATCCAGAAACAGATATTTGGTATCCTTGCAATCCTAATCGTGTATGGGCAAGAGCAACGGCGGCTCGATTGAATGGAAAGGAAGTACGAACGGAAACGATGGAAGAACTTGTTTCCAGAAATGGCGTGAATTTTCCCGAAGAAAAAAGCCCTGCGTATTATACAAAGATCGAAGATCTTCTTGCGGATGTCAGGGAAGGGAAGGCCCCTCCGCACCTTGGTGCTCAAGATGATCTGGAGTTTTGGTTGTTTAAAAAAATTGGTTTTTACAAGCCAAGATTTAAAACTTTCAAAAGCAAAGTTCAGTCAGATGCTCAACCTTTATCAAGCTGGATTGCTGAATTAGGTAAAGATGGCAGTGACGATATTTTTAGTATTGCCAGTGGCCAGACAAGTGAAGGCTCAAAGAATCTGAAAGAAATTGGGATTGGAGGTGAGTTTTCTTACCCCAAACCCCTCTCGCTGATCAAAAACCTGCTGCAGCAGGCTACCCGACCCGGCGACATCGTGCTGGATTTCTTTGCCGGCTCCGGCACCACCGGGCAGGCGGTGCTGGAATTGAATGCCGAGGACGACGGCGGGCGGCGCTTCATCCTGTGCTCCAGCACCGAAGCCACCGCCAAAGAGCCGCAAAAAAACCTCTGTCGCGAGGTGTGCGCCGAGCGTATCCGCCGCGTGATGCAGGGCTATGGTGGCAAGCCGGGGCTGGGCGGCAGTTTTGCCTACCTGCAGCTGGACAAGATCGAAGCGGCCGATGTGCTGTTCGACGCCACGCCGGAACACGCCGCACAATTGCTGAGTCTGCAGCACAATCGGGCCGCCTTTGCGGGTATATCGCTGCAGCCAAACAAGGGTAATGGCTCCGGGCTGATACCCATTGCGTTTGACGGCCAGGCCGCAGTATTGCTGCTGCCCGACCCGGATGAGGCTGCGCTGGCGGCACTGCTGGCTTTGCCGGCGGCGCGACTGGTGGTGTATTCGCCGCGCCCGGAAACGGTGCGCCAGCTCTGCGAAGACGCCGGCCGCCCGGTGGTGAGCTACAGCCTGCATGATGCCTTGCTGCGCGGCCAGCAAAGCAAGGGGAGAGCAGCATGAACGCCCCCAATCTGAATCTGGCTGTGACCACGGCGCAGGGCGATGTGCTGGCGCCGGAAGGCTTTCAGGCCACGCTGATTGCCAATATCGGCGCGGCCTTGCAGCGCGACAATCACCCGCCTTGCCTGCTGCATGCGCCCACCGGCTCGGGCAAGACCTTCATGCTGACGCGCGTGCTGGCTGAAGTTTGCGCCGAGCGCGAGATGGTCTGGCTGTGGTTTGTGCCCTTTGTGAATCTGGTGGCGCAGACGCTGGACGCGATCAAGAGCAATGCCAATGACCTGACGCCACTGCTGCTGGCGCATGGCCGCAATCAGGACGGCCAGGCCGGGCAGGTGCTGATTGCCACCGCGCAAAGCGTGGCGAAGGCAACCGCGCGCACCAAGGGCTACGACGCGGACGGCGACGATGAGGTGCGCTCAGTCGCGCAGTGGGTCATGCGCGCCCGCGCTCACGGTTTGCAACTGGGGCTGGTGGTCGATGAGGCGCATATTGCGCTCGACAAGGGGACCGAGTTCGGCAAGTTTGCCCAGTGGCTCAAGCCGGAATATCTGCTGATGGCGACCGCCACGCCCAGGGATGCGCGGCTGTCCGAGTTTCTGGCCGCCTCGGGGCGCGGGGCGTTCGAGAGTTTCAGCGTCAGCCGCAGTGATGTGGTCAGCGCGCGGCTGAACAAGCAATACATCGAAGCGGTGGTGTACGACCTGCAGCATGGTTTGCAGTCGGTGACTGACCTGAAGCAGACCGTGTTGCGCCAGGCCTGGGCGCGCAATCAGTGGCTCAAAGTCGAGTTGGCAAAAGCAGGCATTCCGCTTACGCCGCTGTTATTGGTACAGGTCGCCAACGGCGACAAAACGGTGGATGAGGCCGAGCGCGAGCTGATCGAGTTGTGCAAGGTGCCGCCTGCGGCGATTGGCAAGCATTCGGCGGATGCGCCTGATCCGGTGCTGATGGCGGCCATTGCCTCTGATCTGAGCAAGGAAGTGCTGATCTTCAAGCAGTCGGCTGGCACCGGTTTCGACGCGCCGCGCGCCTTCGTGCTGGCTTCGACCAAGGCGGTGAACGATGCCGACTTTGCCATGCAGTTCATCGGGCGGGTGATGCGCGTGGCCGGGCCGATTCGACAGCGCTTTGCCGCGGTGGATGACATTCCGCCGCACTTCAATACGGCCTATGTGTATCTGGCGAATGCCGAGGCGCAGCAGGGCTTTGCTGCTGCGGTGGCTGTTGCCGGTCAGGTGAAAAGCCAGCTGGAAGGGCAGACCGAGAAGCTGGTCGAGCGGCAGACGAAATCCGGCGCGTCGGTGTTTACCAATACCCCGACGCCGCAATTTCCGCTGACTTACGACATGGCGCCCGTTTTCATGGGTGATGGTATTCCGCAAGACAATGAGCCGCAGGGCGCATACACCCTGCCCACCAGCGGGCCGCAGCCCGATCTGTTTGCGGATATGCCAACCATCGAACTGGATACGGTAGTGATGCCTGCCAATACGCCTGCCGTGCCAAACGCCGCCAGCTTGCCGCAAAACCAGACGACGCTGGTGGCGTGGCTGGCGGAGCAGGGGATCCGGGTTTACCCGCGTCGCTGCGATGTGCGCAATCTGCCCGCAGCACTCAAGCGCGAGCGCCGTCCAGCCTTGCTGGCGATGAGCGAGTTGTCCCGACTGGCCGCCCGCGATTTGCCACTGGACGAAAAACTGCTGGGCACCGCGCTGAAAGCGGCCATGAATCGCTTGCAGGCGAAGGAGAAGCGCACCGAGCTGACCAGTAATGAACAGCACGCGAGCAATGTCGATGTTGTGACGGATCGTGTGGCGCTGGCCCGCGAAGCGCGGCGCAAGTTGCTGGAGTTGTTGCCGCAGACCGAGGAGGCCGATGTCGCCATCATTCTGCAAGAGCTGGCATTGCGCGCCTTGCCGGCGATTGACGTGATGCTGGTCGCTGAAGGTCTTGTGCTGGTCGAGCAGGAAAAGCAGAAAGTCGTGCGCGATGTGGCGTGCTGGATTGCGCGCAGTGAAACGGATGGCCTGCGAGAGCGGCTGCACGGGCTGGTCAGTCAGCAGGCCCAGCTGGAAGATGCCGGTCGCCTGCCGGATTTCATGCTGTTTCCGCTAGCGCTGCCGCTGGTGGCGTCTGAGCGCAATATTTATGGAGTCTTGCCGCCAGATGCGGACGAGTTGGCCAAGGTTGAACAGACTTTGCTGCCCGAGGCACGCAAGTTGTTGCGTGAACAGGAATGGACAGTGGATGACGGCGTCTGCATCACTGGCAAGTACGATCAAAGTCTGTCGCTCAACGGCGATGAACTGGATTTTGCGCAAGCACTGGATCGTGCCGAGTTTGTCGAGTGGTGGCATCGTAATCCGCCCGGCGAAGGCAAACGCTATGCCGTGCGGGTGGTGCGCGCCGAGCACAAGCATTTCTTCTACCCGGATTTCATCGTTTGCCTTGCGCATGATCCGGGCGACGAGCCGCTGATCCGCTTGGTGGAAACCAAGGAAAGCCTGAAAGACAGTGAGCGCAAGTCGCGCCGCACGCCGCTTTGGTACGGCAAGGTGTTGTTCCTGAGCCGGGACGGCGCAAAGGTGAAATGGGTCAGGGAGGATGGCACGCTGGGTGATGCGGTTGATCTGGCCGATTTGCAGGAAATGCGCGAGTGGTTGCGCGCCAGCCGTCCCGAAAACCAGTCATTGAATGTGTGAGCGCATGCAGATGATCAATCCAAATCAGCCCAATCTTGTTGCTCTGGATGACAGCGACCCGCGCCCGCTGCCTCCCGAAGAGCCGCCGCTGGAAGCCTGTTGCGGCAGCGGCTGCAATCCCTGCATCTTCGATACCTACGCTGAAGAACTGCAGCAATACCGTCGCGATCTGCTGGCCTGGCAGCAGCGCCATCCCGCCAAGCCCGCCAAAGAGGAATCCGCATCGTGAATCGTCTTCGTCATTCTCTTCGCCATTCTCTTGCCCTGGGGGTGTTGACCCTGCTTGCGCCAGCCGCGCTGGCGGCCGGCTTGCCGGCCAGCGTGCAGCAGGCGCTGAAAGCATCCGGCCTGCCGGCTGAGGCCCTGCATGTGTCCCTGCTGCCGCTCGATGGCGGCAGGCCTGCCCACATCCGGGCCGACGAAGCGGTGAGCCCCGCTTCGACGATGAAGCTGGTCACGACCTGGGCCGGGCTGAATCTGCTGGGCCCGGCCTGGCAATGGCAAACCGACATACTGGCCGAGCAGAAGCCCGTGAATGGCGTGCTCGACGGTGAGCTGTATCTGCGCGGCAGCGGCGACCCGAAGCTGACCATCGAGCGCATGTGGCTGCTGGTGCGCGAATTGCGCGCCGCAGGCGTGGATGACATTCGCGGGCGGCTGGTGCTGGATGGCAGCGTGTTCGGTCCGCTGGCGCTGCCGCAGGACTATGAAGACGATGGCGATACGGAGCGTGCCTTTCTGGTGCAGCCCGATGCGCTGTTGAGCAATTTCCGCACGCTGCGCATCACCATCGACTCCACCGGCGAGCGCGTGCAGATCCAGACCGAACCACCGCTCAACCAGGTGCGGGTGAGCAACGATCTGGCGCTGGGTGAGGCAGGAGATTGCGCGAACTGGAGCAAGCGCATCCAGCAGCGTGCCGGCCAGGTGACCGGCGTGCACTGGCTGGTGCAGTTCGTCGGAGAAATGCCGCGCGGCTGCCGGGCGGTGCGTTATGTGCCGGCCTTGACCCCCCGCGATTACACGGCGGCGCTGTTCTGGTACCTGTGGTACGCCGAGGGTGGCAAGGGGTCTGGTCACAGCCTCAAGCCGGAAGGCCGTGCCGTGCCCGAGGCCGCGCAAATCCTGGCGTCCACCCGTTCGCCCGATGTGACGGCCATCGTGCGCGACATCAACAAGTTCAGTAACAACGTGATGGCCCGTCAGCTGTTCCTTACCCTTGGCAGTCACCAGGCCGGCGGCTCCGCCACCGGCACCCCCACCGATATCGCCGCCCAGGAAGCGGTGCGCGGCTGGCTGACCAGCGAGGGGCTGGACTGGCCCGAGCTGGTGATTGAAAACGGTTCCGGCCTCTCGCGCCGGGAGCGCATCAGCACCCGCCATCTGGCCGACCTGCTGCGGCAGGCCTGGCGCAGCCCGCTGGCCGCCGAGTTTGTGTCCTCGCTGCCTCTGGTCGGGCTGGATGGCACGATGAAAAAACGCCTCACCCAGCCCGGCGAGGCAGGTCTCGCGCACCTGAAAACCGGCTCGTTGCGCGATGTGCGCGCGATTGCCGGTTATGTCCGCGATGACAAGGGCAAGAACTGGGCGCTGGTAGGCATCATCAACCACGCCGAAGCCCCCCGTGGCGTGCCTGTGCTTGATGCGCTGACGCGCAGCGTGTTGCGCGGCGAATGGCGCTGAGCATCGCCCTGGTCCGTGCCAATCGCGGCGGCCAGTTTGCGCGCATGCCGTCGGGGGGCAGGGATGCCTGTAGTTGATGGGTTGCAGGTATATGGCTGCAGCCAATGCATATAAAGGGCTGTGGCGATATACCTTATTGGTTTTCCTGATTATGCCTCTCTTTCAGAACCCCTTTTCATCATGCCCGCGAAGGCGGGCATCCAGAGAACGCTTGATTTCACACCGTCATCTGGATTCCCGCGTACGCGGGAATGACGATTCTGAAGCAGAGACATCATCAGGTTGGTTTTTCCTGATTGCTTGGTCAGCCCGGCAACGCGTCATGCCGGCGTCCCACGGGGATTCCCGCGGTCAAAGCCGGTATCCAGAGCATCGCTCGAACAGGCATTGCACATGGATTCCCGCTTTCGCGGGAATGACGAATTGTTCTTTGCTGAGGTAGCTGGCTAATCAGCTCATCTGATCAGTTTGGCGTGCCGCCACGCGCCGGGCACTGATTCCGGCGCAGGCCGGGCCGCATGGCCGCCATCGTCAGGCGGCCCGGGCGCTTCAGCGATATTGCGGCAGCTTGCCGGCTTCGAAGCGGAATTCGCGATCCCGTACCTTGACCAGCAGCGCACTGCCATCGCGCTGTACCACCGGCTTGCTGCCTTCCTGGCAGCCAATGTCGATCAGTACCAGGCTTTCAAAGCTCGTGCCTGGCGTGGCCACCGACCAGACGGCGTGATGGGTCGGCGTCCAGTTGCTGGTGGACGGATTGACCGCATACTGGTCGGTTTGCGCCAGCCGGGCCAGTGGCGAGCCCGCCAGCTGCTGCATGCAGAGTTTGGCCTGGCCGCGCTGCACCGCAATCATGCCCTGTGGTCCGCCCGCCGCACTGGCGGCTTCCAGCGTGTGGAAATTCCATTCCCAGCTCACGGGTCTGGTGGCGCTGGCATCGTCATGCACCAGCAGCAGATTGTCCTTCAGATATACCAGCGTGCGCAGGGCGCGCTGGATGGTGGCCGGATCATAGGCGCGCGTGGCGTCTCCCGTCGTGATGGTGAAGTCGCCTGCATCATGAAACACACGAATGCGCCCGGTCGCTCCGTAAGCCCGTGTCGCCAGCTGGCCAATGCCGCCATCATAGGTCAGCGCATTGCTGGCCCTGGTCTGGCGCGCCCAGCCCAGTGCATGCGGGGAGTGGTAATAATCGTAAACCCCGGTGCTGATCAGCAGGGCATTGCCCTGTCCGCCGACCGTGAAGGCATTCTGGTTGGCATGGCTGTGGTTGTAGGCGCCATAGGGGCTGGAGCGGAAATGGATGGTGGTGCGCGCGGGATCTTCGAGCCGGCTGTGCATCGTCACCTGGCCGACCGATTCAAACAGCGCGGACGTGGCCCGCTCCGCCGGGCCTGCCAGCCCCTTGGCGTCGGAGATGACCGGCGAAGTCAGATAGGCGTGCGAGCGCCAGCCGGTGGCCGGCGGCAGCTGTGTGGAATACCAGGCCAGATCCTGCGTGGGGTTGCGGCTGTACATGATCCGCGCATAGTTCCCCGGCGTTTTGCCCTCCGGAATCACGCCATCGCCAAAGGGCGCCGGAATATTGCCCGGCAGGATGGAGAGCATGTGCCAGCGCATGTAATTGCGCTGCTGCATCAGGCGGTAGGGATCGACCTGGGCTGCCTGCTTGAGCGCATCAAGCAGCGGGAAGGCATTGTCGGGTTGCCACATGCCATAGGCGCCGCTATTGCCCCAGCCGCCATCGCTGCCGCCCCAGGGGCTGCCAAAGGCATACATCAGTGGCACATAGCGGGCAAAGGTCGCTTCATCGAAGAGCGCCTGCCCGGCACTGCCATCGCCGGCCATCACGGCGGCCACGGCGCCCATGGCCAGCAGCCCGGGCACATTGTGGGAATCCATCGGGTGGCGCTCGATCTGCCGGAATTTGCCGATCAGCACCTTTTCCATATTGCTGTGGCGGGTGCGGATGTTCTGCACGATGGCCGCGCGCTCGGCCGGGCTCAGCGCATCGTGCAGCTGATCGTAGCCAAGCATCAGCGCCAGCATGGTCCAGCGCGCGCCGGAGTCGGTATCCGCGACATAGGCATCCAGCCCCAGTCCCGGCCAGGAGGCCAGATTCAGCAGTCTATCCTTCAGGTCCTTGAAGGCGAGCTGCGCCAGCTCCTGCTCTTCGGGCTTGGCGGAGTGGCGGTAGACACGCCAGACCAGCGCCGCATTGGACATGTAGCGGTGTTCGCGCACCGGCACGGCCTGCGAATTGAGGATGTAGGCCTGGCGCGGCGGCACGCCATTGACCGGTTCGGTGCCGAGTACCGGCATCGCGGGCAGGTTGTAGTCCACCAGTACCGCATTGTTCCTGTCGCGCACGATGATGCGATTGGCCTGGTTTTTCACGTCACTGATCAGCGAACGGAACATGGCCGCGCGCTCGCCGGTGGTCAGCACGGGGCGCAGGGCTTCGATGTCCGCTTCCGGCAGCAGGCGCGGGTGCGCCGTTTCGCTGACATGCCGGTACCAGCTGCTGTCGCTGGCAAACCAGGCCAGCTGCTCCTGATCGACCAGCGGCATGGCCGTCGCGCTGATGGTGAAGTTGCGCCAGCCACTGACGAGATCCTTGCCCTGATTGGGCTTCACATCCAGACCCTTGCCCGTGACCCGCCAGGCGTACGTGCCCGGCGCATACAGCTTGCGTGGCAGATACCAGTTGTAGGGGCTGCTGACCGTTTCGATCTGGCCGTCCGGATGACGGATTTCGAGAATGAACTCCGTGCTTTGATATTCCCTGGTTGGCGCGGGCAGCGGCCAGGTGAAGGTCGGCGGATTTTGCTCGAGCAGCAGGCCATGTTCCGGGCGTACCGGCATGACCGGTACCGACATGGGCTGGCTGGGTACCGGCGACAGGACGGCGGTGGGGTATTGGCGACTGTCTTTCAGAATGCTCATCCAGTCGCTGATTTTCTCCCGCGCGTCGGCATCTTCCAGCTGGCGGAAAGGCAGCGGCGTGGCCGTGCTCACGGGCGTCGGCGGCGGTGTCAGCACGGGTGGCAGGCTGGGGGAGGGGGTGGCCGTCACGATGGCGCTGGGCCTTGGCGAAGGGCTGGGCGTAGCGGATGGCGTTGTGCTCGGGGTTGGGGCAGAGGTCGGCTTGCGGATCGGGTCGACCACGGTCAGCGGATACCACAGGGACGGGGTCAGCTGCGGCTGCCAGTTGCTTCCGGCAAAGGCGGTGTGCGCGACCCGGGCGGCATAGATGATGCCGGCGTGCCTGACCCGCTCGCTCTGGGCATACGTGCGTCCTTCGCTCCAGTTGGTGATGGTGCTGACCGGTGTGGCGCTCGTGACGGGTCTGCTGCCTGCCTGCTGCGGCAAGGGCTGCCAGAGCGTGGCCGATTGCTGCGGATTCCAGTTGCTGCCGGAGTAGGCGGTGTGCGCAACCAGCGCCACATAGCCTTGCTCCTGATAAATCACCTGCTCGCCGCGTGCATAACTGATGCCTTCCCGCCATGGCTGCGGGGCCGGCTGGCTTGCGAAACTGCTGCTTGCGTAAACGGCGAGGAGCAAGGCCTGGCTTGCGATTGATTGCTTCAGCATGGGAATCCACCGGCGGCGTTGAGGGGCGCAGCCATTCTAGTGGATGAAAATCAGACGCATCCAGCGTTTTTTGATGGCATCAAGTAAATACTGGGAAAGCAATGTTGTGAAATAAAAACAAATACCCCATGAGTTTGTAAGATTTTGCCGCTGCGGCCAGCGAGCTCACGGCCGCTCGCCAAACACCAGCCCCTGCGCCAGCGGCAGCGCCGTGCCGGCATTGATGGTATTGGTGGCGCGGCGCATGTAGTTCTTCCACGCATCCGAGCCGCTCTCGCGTCCGCCGCCGGTGAGCTTTTCACCGCCGAACGCGCCGCCGATTTCGGCGCCCGAGGTGCCGGTGTTGACATTCGCCAGCCCGCAATCGGAGCCGGCCGGGCCGATAAAGCGGCCGGTTTCGCGCAGATCGTTGCTGAACAGCGCCGACGACAGACCCTGGCTGACGGCATTGTTGAGCGCGATCGCCGCGCTGAAATCGCGGTAGCGCAGCACATACAGGATGGGGGCAAAGGTTTCGCGCATCACGATGGCGGTCTGCGCGGGCATGACGACGATGGCCGGGCGCACATAGGCGCCGTTGCTTGCCCCGACCGGCAGTTGTTCATCGCCGGTGAGCAGCTCGCCGCCATCGCGGATCGCCTCGGCCAGCGCCGCCTGCATGCGCGTGCGCGCCGACGCGCTGATCAGCGGGCCGACCAGCACGCCGGGCTGGCGCGGGTCGCCGATGGGCAGGCTGCGGTAGGCATTTACCAGCCCGGCCAGCAGCGCCGGCGCGATGTCCTCGTGCACGATCAGCCGGCGCAGGGTGGTGCAGCGCTGCCCGCAGGTGCCGGCGGCGGCAAAGACGATGGCGCGCGTCGCCAGCGCCAGGTCGGCGCTGGGCGTGACAATTGCCGCATTGTTGCCGCCCAGCTCCAGCAGCGTGCGCGCCAGCCGCCGCGCTGCCCCCTGCGCCACCGCCAGCCCCATCGCGCAGGAGCCGGTGGCCGAAATCAGTGCAACGCGCGGGTCGGCCACCAGCTGGCCGCCGGTGGCGGCGTCGCCGTTCACCAGCTGGCACAGCCCGGCGGGCGCCTGGCATTCCTGCAGCGCTTCGCTGACCAGCGCCTGCACGGCCAGCGCGCACAAGGGGGTTTGTTCCGACGGCTTCCAGATCACCGCATTGCCGCACACCAGGGCGAGCATGGCGTTCCAGGCCCAGACGGCGACGGGGAAGTTGAAGGCGGTGATCACCGCGACGACGCCCAGCGGCTGCCATTGTTCGAGCAGCAGGTGCTCGGCGCGCTCGCTGGCGATGGTCAGCCCGTGCAGCTGGCGCGACAGGCCGACGGCGAAGTCGCACATGTCCAGCCATTCCTGCACCTCGCCCTCGGCCTCGCCGAGTATCTTGCCGCTTTCCAGCGTGATCAGCGTGGCCAGGGCCGCGCGGCGCGCGCGCAGCTTGCCGGCGATGCAGGCAATCAATTGTCCGCGCTGTGGGGCGGGTATCAGTCGCCAGCTCAAGTAGGCATTGTGTGCGGAGTTTATCCCTAGGTGGGTATGTGAAAGAGTGGCATGGCCGAGCCAGCCCAGCGCGCTGCCGTCGATCGGTGTGGCCAGTGGATGGCGCACGTCGGCGTCGTAATGCGCCCGGCCATCGAGCACGGCGGCGGGCCAGCAATCCTGCTGGCGCCAGCGGGCAATGCCGCAGGCCTGGAACAGGGTTTCGGACATGGGCGGTACTCCTTGTGTGGTTCGGATTGGCAACATTGCTCAGCGTGCGCGAAACCCCATTCACCACAGAGGCACGGAGGAGCACAGAGGAAGAAAACCCCGAGAAATACATCAGATTTCCTCCGGCTTTTCTCAGTGATCTTTGTGTCGCTGTGGTTGTCGGGTTTTGCTGAAAAATCTGGCAAATCAGCTTTGGTTTTGGCTGAAGCCTTGTGTGATCAGGTGTTAGCTTGTCTAAACCGGGATTTCCGCCGCCAGACGCGGCACGTCGTAGTGCTGGCCGAAGCGGTTGCCGAGAAAATCGGCGAGGCGGACATCCTCCTGGCGCACGAAGCCGGTGTCCGGCAAGAGGCCGGCGACGTGCAGGTCGATGATCGCGGCGACGCTGGCGGCGGTGGTCAGCTGGATCGCGCTCCACGGCTGGCCGTGGTAGCTGCCGTGGTAGATCTTGCGCGCGTCGCTGATCTGGCGGAACTGGCCGTCGAGCTGGCCGGACACGGACACGACGACCAGCACCAGATCCTGCAGCGTGATCGGCACCGCTTCCTCGAGGATTTTCTTCAGCGTTTGCCGGTGCGCACGGTCGCGCCCCAGGCGCAGGCCGTTGACCAGAAAATCGATCAGCTCGCGGTGGCCGGGGTAGCGTACGGTCTTGTAATCCATGTCCTCTACCCGCCCGGCCAGCGTTTCGCACAGCGTGCCCAGCCCGCCGGAGGTGTTGAAGGCCTCGTATTCCAGCCCGTCCAGCGCGAAATGCTCCAGCCCTTCCAGCGCGTGCACGGTAGTCAGCCTGCCGTGGCGGATGGCCTCGCAGGCGTTGCAGTATTCATTGATCAGCCCGTCGGTCGACCAGGTCAGGTTGTACTTGATGCGGTTGTCCGGGTATTGCGGCAGGGCGCCGACGCGCATCTTGATGGTGTCGAGCGTGCTGAAGCGCCGCGCAATGTCGGCAGCCAGAATGCCGATGAAGCCCGGCGCCAGCCCGCATTGCGGCATGAAGATCTGGCCGGCCCGGCTGCCGGCAGCCAGTCTGCGTATCGCCTGCGTGGTGGCGACATCTTCGGTCAGGTCGAAATAGCTGATGCCGGCGGCGAGCGCGGTGCGCGCGATGCGCGTGTTGACGTCGAAGCTGGCGGCGGAAATCACCGCGTGCTGGCCCTGCATGGCTTCCGCGAGGCTGACCGGATCGCGCACATTGAGCACGCGCGTCTGCACCTCGCAATGCTCATTGAGCCGCATCAGCGCCTCGGCGTCGCGGTCGGCGACCGTCACCGCATAGTCGCCGCAATCGGCCAGCAGGCGGGCCAGGCTGGCGCCGATCTTGCCGGCGCCGATCACGAGCAGCGGCGTCATGTCGGCCTCCGGTCGGTCGATTCGAAAATTCGGTTGGCGCTGGCGGCGACAAAGCCCTGATACAGCTTGCCGTCCTGATCGGGGTAGCGCCGGGCGAATTCGTAGTAGCAGGTCGGCACCATCAGCGTCACGCCGTCGGCGAAGCGGTAATCCTGGCGGTCGGCCAGCGTGCTGGCCTGTTCCAGCAGTTCGGCGGGCGTGCCCTTGATCGTGCCGCCGGCGGTGTTCAGCGCAAAGCCGGCGGTCGCAACGCGCTCGCACACCGCTTCCAGCGTCAGGGGCGGGTTCAGGCGGTGCACGGCGATGGTGAAGTGATTGGCCGTCATGCCGTGCACCGCCAGCCAGGCGGCGTATTCGCTGGCGCTGGCCAGCAGTTCGTATTCGCTGCTGCTGATCGCCGGCCACAGGGGGCCGGCATGCAAGACCTGCGGATCGCTCGCCGCGTTGTCGGCGATGGTGGCGATCAAGGGCCGCAATATCGCCTGGCAGGCCGCAGGCAAGGCAGAAACGTCGAGTTCGGAGAGGAACACCAGCGGTGCGTCGGGATCGGCGTCGCAGACATAACCCCAGGCGGCGAGGTGCTTGTCGGGAAAGGCGTAGGGCGCGTGCCGGCGGTAGCCCAGCGCGGCCAGCAGCGGCTCAAGCCTTGCCAGACTGACGGGCGAATCGGCGAAGGTCCTGAACGCGACGTGGTCGTTGATGACCGCGTCGCCGCCGAACAGTGCACGGATGACCGGGGACTGCGGCGTCAGCGCGGCGTAGTGCTGCCAGAGTTGCCGGAAAAAGCGTGTGCGATCCATCGTGCACCTCTGCGAATGATCAGCGTTCTCCCTGTCTGCACCGTAGCGCCTGGCCGACCATGTCGCCAGTGTGGCGCGCCGGGCGGCTCCGCTGGCGACATGGTCGGCTGCGCATGCTGGTCACACCGGGCATCTGATTGCATGCCTGGCAAGGTATAAGGTTGTAGCTCAATCTGTTGATTGGCTGTACGTGTATACCCATGCTGTTGACCGTCTGTTTGCTGCCCGCCGGTCGCCGTGCTCGCTGTGGACGGCGCTCTGCAGTAAAATGCGCCGCTTCCTTTCCCTCGCTCCCAGGAATTGCCCGGCATGGACAAGATTCTGATTCTGGACTTCGGCTCCCAGGTCTCCCAGCTCATCGCGCGTCGCGTGCGCGAAGCCCACGTGTATTGCGAACTGCATCCCTTCGACATGTCGCTGGACGACATCAGGGCTTTCAATCCCAAGGGCATCATCCTGTCCGGCGGCCCGAATTCGGTCTACGAATCCGACTACCAGGCTGATCGTGCGCTGTTCGAGCTGGGCATTCCGGTGCTGGGGATCTGTTACGGCATGCAGTTCATGGCGCAGACGCTGGGCGGCAAGGTGGAAAGCGGCGACAAGCGCGAGTTTGGTTACGCCGAAATCAAGGCGCGCCACCATTCCAAGCTGTTCGAAGGCCTGCAGGATCGCATCGACGATGCCGGCAACGGTTTCCTTGATGTCTGGATGAGCCATGGCGACAAGGTCACCGCCTTGCCGGATGGCTTCAAGGTGATCGCCGAAACCCCGTCCTGCCCGATTGCGGCGATGGCCGATGAGGCGCGCCACTTCTACGCGGTACAGTTCCATCCGGAAGTCACCCATACCAAGCGTGGCAGCGAAATGCTGCACCGCTTCGTGCTGCACGTCTGCGACGCCACGCCATCGTGGACCATGCCCAACTACATCGACGAAGCGATCAGGAAGATTCGCGAGCAGGTGGGCGACGAAGAAGTGATTCTCGGCCTCTCCGGCGGCGTCGATTCCTCGGTAGCCGCCGCGTTGATCCACCGCGCCATTGGCGACCAGCTGACCTGCGTATTCGTCGATCACGGCCTCTTGCGCCTGAATGAAGGCGATATGGTCATGGACATGTTCGCGCGCAATATGGGCGTGAAGGTGATCCGCGTCGACGCCACCGAGCAGTTCATGGGCAAGCTGGCCGGCGTCACCGACCCGGAGAGAAAGCGCAAGATCATCGGCGGCGAGTTCGTCGAAGTCTTCCAGCAGGAATCCGCCAAGCTGACCACCGCCAAGTGGCTGGCGCAGGGCACCATCTACCCGGACGTGATCGAATCGGCCGGCGCCAAGACCGGCAAGGCGCATGCGATCAAGAGCCACCACAACGTCGGCGGCCTGCCGGACGACATGAACCTCAAGCTGCTGGAGCCGCTGCGCGAACTCTTCAAGGATGAAGTCCGCCAATTGGGCGTGGCGCTCGGCCTGCCGCACGAAATGGTCTATCGTCATCCGTTCCCGGGTCCGGGCCTCGGTGTGCGCATTCTGGGCGAAGTGAAGATGGAATACGCCGACCTGCTGCGTCGCGCCGATGCCATTTTCATCGAAGAGCTGCGCAACACCGTGGACGAAAAGACCGGCAAGAGCTGGTACGACCTGACTAGCCAGGCCTTCGCGGTTTTCCTGCCGGTGAAGTCCGTCGGCGTGATGGGCGATGGCCGCACCTACGACTATGTGGTGGCGCTGCGCGCGGTGGTGACCAGCGACTTCATGACGGCCCACTGGGCTGAATTGCCCTATTCGCTGCTGGGCCGGGTGTCCAACCGCATCATCAATGAGGTTCGTGGCCTGAATCGTGTCGTGTACGACGTTTCCGGCAAGCCGCCGGCGACCATCGAGTGGGAGTGATTCCCGCCCAGCAAAAAGCCAGCGTGATGCTGGCTTTTTGCTGTACGCCGTTCAGCAGCACACGGTGTTGCTGTGCGACAATCATGCGCAATTCGCAACGGAACGGGTCATGACGCAAGGACACAAACAGGGGCGCTTCATTTCGGTGGAGGGCGTCGACGGCGCGGGCAAAAGCACGCATCTGGCGTGGCTGGCCGAGCATCTGCGCGCACAGGGTATCCCGCTGCTGCTGACGCGCGAGCCGGGCGGTACAAAGGTAGGGGAGTATCTGCGTGAACTCCTTTTGCGCGAAGGGATGCAGCTCGATACTGAGGCGTTGCTGATGTTTGCTGCACGCAGTGAGCACCTGGCCAGCGTCATTCGCCCGGCGCTGGCGCGGGGCGAATGGGTGCTGTGCGACCGCTTTTCCGATGCCACCTATGCCTACCAGGGCGGCGGGCGCGGCCTGGCTCTGGAGCGCTTTGCCGCGCTGGAAAACTGGGTGCAGGGCGAAGGGGCTGCACGCATCGAACCGGAGCTGACCCTGCTGTTCGACGTGCCGCTGGAAGTCAGCCAGGCGCGCATGGCGAACGGCCGCGTGCTGGATCGCTTCGAGCGCGAGGCGCTGGATTTCCATGCGCGCGTGCGTGCGGCCTATCTCGAGCGCGCCGCCGCCGCGCCAGCGCGCATTCGTGTCATCGATGCCAACCGGCCGCTGGAGGTGATCCAGGCCGAGCTGGCCGGCCTGCTGGCCGGTTTGGGCTGGATCGGGCGGACAGCAGCATGAGCGCGCTTTATCCCTGGCAAAGTCATGACTGGCAAACGCTGCTGCGCGACCGCGCGCGCCTGCCGCATGCGCTGCTCTTGACCGGCCCGGCCGGCATCGGCAAGCAGCGTTTCGCTGAGCGGCTGGCGCAGTTGCTGCTGTGCGAGGCGCCGCAGCAGAACGAACCCTGCGGCGAGTGCGAAGGCTGCCGCTGGTTTCTCGCCGGCAACCACCCGGATTATCGCCTGCTGACGCCGGCCGAGGCCGAAGAGGACGAAGACGGCAAAACCCGCCGCAAGCAGCCGGTGATTCCGGTCGATGCGATCCGCGAGCTGGAGGACTTCGTCAATCTGACCTCCCACCGCCGGGGCCTGCGCGTGACCATAGTCACGCCGGCCGAGGCGATGAACGTGGCCGCCGCCAATGCCTTTCTGAAAACGCTGGAAGAGCCGCCCTCGGGCGCGGTATTCATCCTGGTCGCGCATCACTGGCGGCGCCTGCTGCCGACGATACGCAGCCGCTGCCGGCAGTTTCCGCTGGCCATGCCCGATGCGCGTGCAGCCAGCGCATGGCTCGAAGGGCAGGGCGTGGTGAATCCGCAGTTGCATCTGGCGCACACCGGCGGCGCACCGCTGGCGGCGCTCGAGGATGCGGGCGCCAGCTGGCTGGCGCAGCGCACGGAGCTGCTCGGCCACCTGGCCAATCCGGCCGCGCTCGATGTGATCGGCGTCGCGCAGACGCTGGACAAGCAGAAGCTTGACGCCGCACTGGTGATCGATTGGTTGCAGAAATGGGGGCACGACATAGTCAGCTTGGGGCTGAGTGGCAAAGTTCGCTATTATCCGGACTGGCGTGACGACCTGCAGCGCCTGTCGGTGCGGGCTACTGCCTTGCTGGACTGGCAGAAAACCTTGCTGGACGCGCGCAAACTGGCGCATCATCCGCTGAATGCCAGACTGGTTTACGAATCCCTGCTGTTCGCCTATCTGGACGGATTGCGCGGCAAGGGCGGCAAGAGGTCGGGATGACTTCCTTGCCGGTTTGGCCGCAACAGAGGTGACAGGCCCGGATGGGGCCTGTGGTGCTGAGAGAAAAAATCTATGAGTGAACCCACCCGTCAGCCGGTGACCCGGCCCGGTGTCCTGTCGCTGAACATCAAGGAAAAGGCCGCGCTGTACGCGTCCTACATGCCCTTTGTGAAAGGCGGCGGCATCTTCATTCCGACCAACAAGAGCTACAACCTTGGCGACGAGGTCTTCATGCTGCTCTCGCTGCTGGATGATCCGGCCAAGATCGCCGTTTCCGGCCATGTGGTGTGGATTACCCCGCAGGGCGCGCACAACAATCACCAGCAGGGTATCGGCGTGCAGTTCTCCAACAACGAAGCGGGCGGCCAGGCGCGGGTGAAGATTGAAAACCTGCTTGGCGGTTATCTCAACTCCGGCCGCACGACGCACACGATGTAGGCTGGCTTGCGCCAGTTTTGCTACAGGCCGCCCGGTGCGGCCTTTTTCTTGCTTGGATAAACATGTTTGTTGATTCGCATTGCCATCTGAATTTTGACGAGCTGGTGAAAGACCTGCCGCAGCAGCTGGCCGACATGCAGGCCGCGCAGGTCAGCCACGCGCTGTGCGTGGCGGTGAACCTGCCCGAATACCCGTCGGTGCTGGCGCTGGCCGAAGCCCACGCCAATCTGTTCGCCTCCGTCGGCGTGCATCCCGATTATGAAGATACCCCCGAGCCTTCGGTCGAACTGCTGGTGCGCGAGGCCGCACACCCCAGGGTCATCGCCATTGGCGAAACCGGACTCGATTACTACCGGCTGGAAGGGCGCAGCATTGCCGACATGGAGTGGCAGCGCGAGCGTTTTCGCACGCACATCCGCGCCGCGCGCGAAACTGGCCTGCCGCTGATCATCCACACGCGCTCGGCCAGCGAGGACACACTGGCCATCATGCGCGAGGAAAGGGCGGTGGAGACCGGCGGCGTCATGCACTGCTTCACCGAGAGCGCCGCCGTGGCCGATGCGGCGATGGCCGAGGGCTTCTACATTTCCTTCTCGGGCATCGTTACCTTCAAGAAGGCGACCGAGCTGCAGGACGTCGCGCGCCATGTGCCGCTGGAGCGCATGCTGATCGAGACCGACAGCCCCTATCTGGCGCCGGTGCCGCATCGCGGCAAGCTCAACCGCCCGGCCTGGGTGCGCCATGTCGGCGAATTCATCGCCGAGCTGAAGGGCGTCAGCGTAGAGGAGGTGGCCGAAGTGACGACGGCGAATTTCTTCCGCCTGTTCGCCAAGGCAAGGGCGGCCTGAGATGGCAGCCGCCCTGTCCGTCGAGGTGCTGCTGCTGGGTGTGGGCTCGAGCGGCGGCACACCTGCGCTTGGCTGCACCTGCCCGACCTGCACGTCCACTGATCCGCGCAATGTGCGCACGCGCGCCTCGGCCGTGCTGCGCGCGGGCGGCAAGATCTTCCTGATCGATACCGGCCCGGACTTGCGCCAGCAGGCGCTGCGGGAAAAGCTGCTGCACGTCGATGCCGTGCTCTACACGCACCCGCACGCGGATCACATCAACGGCATCGACGATCTGCGCGCCTTTTGCTGGCTGCAGAAAGCGGCCTTGCCGGTGTACGGCAACCGGCTGATGCTGACGCACATTCGCGAGCGCTTTCCCTACACCATCCTGCCGCCGAACGCTTACTGGGACAAGCCGGTACTGACGCTGCACGAGGTGCATGAGGCTGCGCTGACTATTGCCGGCGTAACGGTGCAGCCGATATCGCTGACGCATGGCAAGTGGCCGATTCTGGGGTGGCGCGTGGGGGATGTCGCCTACCTCACCGATGTCTCCGCCATTCCGGATGGCAGTCTTGCGCTGCTGCAGGGGCTGGACGTGCTGATGCTGGATTGCCTGCGCGATACGCCGCATCCGACCCATCTGAGTGTGGCCGAGTCTCTGGACTGGGCTGCGCGCATCGGTGCGCGGCGTACCGTGCTCATTCATATGACGCACGAGCTTGAATATCATGCCCTGTCGGCGCGACTGCCGGCGGGGGTGGTGCCTGCTTATGATGGCATGCGCCTTTTTTCTGAGGGTATTGCCCGGTAGCTCATGCTGGCTGTGGTTTGCATGTCAATACATTGGAAGGGTATTGAACGATCAGATTTTCGGCCGACACCAGGCACCAGGCAAAGCCCGGCGCAAATCCCTCTGAAGCATCAAGGACGTATTTTTGTTTTCATGCATTTTTCCCGGCTTTGCCGAGAAAAACGGGCCGCAGGCGGTTTTTCAACAGCCTGTTTGATGGAGTAATCGTGACGCGTTCCACCCCGGTGTTGATTCTGCTGTGGCTGGCCATTCTGGGTGGCGGCTACTGGTTTTTTGGCGATTTCCTCACCGAGCGCCAGGCTCCTGCCACAACCGTGTCAGGCGCCGGCGAATTGCAAATCCCGCGCGCCGCCGATGGTCATTATCGCGTGCGCGGTCAGGTGGGCGGGCAGGTGCTGCCGTTTTTGCTCGATACCGGCGCCACTACGGTAACGCTGGATCAGGCCATGGCCGAGCGCCTTGGCTTGCCGCGCGGTGCGCGGGTGCGCAGCCAGACCGCCAACGGTGTGGTCGAGGGTTATGAAACCGTGCTGCCTCAGCTTGATGTGCCACCGTTTACCCTGCAGCAAGTGCGTGCGGTGGTGGTGCCGCAGCTGGGCGCCGAAGCCTTGCTGGGCATGAATGTGCTGAACCGCTTTGATGTACTGCTGCGCGATGGCACGATGATTCTGCGCCCGCGTTCCTGAGTCGGCTTGCTGACGCATCAATCGCGTGCGGCTGAGGCCGTTTTGCCAACAACCAAGAGGGAAGGCTGGATGAATGGGATGAAAGAAGCTTTGAATGTGCTGGGCGAGCCGCTTGAGCCCTGCAGCATGTCGCCCTTGACGGGCTATCTGCGTGATGGCTGTTGTCGCAGTCTGGCCGATGATCCGGGCCAGCATACGGTATGCGTTGAGTTGAGCGATGCGTTTCTGGCTTTTTCCCGCAGCCGAGGCAACGATCTGAGTACGCCGCGTCCCGAGTTTGGTTTTCCGGGGCTGCGCGCCGGCCAGCGCTGGTGCCTGTGCGCCTTGCGCTGGGTTGAGGCGCTGCAGGCTGGCGTGGCGCCGCCCCTGTATCTGGCAGCGACCGATGAGCAGCTGCTGAATCTGGTTTCACTGGAGACGCTCGTGGCACATGCGCTGGACTGGCCACAGTCGCGCGAGTAGTGCATGTGCAGCCGATTGCGATAGGCTTTTGGCTTGTTCTGCAGCAGCTTGGCCCGAATAAAGACGAGACTGGCTTCTGTACCGAAACGGCTAGAAGGGGCGCGTCGGTCTGGCGCGGAGAAGGCATCCGGAAACGTAACACTCTTCCTTGCCGCTCTTGTGTTTCCTCGAGCAAGGGGCGTAAAAAAACCGGCTTGCGCCGGTTGTTTTCATGCCAGCCTGAGCTGGCGTCCCCACGGGGATTCGAACCCCGGTTATCGCCGTGAAAGGGCGGTGTCCTAGGCCTCTAGACGATGGGGACCTGGAGCTGGCTGGCGCACCCGGAGCGATTCGAACGCCCGACCCTCTGGTTCGTAGCCAGATACTCTATCCAACTGAGCTACGGGTGCGCTGCCTTTTCGATTTCCGGCGTTGCCGCCAGCAATCGAGAGGCCGGACTATACGGTGTTTCATTCCCGCCTGCAAGCTTTTTATCGTGCCGCTAGAAAATCGGCAGACTCGCCACGCCTGCATGGACTGGCTTTTACCTTCTTGCCGGATGTTTTGTCACCAATGCTCGCAAGTACCCGCACTTGCTTGAGCTTGGTTTCGGGCCGCGGCAAGCTGGCGCGGCTGCGTAAACAGCAATCAAGCATCAACAGTGGCTAACGGTATTTGCGGATCAATCCCGTCATCACGCCAAAGATTTCCAGGCTTTGCTCGGCGCGGATGGGCTGGTAGTCGCGATTGTGCGGCAGCAGCACATAGCCCTGCTTGTCGCGACCGAGTTCCTTGAGGGTGTATTCGTTGTCGACAATTGCCAGTACGAAATCGCCCAGATTGGCGGCATGCCGTTTTTCGATGACCGCAATGTCGCCGTCGAAAATTCCGGCGTCCATCATCGAGTCGCCCTTGATGCGCACCAGCAGCGAGGTGGAAGGGCGGGGGATCAGGAATTCGTCAACCGACAGCGAGTCGCTCATTGCGTCGTTGGCGGCCGCAGGCAGGCCTGCCGGCACATTGAAATCGGCGATTTCACGCTCGAAGAAGCGCTTGGTTGGCGCCAGGCGCTTGTCCGGGCTCATTTCGACAAAGCCGGCCAGCGTCAGGCGCTTGACGAGCGCGGAGACGGCGGATTTTGACGCCATGCCGAGCAGCTCGCCGATAACGGCGTAGGAGGGCAGGCTGCGGTAGCTGGCAAAATAGTCCTGCAGCTTGGCTAGGTATTCGTGGTCGCGGTTCGGGTTGCCCATGGCGAAGTCCGGCTGGCTAGAAGGTTGCAAGGGATGCTTGAACAGTGTTTCGGCTGCACCATGTCCGTTGGCCAATCAGGCTTGCCGCGCCAGGCCAGCGCTGCGGGCAAGGCAGTGGCTGAACGTCGGTTGCTGAATGGCCAGCCGGCGTCAGTGACTGGGCCGCCGCAGTTTGCCGGCAGGCCAGTGATTTGCAGAACGACCGTTCGCCGTTTAGCGTAGTGAACGTCCGTTCGCTTGTCAATCCATCCTTGCCGGCAGTGAAGCCTGGCGCCAAATCGGGCATAGTGCCATGCAGGCGCACCCCTTACTGCGCACCGGAGTGAATCATGCCAATCAGGACTGCCCTGCTGGGCTTTGGCTACGCTGGCCGTACCTTTCATTTGCCCTTGTTGCAGGCTTGTCCTGCACTGGCGGTCGACACCATTCTCAGCAGCAGGCACGACGAGCTTGCCGCAGTCTGCCCACAGGCACGGGTTGTGAGTACGCTGGAGGCGGTGCTGGCCGATCCCGGGCTGGAACTGGTTGTCATCGCCACCCCCAATCATCTGCATGCACCGATGGCCGAAGCCGCACTCAGGGCCGGCAAGCACGTGGTGATCGACAAGCCCTTTGCCGTGACGCTGGCCGAAGCACGGGCGCTGGCCCAACTGGCCGAATCGGCCGGCCGGCTGCTGTCGGTGTTCCAGAACCGGCGCTGGGATGCCGATTTTCTTGGCTTGCAGGCGTTGCTGCATAGCGGCCAGCTCGGCAAGATTGTGCAGTTTGATAGCCAGTTCAACCGTTTTCGTCCGCAAGTGCAGGCGCGCTGGCGCGAAGGCGATGGTCCCGGGGCCGGGCTCTGGCATGACCTCGGGCCGCACCTGATTGATCAGGCACTCTGCCTCTTTGGCGTGCCTGCCGCCGTCAGTGCCGACATTCGTACCTGCCGCTCGGGCGGCTTGAGTCCGGACTGGGCGCATGTCGAGCTGCACTATCCCGACCTGGCGGTCTTGCTGCATGCGTCCATGCTGGTCAGTGGTGGTGTGCCGCGCTTTGCCGTGCATGGCACGCGTGGCAGCTGGATCAAGTACGGGCTGGACGAGCAGGAGGCCCAGCTGAAGGCCGGCCTGCGGCCCGGGGTGGCGGAGTGGGGTATTGACCCAAACCCTAATCAGCTCTTTGCGGATGGCGTGATGCGGGAGGGGGGTATTGATCTGCCTGCCGGTGATTATCCGGCCTATTACGCAGCGGTGGCTGCGGCGATCCGCCAGCAGGGCGTCAATCCGGTCAGTGCGCTGGAAGGCGTTGCGGTGATGGCGATTCTGGAGGCGGCACTGGCGAGTGCGCAAACAGGGCTGCGCGTGTGCCCCGAGCTGCATGCTGATGAGCTGGACCGTCTGTCCGCCCTGCGGCAGGGATAGTTGCCGCTGTTCTTGCCATGGTGCCGGCCGGCAAGATTTCGGTTTCATGTTTGCCGGACGCGTGCTTATAATGCGCGAGTGTCATCCTCCAGTCTGATGACCCGCGCGCGTCCTGCGCGTGACGAAAAATCGATTCCCTTTGATTGATTCGCGCTGCCGCAGACTGGTGCCGTCTCCCGACGGTGGCTGGCAGATGCAACGATGCACTCCGGAGCTTGCATGTCGTTTGCCGCCCTCGGCCTGTCGGACGAAATCGTCCGTGCCGTGACGGAGCGTGGCTATACCACGCCCACCCCCATTCAAACCCAGGTTATTCCTTCCGTGCTGGCCGGTGGCGACATTCTCGCCGGCGCCCAGACGGGCACCGGCAAGACCGCCGGTTTTGTCCTGCCGCTGCTGCAGCTGCTCAATACCCGCCCGCCCCGGGCGGATGGCAAGATCCGCGCGCTGATTCTCGCGCCGACTCGCGAACTGGCCGCACAGGTCGAAGAGTCCGTGCAGGCCTATGGCGCCCATCTGAAGTTGCCCTCCATGGTGATGTTCGGCGGTGTTGCCATCAATCCGCAGATCAAGAAGCTGCAAAAGCGCGTCGACATCCTGGTGGCCACGCCGGGCCGCCTGCTTGATCATGCCCAGCAGGGCACGCTGGATTTGTCCGGCATTGAAATCCTTGTTCTTGATGAAGCCGATCGCATGCTCGACATGGGCTTCATTCATGACATCAAGAAGGTGCTGGCCCTGCTGCCGCCCCAGCGCCAGAACCTGCTGTTCTCGGCCACCTATTCCGATGAAATCAAGGCGCTTGCCGACAAGCTCCTGAACCAGCCTGTCCTGATTGAAGTGGCGCGCCGCAATGCCGCCGCCGAAACGATCGCGCAGCGTGTCCACATCGTTGATCGTGACAAGAAGCGCGAGCTGCTCACCAAGCTGATCCAGGACAACAACTGGCACCAGGTGCTGGTGTTTACCCGCACCAAGCATGGCGCCAACCGCCTTGCCGAACAGTTGAACAAGTCCGGCGTCACCGCGATGGCGATTCATGGCAACAAGAGCCAGAACGCGCGCACCAAGGCGCTTTCCGAATTCAAGTCCGGCGAACTGCAGGTGCTGGTGGCTACCGACATCGCAGCGCGCGGCATCGACATCACCGAATTGCCGCATGTGATCAATTTCGAACTGCCGAATGTGCCGGAAGACTATGTGCACCGTATCGGTCGCACCGGCCGTGCTGGTGCTGAAGGTGAAGCGCTGTCGCTGGTGTGCGTTGATGAATTCAAGCTGCTTGCCGATATCGAAAAATTGCTGAAACGCGAACTGCCGCGCTTTACGCTCGAAGGCTTCGAGGCCGATCTCAGCGTTGCGCCGGAACCACTGCGCAAGCCGCGTGAACCGCGCGAGCCTCGTGCTCCGCGGGCGGCCAAGCCACCGCGCGCACCAGCCAGGGCCAAGCCGTCCGCTGCGACGGCTACGCCGGCTGCGGAACAGCCGGCACAGGATGTTCCGAAGCGCCCCCCGCGTGCACGCAAGGCTGCTCCGGTCGCTGCCCTGATGGGTGGCAGTGGTGTCAGTGACAATGCCGTGCCGCCAGCCGGTACTGAAGCATCCGCCACAGACCTGCCGCAGGCCGGTGATGCCGGTGCGGATGGCCAGGCGCCGCGCAATGGCGGCAACAAGCGCCGCCGTCGCAAGCCAGGCGCCCGCGAGGGTCAGGCTGGCAACGGTCAGCCCCGACAGGGGCAGGGGGGCGGTAATGGCCAGCCGCGTGAGCAAAAGCCGCGCAAGCCGCAGGCTCAGCCGCAGGGCCAGGGCCAGGGCAAGCCCAAAGCGGCGCAGGACAATCCCCGTCGCCGTGACCCCGACGCACAGCCGCTGAGCAATGAAAATACGCCACTCTGGGCGTATTTTGGCGACACTCCGCGCCGCAATCGTGGCGGTGGTGGTGGTGGCGGAAATCGTGGTGGTGGCAACCGTGGCGGCGGTAATCGCGGCTTCTGACGTACAAGGGCACAAACATGCAAACCGTGTTCATTACCGGCGCTGGCCGCGGCCTGGGTCTGGAGTTTGTCCGCCAGTATCTGCGCGAGGGCTGGCGGGTCATCGCCGCCCGCCGTCAGGGCAATGCCTGGCTGGACGAATTGCAGCAAGATCATCCAGAGCACTTGCGCCAGTACGCACTGGACGTCGCCGACCCCGCAGCCATCGCGGCCTTGCCGCAGGCATTGGCAGGTGAGGGTATCGATCTGCTGATCAACAACGCCGGGGTTTACGGCGGCATACATCAGCAATTGTCCGATCTCGACCCGGGCGAGTTCATGCGGGTCATGGCCATCAATGCCCTGGCGCCACTCCAGCTCACTAGGGCCCTGCTGTCTGCCTTGCGGCCTGCGGCACGCATTGTGCATGTCACCAGCCTCATGGGCAGCATGGCCGACAACGGCTCCGGTGGCGACTATGCCTACCGGGCATCCAAGGCAGCGCTCAATGCCATCGGCAAGAGCATGGCGGTCGACCTGTACGGCCGGCATCCGGTGATTCTGCTGCATCCGGGCTGGGTGCGCACCGATATGGGCGGCAGCGCCGCGCTGATCGACGCCGAAGAAAGCGTCAGCGGCATGCGCGCCGTCATCGCCGGTTTGCATGACGGGCACAGCGGACGTTTTTACCGCTATAACGGCGAAGAATTGCCCTGGTGATTTTTTGAGCCGGGTCAGCTGGCGATGGGGAATATCTATTTAAGTATTTCCTAATTCTTGCAATAAACTTTCTTTGCTGCTAGATTTGGCGGGTCGATACGCAGGGTTCTATCCCGATGGAATTGTCCCGCTTGCTGCTGCTTGGAGTGGTGTTGCTGGTGGCGCTCTTGCTGGCCTGGCTGCTGTTCAGTGGGGCGCGCCGGGCGGAAACGCGGCCCGAAATTCCCTGTACGGTGCTCAGCATCAGTTGCCGAAACCTGCCCAGGCTTAGCAAAACCAACGGCGTGCTCAGCCGTGAAAACCTCAATGCCGACCCTGGTGCCCCAGGCTTTGCGCTGTTGATGGTGCTGGCCTGTACGATGCTGGCGCTCTTCATCTTCAGCCTGTTCTATCTGTAAGTCGGCAGGGCAGGCTTCTGCAGTACCTTGCCCGTACGGTTCTTGGCCGTGAGCATTTCCCGATCCTGCCGCGGTCGCTTGCCGAGTAGTTTCTCATCGTCCGCGCTGCGGGTTTGCTTGTTGTATTTGGCGTGTGCTGTGCCCGGATGCTTGCTGCTGCGAGCCTGGCTTGTTCTTCTCGGTTTTTGCTGGTTTCTCACGCAAGACGCACCCTGGCTGCGGTCTCGTTCCAATAAGGGCGCAGAAAACCAGAATAACCGCGCCATTCGGCGTCGTGCGGATGAATTCCGGGCTAGAATCGGCAGGTTTGCTTGCCGTACTGTTGCCCATGCCTGCCGAATCTCCGAGTTTTTCGCCCGAACTGCTTGAGCAAGTCAAAAGCCTGCCCGATCTGCCCGGCGTGTACCGCTATCTCGCCGCCGACGGCACGGTATTGTATGTCGGCAAGGCGCTCAGCCTGAAAAAGCGGGTTGGCAGCTACTTCCAGAAATCCGACCAGAGCCCGCGCATCCGCCTGATGCTCACGCAGGTGGCGCGACTGGAAACCACGGTCGTGCGCAGCGAGGCCGAGGCGCTGCTGCTGGAAAACAACCTGATCAAGGCACTCAGTCCGCGCTACAACATCCTGTTTCGCGATGACAAGAGCTATCCCTACCTGATGCTGTCTGGCCATGCCTTTCCGCGGTTGGCCTATTACCGCGGGGCACTGGACAAGAAACACCAGTATTTCGGACCCTATCCGAATGGCTATGTCGTCAAGGAGTCGATCCAGCTCCTGCAGAAGGTCTTCAAGCTGCGTACCTGTGAAGACAGCGTGTACGCCAACCGTTCGCGGCCCTGTCTGCTGCACCAGATCAAACGCTGCACCGCGCCGTGCGTCGGGCTGATCTCGGAGGAAGCTTACCGGGCCGACGTGCACAAGGCCGTGCAGTTTCTGCAGGGCAAGACCAGCGAGCTGCTGGCCGGCATGGAGGTGCGCATGCACGAACATGCTGCACAATGGCAGTTCGAGGAAGCGGCGGTCCTGCGCGACCAGATTGCCGCGCTGGCGCGTGCGCAGGAACAGCAGGCCGTGGAAAGCAAGGGCAGCGATCTGGATGCCGATATTCTGGCCTGTGTGCTCAAGGACGGGCTGCTGTGCGTGAATCTGGCCATGGTGCGTGGCGGGCGGCATGTGGGCGACAAGAATCTGTTTCCCAGCCATGCCGAGGGATACGATGAAGCCGAGGCGCTGGCCGCCTTCATCGCGCAGCATTACTTGAATCGCACTGTACCGGCCGTGCTGTTCTGTACTCCCGAACCTGCCGACTCAGGGGTATTGGCTGCAACCCTAAGCGAGCAAACGGGGAGGAAGGTATACCTCAATAGCAACCCCAAGGGCGAGCGCCGCGTCTGGCTGGAAATGGCGCGCCGCAATGCCGAACTGGCCATCCTGCAGCGCCAAAGCGCTACTGCCACGCAGCAGGGGCGGCTGCAGGCGTTGATCGAGGCGCTGGATCTGCCCGAGGACACCCGCCGCATCGAGTGTTTCGACATCTCGCACACCATGGGCGAAGCTACGGTGGCTTCCTGCGTCGTGTATGACCGTTTCGATGTACAGCCCAAGGAATACCGCCGCTACAACATCGCTACCCTGAAGCCCGGCGAGGCCGCGCGCGCCGATGCCATCACGCCCGGTGATGATTACGCCGCGATGAAGCAGGTGCTGACGCGCCGCTACAGCAAGATCGCCGCTGGCGAAGGCGTGGTGCCAGACCTGATCCTCATTGATGGCGGCAAGGGGCAGCTGACGCAGGCCGAGGCCGTGATGGCGGAAATCGGCCTGGCTGATCCGGTGCTGCTGGGTGTGGCCAAGGGCGAAACCCGCAAGGCCGGCCTTGAGCAGCTGATTGTCGAGGGCACGCACGCCAGCGTGCGTCTGCCCGCCAATCACCCCGGCCTGCACCTGATCCAGCAGGTGCGCGACGAAGCCCACCGCTTCGCGATTACCGGCCATCGCGCACGGCGCGCCAAGACGCGCGTGGCCTCCAGTCTTGAGGACATTCCCGGCGTCGGCCCCAGGCGCCGGCAGAAGCTGCTGACCCGCTTTGGCGGTATCCAGGGCGTGAAGGCGGCCAGCGTGGCCGATCTGATGCAGGTCGATGGCATTCATGCCGCGCTGGCGGAAGCGATCTACGCCGCACTGCGCCAGTAAGCGTCGTATCTGGCCGATCTTGTTGCGCTTGTAGGCCATGCTTTCACTCCGCTTGTCGCGCACTGAACGACATACGCAAAGTTCGTCATAAAATGTCTTGACATCATATGTCGGCAGGCCTAGTCTGAGTCATCAACAGCGAGGAGAGGCCATGGAAACAGCTTTGCATCAACGCATTCAGGCCGCCGGCCAGCAACTGGCGACGGTGCTGGGGGCAGTGGAAACCGCGCGCATCAGCGGCGAGGTCGAGGTTTTTCGCCTGACGATTGCCGGCAGGGAAGAGCTGCCGATTTTCATCACCCAGGCCGACAACCAGCTGCTCTGCATCTGTTATGTGTGGACCGAAGCCGATGTACTGCCGGCACGGCGCCTGGAGATGCTCGAAGCCATGCTCGACCTGAACGTGGCGATTCCGCTGTCGTCCTTTGGCCGCATCGCTGACAAATACCTGTTGTATGGCGCCTTGGCCTGCGACGCCGGCACCGACGATCTGGTGCAGGATCTGCTCGCGCTCAGCGACAACGCCATCGATGCGCTCGAAGCCATGGCCGAGTACCTGCACTGACCGGCCGCAGGTGCGCTGAGCAAGTCCGCCTTGTGTTTACCCGGCATTTGTCTGTCCCTTGCAGGCAAATGCACCGCAGCTAGGAGAACGACATGTCCATTTTCAGCAAGATTCTTACCGCCCTGCGCGGCAGCGCCCGCGAAATCGGCGAAAGCGTGGTCGACAACAACGCCACCCGCATCTACGAACAGGAAATCCACGAATCCAAGGCTGCGATTGCCAAGGCCAAGCAGGACCTGACGCTGGTGATGGCGCAGGAAAAGGCCGCCCAGAGAGAAATTGAACGGCTGGACAAGGAAGTTTCCCGTTACGAAGAGCACGCGCTGGCCGCACTCGACAAGACCGAGGAAAAGCTGGCCGAAGAGGTGGCCGCCCACATCGCCGAACTGGAAACCGAACGGGCTGCCCAGGTCAAGGCACAGGCCGAGTTTGCCGGCCACATCGTCAATCTGAAGGGGCTGATCCGCACGGCGGAAACGCGCATTCGCGAGCATGAGCGCGAGCTGGCCGTCGCCAAGACCACCGAAAGCGTCTATCGCGCGACCGAGTCGATTTCCACCAGCATGGGCAGCGGCGCCTCCACGCTGGGCAATGCACGCGAGTCGCTGGAGCGGATCAAGCAGCGCCATACCCAGGCCGCCGACCGCATGGCCGCCGCCGAAGAACTGGATGCCGAATTTGGCAACCGGGCGCTGGAAAAGCGTCTGGCCGACGCCGGAATTGGCGACACCGGCGCCCGCAAGGGTGAGGTGCTGGCCCGCCTCAAGGCGCGCCGCGCCGGCGCCGCGCAGCCCGAGGCCAATCCGGAGCAGGGCGCCAGCGACAAGCCGGCAGATGACGCATGAGCAGCCGCAAGCTGCCCGAGCGCTGGCAGACGTCCGAACCCGCGATCCGCGCCGTCCAGGTGGCTTTCGATGTCGAGGATCGCGTGCTGCAGGCCGTGCGCCGCGCCGCTTTTGAACACAATCTGAGCAACTCGGACCAGATTCGCAAGGTGCTCGGCCTCTCTGTCTCCAGCCGTCCCAAGCGCCCGCGCCTGACCGTTACGCTGTCGGATGACGACTACCGCGAGCTGGCACGGCGCTACGGGCTGGCCGAGCAGCAGCGGCTGGAAATCAAGGAACGCGTCTTGCAGGCTTTGATTGAGTTTGCCAGTAAGGAAAGCGTATGATGCCTGAAATATGGGGGCCGCCGTTCTTGCTGCTGCTGGCAGGCCTGTATTACTGGCTTGCCATTTACCCACCCGGCGCACAGCAGGAGTGGGAGTCGCTTCCCGAGCGCGACGTTTATCGCGACCGGCATGGCGGACTGGTTTGCCGCTGCTGTGGTGCGCAGGAAACACTGGATACGGGCTTGCTGCGCCACACCGATTTCCGCCGGCGGATTGTGTGTGCGCACTGCAAAACCCCGCTCTGGCGCGAAGAAGAACGGTGAATTCAGCGGCGTGCTGACAATAACAATTCTGCATTTGCAGGAACAAGACTATGGATAGCCTGATCGCCACGATCACCACCTTTCCCACCGCCATCTGGACGGTGCTGCTGGGTGTCGCGCTGCTCTACTGGCTGGCTTCGCTGATCGGTCTGGTCGACGACGCGTTGCATGTTCAGCACCACGCGCATGCCGAGTTGCATGCCGATGGTCATGAAATGGGCGATTTCGCCGCCAAGCTGATGGCCATGGGCCTGGGCGGCGTGCCGTTCTCGCTGGTCGTGACACTGATTGCGCTGTATGGCTGGCTGACCTCCGCGCTGGTGCACCAGTTCCTGCTGTGGCTGCCACCGCTGCTGCACTACCTGGTCGGCGCGGTGCTGCTGCTGGCGAGTTTCGCGCTGTCTCTGCCGGCCACCGCCATCACGCTGCGCCCCTTGCGCGGGCTGTTTGTCACGCACAACGCCATCAACAAGGCGGTGCTGGTCGGCAGCGTCTGCAAGGTCAGCACGCAAAGCGTCGACGAGAAATTCGGCCGCGCCGAGGTGGCCAGCGGCGGCGCACCCTTCAATATCCGCATCAGCGCTACCAGCCCGAATGCGCTGGCCAAGGGCAGCAAGGCGCTCATTACCGATTACGACGCCACCAGCGACACCTTTACCGTCACCGAGCTGGATGACGGGGTATTTTAACGCAAGCCAATTACTTATTGACCTTTGGACTTATACCCATGAATGAATTACTCGAAACCGGAGCAGCCATGACCCCCATCGTACTGGCGATCGGCATTTTTGCCTTCGTCCTGTTTTGCGGCTTTCTCATGTTCATCAAGTTCTACCACAAGGTGGAGCAGGGCAAGGCGATGATCGTGAACACGCTGCGCAGCGAGCCCGAAGTCACCTTCACCGGCCGCATGGTCTATCCGGTCATCCACAAGATGGAGCTGATGGACATCTCGCTGAAGACCATCGTCATCAAGCGCGCGGGCAACGCCGGGCTGATCTGCCGCGACAACATCCGCGCCGATATCGAAGTCACCTTCTTTGTACATGTCAACAAGGCGGCCGAGGACGTACTGCGCGTCGCGCAAACGGTGGGCTGCGAGCGCGCCTCCAGCCAGGAAACGCTCGAAGAACTGTTTGCCGCCAAATTTGCCGAGGCGCTGAAAACCGTCGGCAAGGCCATGGACTTCGAAGACCTCTATCAGGCACGCGACAAGTTCCGCGATGAAATCATCCGCCAGATCGGCGACAACCTGTCGGGCTATGTGCTGGAAGACGCGGCCATCGACTACCTAGAACAGACGCCGATGGATCGCCTCGACCCGAACAACATCCTGGACGCACAGGGTATTCGCAAGATCACCGAGCTGACCGCCATCCAGCACGTCACCACCAACGAGCTGCAGCGCAACGAGCAGATGCAGATCAAGAAAAAGGACGTGGAAACCACCGAAACGATTCTGGAACTGCAGCGCCAGCAGGCCGAAGCCGAAGCGCGCCAGCAGCGCGAGATCGCCTCGGTGCAGGCGCGCGAGAAGTCCGAATCCGACCGTGTGACCGCCGAGGAGCACGCCAAGGCCGAACTGGCGCGCATCCAGGCCGACCAGCAGATCGCCGTGCAGATGGAGAACATGCAGCGCGAGAAGGAAGTCGCGGAGAACAACCGCAAGCGTGCCGTGGCCATCGAGGAAGAAAAGGTCACCCGCGCCCGCTCGCTGGAAATCGTCGACCGCGAACGCGAAGTGGCGCTGCAGGAAATCAACAAGGAACGCGCGATCGAAGTCGAGAAGAAGGCCATTGCCGACGTGATCCGCGAGCGCATCGTCGTCGAACGCACCGTGGCCGAGCAGGAAGAGGCCATCAAGGAACTGCGCGTGGTTGCCGAAGCCGACCGCACCCGCAAGGCCGTGGTGATCGGCGCCGAAGCACAGGCCGAAGAGCAGCTGGTGCTGCAGGTGAAGGCCGCCGAGGCCGACGAGCGCCGCGCCAAGTTCAAGGCCAACGAAGAAATGACGCTGGCCGACGCCAAGCTCAAGGTGGCCGAGAAGGACGCCGAAGCCAAGAAGCGCGAAGCCGAAGGCGTGGAAGCGCTGGACGCCGCGCCGGGGCTGGCCGCCGCCAAGGTCATGCTGGTGCAGGCCGATGCCAAGGAAAAGGATGGCCTGGCACAAGCCCGCATCAAGATCGCCGATGCCGACGCGGTGGCCAAGCAGGGCGCCGCCGAAGCCGAGGCGCTGCGCCTGAAGATGGAAGCCGAAGCCACCGGTCGCGAGAAACTGGGTCTGGCCGACGTGCAGGTGAAGGCCGCCGATGCCGAGGCGGTCGCCAAGCAGGGCGAGGCCACGGCCTTTGCCGTCACCAAGCGCGGCGAAGCCGAAGCGGCGGTGATCGAAGCGCGCCTGTCTGCCGAATCGAAGGGCCTGGCCGAGAAGTTCGGCGCGATGCAGAGCATGAGCGATGCGGTGCGCGCGCACGAAGAATTCCGCCTGCGACTGGACTACGCGCACATCGAAACGATGAAAGCCATCGAAGCCAATACCGGCATCGCCCGCGAACAGGCTGTGGTGCTTGGCGAAGCCTTGTCCAAGGCACGCATCGACATTGTCGGCGGCGAGGGCGATTACTTCGGCAAGTTCGTCAATTCGCTGGCCATCGGCAAGGCCATCGACGGCACGATCAACAAGAGCGACATGCTGCAGCTGGCACTGAAGGACCATCTGGCCGGCGAGCGCGACCTGATCACTGACGCCAAGGGCCTGCTGTCCAGCCTCGGCAACTCCGCCGACGAGCTGCAGAACCTCTCGGTAGCTAGCCTCTTGCACAAGGTCAGCACCGACGGCAATCCGGCCACGCAGCAGGCGCTGGCGCAGTTGCTGCAGTCGTTCCGGCCCGGCAAGTAAGAGCAAGTGGGCGGCGCGCGCAAACCGGGCCGCCTCATGCGATTGGTTGGAGGGTATCTGCCTGCAGCCTATTTACAGTATTGATTTGGTGACAATACCCAATGAGTGGCATCAGTTGCATCAGTTGTGAAGGCAAGCTGCAGCGCAGCGAAATCCAGCATGGCCTGAAGGCGCAGGTCTGCGCCGATTGTGGTGGCGTCTGGCTGGATCTGGACGAGTACAAGGAGTGGCTGCTGCAAACGGCCATCGTCGTGCATGAGGGCGATTTTTCCTCGCTGGTCGAGGTCAGCGAGCAATCACCGCATGCGCTGTTCTGCAGCGATTGCGACAGGATGCTGCACAAATACCGGTTGTCGCCGCAATTGCCGGTGCGCATCGACCGCTGCTCGCCCTGCGGCAAGGTCTGGCTTGATGCGCCGGAATGGCAGGTGCTGCAGCAGCAGGGCGAAACCACCGAACTGCTGCGCGTGCTCAATGACCGCGGCCAGCGCGAAATCCGCGAAATGGAAGCGCGCCAGCGCCGCGAACAGGCCGACCTGCGCCGCTTTGGCGCGGTCGATTACCGCCGCCTGCAGGATGTGCGCAGCTGGCTGGACAGCCATCCGCTGCGTGCCGAGCTGCTGGCCTATCTGCAAAAGCCGGCGAATTGAGTATCGCCAGGCGCTGTGCTTGCCTAGTGCTGATCGAGTGTTTGCAGGAGCGCGCTTGCTCGCGATTAGTGCTCGGTTCTGCTGCTCATCCCTGCCGGATGTCGCTGCGCCTTTCCAGTCTGTGCCCCGGATGTTTTTCAAACGTGCTGGATTTTTTTTGATAGTCAGCTCGAAATTTTCCGCTGACGTTTAAGCAGGTTGCCCATGACCACCGTAGACCAGGACCTTGCCGCCAGTGGCGGTTACGATTTGCTGCGCCAGCGCCTGGCGACCCAGGGCGAGGCGCTGGCGGCGCAAACCGGGCAGCTCAACGAAGCGCGCCTTGCCGCCTTTGGCCGTGCCGAGCTGCGCCTCTTGGGGCGCACCCGCGCACGCACCGAAAACAACTGCATGGCGCGCGATCTGGTGCGCGTCGGCGAGCTGCTGTTGTTTGGCTACAACGTCTACATCGGTCTGCGCAAGGAAACCCGCATCGACGATGTGTTCAGTCTCTATCGGCTGACCGGCGAAGGCGAGCAGATCGAGCTGGAAAGCGTGGCGACTGCCGGCAGCTTTCTGGATGATCCGCGCTTTGCCGCCGATTTCCGCGAACTCTACGCCTATTACAAGAACGCCAGCCTGCTACAGCTGCGCGTCACCACCGACAAGCTGCTGGTGGCCTTCCAGATCGGCCAGCGCATTACCGATACCCGGGTATTTCGCTGGCAGCTCGACAAGACGGGGGCTGTGGCGCAATACATCGATAATCGTGGCGAGCGCGACATTGTCTTGCCGCCTTCCCACGATTTCGAATGGACGCCGACGACGCGTGCCGACCATGTCAACGGCAAGCACCCGCATGTCAATGTGCTCGATACGCTGTTCGTCGAAACCATCGGCGGCGATCTGACGGTCAAGGTCGAAAACAATACCGAAGTCGGCCGGGGCATTTACAGCGAGCCGGTCGAGGATGCCCACCAGTCGCTCAACGATGCCGAAATCAGCTACGTGCAGCTTGGCACGCTGATCCTGCTGAAAATCCTGCCTTATCGCGAAACCGAATACCGCTATCTGGTGTTCAATGCGCGCACGCAGCAGGTGATGCGCATCGACCAGATCGGGCAATCGTGCGTGCAGTTGCCGGAAGACCACGGCATCGTGTTTCCGGGCGGCTGCTATCTGCAAAGCGGTGAATACAAGACGTTTGCCGAGGATGTCAGCGGTTTCAAGTTCAAGCGCATGATCCGCTCGCCCAATGGCGAGGACGTGCTGTATGTGTTCTACGCGCCCGAGGCAGGCCGGCTGGCGTTGCTGGGCTACAACCTGATCGAGAAAACACTGTCTTCGCCGCTGTTTTCCAACGGTTACGCGCGCTTTGACGATGGCCGCGTGCTGCTGTTTACCGCCGAGGCCGAGGCTGGCCGCACGCATCCGATGCAGCTCTGGATTACCCCCTTTTGCAGCGAGGAATACGCTGCCAGCGCGCCGCCGCCGGGCTTTTTCGGCCGCATCGGCAATGCCGAACTGGTGCGCGGCATTGCCGAGCTGTACGGCATTGCCCGCAGCACGCGCGAACAAAGCCCCAGCCGCCTGGTGTACGACGAGTTGCTGCGCGCCATTGCGCGCATTCTCGACGGCTATTTCTGGCTGGACAGCGAGGAGGCCGGCCAGCTGGATCGCGCACTGAAGGCCATCGCCGAAACGGCCAGGCTGACGCTCGACGAATTCGACAAGGTGCAGAGCATCCGCAAGGCGGCCGCGCAGGCACTGGCGCAAGCCGAAGCCGGCAACAAGCAATTGCTGACCGACATCGCCGCCACCATCTGGCGTCTGCCGCAGCAGTTTGTCGATGCCCTGGCGCGCCTGCGCCGCCAGCGCGGCGAGCTGCTGGGCCTGCGCGAGCAGCGCTATATCGATCTGGTACGCCTTGAGCAGCTCGATGCTGCGCTGGCCGGCGAGCAGACGCGCATCGCCGACGAGACGATCCGCTTTCTGGCCGATGAAAAGGCCTTTGCGCCGTATCACCATGAACTGGAGCGCATCGCCGGCGAATTGCCGGTGGTCGCCAGCGTGGCGCTGCTGGAGCCGCACTTGCAGGCGCTCGACGCCACTGCCGCCGGGCTGGATCTGCTGACCGAACTCCTGTCGGGGCTGGAAAGTGGCGATCCGACGGTACGCACGCGCATTCTTGATGCGGTCAGCGAGGTGTATGCGCGGCTCAACCAGGTGCGCGCCGCCGCACGCAGCCGCCGCGACACGCTGGCCGTGGCCGAATCCAGCGCCGAATTCGGCGCGCAGTTCAAGCTCTTCGCGCAAAGCGTCGCCAATGCACTCGATCTGGCCGCCAGCCCTGAGCAGTGCGACGACGCGCAAACGGCCTTGCTGACCCAGCTCGAAGACCTGGAAACCCGTTTCGGCGGCCAGGAAACCTTCCTCGCCGACATCCTCGCCAAGCGCGAGGCGGTGATGGAAGCCTTCGCCGCCCGCCGGCAGATTCTGCTGGAAGCCCGCCAGCAACGCGCGCAAGCACTGGCGGCTGCCGCGCAGCGCATTCTGGCCAGCATCGAAAAACGCATCAGCCGCTTTGCCACGGCAGAAGAGCTGCACAGTTATTTCGCGGCGGACGCGATGGTCGTCAAGCTGCGTGACTTGATCAGCCAGTTGCGCGAGCTGGGCGACAGCGTGCAGGCCGATACGCTGGAAGCGCGCGCCAAGACGCTGCGCGACAACGCCGTGCGCATTCAGCGCGACAAGGGCGAGCTGTTCTCCGCCGAGGGCATCCGGCTGGGCAAGCACACCTTCACGGTGGCCACGCAGGCGGTCGACCTCACGCTGGTCAACCGCGACGGCGAGCTGTGCCTGCATGTCACCGGCACCGAATTCTTCGACCCCGTGCGCGACCCGGCGCTGGACGCACTCAAGCCCTTCTGGGCGCAGGCGCTGGTGTCGGAAAACGACGATGTCTACCGCGCCGAATACCTGGTATGGCATATGCTCAAAGCCCTTCACGCCGGCGAGCTGCAGAGCGATACCCTGTTTGCCGCCTTGAACAGCGAAGGCGGCCTGCTGCCGCTGGTGCGCGATTACGCTGCGCCGCGCTATCAGGAAGGCTATCAGAAGGGCGTGCACGACCATGACGCCAGTCTGATCCTCGCCGCGTTGCTGCCGATGGATCGTGACGCCGGCCTGCTGCGCTTCGGTCCCTTGCCGCGCGCACTGGCCGTGCTGTGCTGGCAGTTCGGCGTGTGGGAAAACGACAAGGCGGTGTGGCGCGTGCGCGCCGACAATGCGCGGCGCATCGCGCAGGAATTCGGCCACAACGCCGCGCTGGATGCCTTGCGTGACAGCCTGCAGGCACACTGCGCAGCCTTTGCCGAGCGCGAAGGCCTGCCGCTGGCTGGTGCGCTGCTCGCAGCCAGCGTCGACTACCTGCTGGCCGAGCTCACCAGCGGCCAGCCCGACTGGGCGGCGAGCGGGGATGCACTCGATCTGGTCGCGCAGCTGCGCCAGCAACTGGAGCGCCGTGGCGCCAGCGGTGCGCTGCACGAAGGCCTGCAGGCCGGCACGCTGGCGCAGCGCTGGCAGCTGGCACTGCACTGGTGCGAGGCCATTGCCGCCAGCCTGAACCTGCCGCAAAACTACGCACCGGAAGCCGCCGCGATCCTGCTGGTCGAGCTGCCGCGTCGCCGCATCAATGTGGCGCTGACCGTGACGCTGGCTGGCCTGCTGGGCCAGCACCCGCGCGTGCAGGACGGGCAGCTGGCGCTGGATCTCAACGAATTCCGCCTGCGCCTCTCGGCCTACGATCACGAGGTGGTGCCGCCGTTTGCCGAGCTGCAGAAACTGCGGCAGGCATGCGTCGACAAGCACCGTAAAGCCTTGCGTCTGGAGCAATACCAGGCCAAGCCGCTGTCCGGCTTCGTGCGCAACCAGCTGATCGACCAGGTGTATCTGCAGCTGATCGGCGACAACCTGGCCAAGCAGATCGGCACCGCCGGCGAAACCCGGCGGGGCGACCTGATGGGCCTGTTGCTGCTGATTTCGCCGCCGGGCTACGGCAAGACCACGCTGATGGAATACGTCGCCAACCGGCTGGGGCTGGTGTTCGTGCGCATCAACTGTCCGGCGCTGGGCCACGACGTCACCACGCTCGACCCGGCGCAGGCCGGCAACAGCGCCGCGCGCCAGGAGCTGGAAAAGCTCAACTTCGGCCTGGCAATGAGCAATAACGTGATGCTGTACCTGGACGACATCCAGCACACCAACTCCGAATTCCTGCAGCGCTTCATCGCGCTGTGTGACGGCACGCGCCGCATCGAAGGGCTGTGGCGCGGCGAGGCGCGCAGCTATGACCTGCGCGGCAAGCGCTTCTGCATGGTGATGGCGGGCAACCCCTACACCGAAACCGGCGAGGCCTTCCGCATTCCCGACATGCTGGCCAACCGCGCCGACATCTACAACCTTGGCGACGTGCTGTCCGGCCGCGAGGCGCTGTTTGCGCTGTCCTACATCGAAAACAGCCTCACCGCCAATCCGGTGCTGGCGCCGCTCTCCAACCGCGATCCGGCCGACATCCAGCGCTTCCTGCGGCTGGCCGCCGGCGACACGGTGCCGCTGACCGACTTCAAGCATGCCTACGGCGCGGCCGAAGCCGGCGAAATCGTCAGCGTGCTGCAAAAGCTGTTTGTCGTGCGCGAACTGCTGATGAAGGTGAATGCCGCCTACATTGCGTCTGCCGCACAGGCCGATGCCTACCGTGTCGAGCCGCCGTTCAAGCTGCAGGGCAGTTACCGCAATATGGCCAAGCTGGCCGCGCGCGTGTCAGCGATCATGAACGAGGCCGAACTCATCAATCTGGTGCGCGACCACTATCTGGGCGAGGCGCAAACACTGACACACGGCGCCGAGGAAAACCTGCTCAAGCTCGCCGAACTGCAGGGCGCACTCACGCCACAGGAGGCCGAGCGCTGGGCGCAGATCAAGCGTGATTTCCTGCACCACAAGCGCATGGGCGGCGCCGACGCCGACGGCGCCACCAAGATCGCGCAGCAGGTCTCGCATCTCGCGGAAACGCTGAGCGCCATCGATGGCCGGCTGGCCGATGAACGCCCCAGCCTGCGCATCGCCGACGCGCTGGCCGGCATTGGTGCCCAGCTCGACAAAACGCAGCCCGGCATGGTGATCGCGCGCGAATGCCGTGACGGCCTGACACGCATCGACGAAGCGCTGCGCGCCATCCGCCCAGAGGTGAACATCGAGCCGCAGCCGGAAATGGTGAAGGTGCTGCAGGGGCTGGCGCATGCTTATGAAAACGCGCTGATCCCGGTCATCAGCGCCATGCAGCACAAAATCCGGCTCGATCACGACATTTGGGATCGCGTGCAGCAGATTTCCGAACAGATCAAGCAGCTGGATATCGAGCTGCGCCGCGCCGGCAAGCCAGCCAAGGGCGGGGACGGGCTACCACCGACCGGATAAGCCCGCGTTCGCCAGCGAGGCAGTCCGCAGGGCAGGGCAGCCTGCACCGGTGATGCGTTGGCCGGGGTCATGCAGCGCAGCGATGTCGGCTGGCAAGGTTGCGGAAGCAGGGAAGTGCAGTCCGCTTCCCCTTTCTGGATACGTATCCACCTGGCGCAGGTGGCCGAATTCGTCCCAGGCGAAGCGTCAGGTTTGCGGGCGGAAGCCCGTGCGGTGTTCGCTGCGCTCGATGACGCGGCCGCAGTCGTCGTAGCGGTAGCGCCAGGGGCCGGCTTCGCCGAGCTGGTCGGCCTGGTAGCGGTGCAGGTGCTCGGCATCCTGGCGCTGGCTGCTGCTGAGGTGCTGCAGCGCGTCGTAGCGGTAGTGTTCGCGCTGCTGCGGGTCCTGGCCGGGCAGGCGCTGTTCGCGCAGCACGGCGGTGATCTGGTCGCGCGGGTCGTACTCGAAGCGGGTCTGGCTGATCTCGCTGCCGTGCTGGCGTTCGCGGATGGCGGTGAGGCGGCCGGTGGCGTCCCTCTGGTAGCTGTGTTGCTTGGGTATGTAGCTACAGCCATTACTAATAAATGGTTGTGGCCATATACCATTACATCATGACAATGGCCACCACCCGCACCAGCACGGCTTGCCCTAGGCCGATGTCCGGGAAGGGCGCGGCTAGGCACATTACACCCGTCCCGACCGAATGCCGGGCGGCTAGGCATGACTTCTGACGAACTGTTTATCATTACAGCACCATCCGGCATCCGCGCTGTCCGCAGCCTGGTGCGTTTTGCTCGTCTTGCGCCGGAAAAACCGGCTGGTTTGCTGAAAAAACAAGCAATTCAGCAGAGGCGTTGCGCTAATTTCTGCACTGCCACCGCAGAAACACCGACCACTCAGGCTGAAATACAGGCTTGAATCAGCACGAGAAAGCTGCGACGGATACGCGGACAGCACAGGTTTTTCAAGATGTGCTGTATGGCAGGTGTGGAGAGAAAATCAGTGCACCTCAGGTTTGCAGAAAAGCCTTGCTGAGCACATTGTATTGATATAGCTGCCGTTCAAGTCCCCATTTTTTCGTTCCAACGAGCTTCAAAATGTCGTTGGAAATCAGCCATGGCGGCAAGTTATTTGTAAGATCTTGATAGTGCACATCGGATAGCAAGGCATATTTACCCTGTTTTTCTGTCCCCATAATGCAAGATTTTCAGTGCGGAGATCAGCATGCCAGCCAGAATGGATTGCTGCTTCGAGCAGAGCTTTTTCCAGCAATAAATTATCTTCCCTCACTGGGTTTTTCCCGCGTTTGCAAATATGGCTTGGATTGCTCAGTTCGGCAATGATGGCGTGTTGCAACTGAGTAAATGATGGCTCAGTGTTTTGAATTTTCTTGCTGACCAGATCAAAAAATTCTTTGTCCTTGTCCCAGTTTTCCGCTACTTCAAGGCCTAGTGCATAAGGCGATGAAATCCAGCTATTGTCCAACTCTTCGATTTGTCCAATTATCATGTCGCAGTGCTGCCCATCTTGCTTGCTGGTGTATGCATGAACATAGCTGCAAACGATGGGTTGTTGGCTGAGCATTTTGCCCCAGCCATAGAATCCACTATCCCATAGACCATACAGTGGTACATACCCGGACTGAACCAGGTCGTTTCCTAAGTTTTTAATTGATGTCTTGATTGGAAGCATGTGACCAGTTCTTATCTTTGCTCGGATGTTTTTGCAGACGGTTATTCTGCATCATCTGAAAGTATGTATGTTGAACATCGTTGAAAATTAAGGCTGTGAGCGATCAATTTAAATGCAGGGGGGGTGTGCTAGTTATTGTTATTAATTGGCCGTCATCAATTATATTCAGTCCGATTATTGGAGTGTCTGCACGCCATTCGCTTAGGGTTAGTTCTTCCACATGGCTGGCTGTTAATTCAATGCAAATAGTGTTGAAGTCTTGGTTAAATGTGCCCCATTTGCCCACTTCGGTGCTGGGTTTTTCATGTGTTTGTAGTGTAAAGGTGGCTATGTTGCCGCCGTGCAAATTTATCCCTATTAATCGGGCGCCTCCAAAAATGTCGCTGTCGAATATTTTTTTCAAAAAGTGATTGTTAGATATGGCGTCAATCTGATTTTTATGGGAAGTTGTAGTGCCCATGGGTGCCTCCTATATGTCCTCTCACTTTTTTATAGTTCCTGCAAAAAATCTTTCTTCGAAAGAAAATATGATTTTATTTGTGTTTGGTATATATGTTATTGAGTTTTCGTCAGAGGGGAGGAAAAAATCATTCCAATGTTTACTCACTGTTTTTGCTGGTGCCAGGCATGAACAAAGGGGGCCCCAAAAAAAAATAACGAGGGTTGCGTTTTTCAAATGATTTTTAAAGAAGAGTTCGCCTTTTTTTGGATTTGTGAAATCAAGAGTCTCTGAGTGTCTGATTTTTATTTGGCTTTCATTTAGTAGTAACAGGTGGGTGTATTTTTTTGATATGCAGTTGTGCCATAATTTTTTTGAGTGCTCTTTATCAAAAAAAATTAGTTCTTTCTTTTTACTTGTTGATAATGTACAGGATGGGTCGTTAATTCGCCATGACTCTGGGTGGGTGTTTTCGTTGAATAGTATTAATTTATTCATGAAAAATATGCCCTGTTCCGCCGCTTGACTTGCCGGTTGACCAGTCTTTCCATTTTATGTGTGGCAAATTATTTTCTGGGGCGTTTGCTGTGTTTTGCTCATTTGGATGGTTTTCATAGCCCCTTTTGTACGGTGTCTCTGTATATGTATCCATTTTCTCAATACTCCCTTTGGATTCGGTTAATAATTTTTCTGCATCTGCTTTGTTGGCCGTTCTAAAGTTTGATTTTCCACCATTTTTTATGGTATTTACAGCCTGCTTCCATAAAGGGGTTCCAGGTTTTATAATAGGCAAATTTGTAGCATCGCCAACATCGTTTCCGGTAAGCCCACATTTGATTAACCCCCACGGATCTATCCACTGCAAGGGATCGTGCACATAGGCATGCGTGCGCAGGCCGCCGGCCAAGCCCAGCGGATCGGGGCTGAGGTATTGGCCGCTGGCAGGATCGTAATAACGGTGCAGGTTGTAATGCAAGCCGCTTTCTGCGTCGTGCCATTGGCCGGCAAAGCGCAGCGGGCAATCGGGGGCGTGATTGGCCGAACTGCCCCAGTGTGGCGTGAGGGCGGCCAGCTGCGCGGGGACGGCGGCGCCCCACAGCGTGTGGCTGGCGCGCCACAGGATGTCGCCGTTGCTGGCAAACAGCGTGTGCGGGCTGCCGTTGGGGTCGCTGGCCAGCGGGTAGCACTGGCTGGCGGGGTCGTCGGGCTGGCGCAGCGTTTCCTGTGCCAGCGGCGTGAAGCTGCCGCTGCGGTAGTGCCAGCGGGTGACTGATGGCGGAGTAGCCGGCGCATCCGGCGTGGCCTGGTCGGCGTCGCGCCAGTCCCAGCGTTCGATGAGCTTGCTGCCCAGCCAGAGGAAGTGCTGGCGCGGCGCCTGTTTGCGGGTGGGCGTGCTGCACTGTTTGGCGGTGCGGCGGCCAAAGGCGTCGTAGCGGTACTGCCAGCGCTCGCCATCCGGCGTATCCACCTGGCGCAGGTGGCCGAATTCGTCCCAGGCGAAGCGCCAGGTTTGCGGGCGGAAGCCCGGGCGGTGTTCGCTGCGCTCGATGACACGGCCGCAGTCGTCGTAGCGGTAGCGCCAGGGGCCGGCTTCGCCGAGCTGGTCGGCCTGGTAGCGGTGCAGGTGCTCGGCATCCTGGCGCTGGCT
>NZ_KE386629.1:52850-210985 GCF_000428145.1 Chitinilyticum litopenaei DSM 21440 | reverse complement strand
GGATCCTGTTTGCCAGCCATCACCCACTGCGTGAGGTGTATCGCCTCGCGGCAGAGGCACTGGCCAGCCCATAGTCAAAACGAGTGCGGCCCCGACACGTTGACGCTTCGGGGGTAGGGGAAGCTGCGCCCGCAATCTGGAAAGCAGGCCAGTGCCCGCGCTGCAGAGCGGCGATCTGCTATCCGGGAGGAGTTTCTGCTGCTTGAGCCCGCTCAGTGAGCAGGTGGTGAAAAATCCGGGCTAGACCTGCGGTCGCTCATCCGGCTCGCGCTGTACCAGCTCGGCGATGGCGGCTTCCAGCCCGGCGGCATGCCGATCCGCCAATTCTTCGCTGGGATTCAGGCTTGCCACCCTTGCCAGAAATGCCGCCCGATCCAGCCACGCCCTCGGATTGTCCAGCTGCTGGGCCACACGCCAGCAGGCGTAGCTGAATGCGGCGTCCTGGCGCATGCGGTAGGCGGCATGAGCGTGGGTTGCCAGCTCGGCAAAGTAACAGCCCTCCTGCGTTTCCATGCCGCACAGCGCCAACAGCTTTTGCTCGACAGGCTGGAGCGTTAGCAAGAGGCGCCGGCCTGCGACCTCCTCATCGGCAAACCGCGCCACATCGCCAACATACTGCTCATGCAGCTGCTGCAGCCTGGGGCCGACGTCTGCCGCCGACTCTGGCGGGGTGTGCTCGGGCAAAGTCTGCCGGTAATCAAGCATGCCCAGGCGCTGCAACGCCTCATAGAACAAATGCACAGCCAGACGCGGCGAGAGGCGGGTGTCACCCAGTGGTTCGGCGTAAGTGACATAGCTCGTATGCCTGGCATCACGCGGCACATAATGAGCGGCGATGAGCGAACCATCCGCAGCCTGCTCGATCCCGGCCATATGCCCGCTGCGATGCCCCAGATGCATCCCGATGTGGCGAACCCCATCCTCGCCCAGCAAGGCATACGCATGCAAACCGTCACCATCGGCATTGCCTTCCGGGTAAACACGCAACTCTGCTTCGGCCAGACGCGGGCTAGCAAACACCCAGTCAAAAATGCGCCGTACTTCCTCCTCGGACGGCATTTGTGAAATCAGGCACTCGCGGCGTTCGCGGTCATACACCGGCGTGTCATCACTGCGCATGCGCGCCGACAGCCGGGCAAAGTCAGGGAAATACCCGCCCCAGAATGGCGACGGATCACACAATTGCGCCTCGAACACATCTTCAACCCGGGCATTGCTCGGGAAGCAATCCAGACTGGTTTGCTGTAGGCCATTTTCATCTTCATATTCATTGACGCTGAGAACATGCGGCACGGCGATGATCACCCCGGCGTGCAGTTTTCCGCTACGTACCTGATAGTCCCTGGCGATCAGCACATCAGCATCCAGCGTGCCAGCCACATCGAGCGAGCCGTGATTGTAAAAACCGTACAGGCATTCGGTTACCAGATTGCCGCCGACAAAGCAGTGCCCGCCGTACAGCTGCACATTGGGCACCCGCAGGTCGCCTGTTACCACCAGCAGCGGCGAATAGTCGATATCGTAGGCGGCCAGATACTTCTCCACATTCAGGTTGCCGCGGAACAGGTAGCCGGCCACCTCCAAATCGTCGTAACTGCTATTCATATCCAGGCAGGACAACGTGCAATCGCCCTCTGCGACGAGGAAAACGCCGTCTGCGTCATCAGGCTCGGGCACGGCGGATTTGCCCAAGAATTGCAGTGCATCGAGCTCCTGCGCCACCGCCGCATAGGGCAGCACACGAAAGCGGAAGGTTTCGCTGCTGCCGTCTTGTGCATCGGCAAGCGGAACCTCGACATAGCGCGCTTGCTTGTCGGCGACGGCTTGCGCGGCCAAACTCCAGCGGCGGCGCTCGCCCTCGGCCTCCTGATCGAGCATGCGCTGCCCGCGCTCAAGCAGTTCGGCTAGGTCTTCGAACCAATTCAGCAGGCCCTGGTAATAGCGCGGCTGGTTCAGCGCCAGCTCCTGGCTGGTGTCTTCTTCCTGTTGCGGCTGGAACCACAAATTACGCTTGATCTCGCCGTTCTCTTCGCTCAGGCCGTAATTGAAAAAGCAGTGGTCCCGCCAGCCGTTTTCCAGCCGCGCCTCGCTGCCGCGCCAGGCAATTCCCAAACGCGGGTCTCCTTCTTCAGCCTGGCGTACCGCCAGATAGACACTCCCGAAGTACTCGCCGTCGTCGTAAGCGGGAAAGGTCTCTCGGGTGTAGGGCAGCTCCAGCAAAGCCTGCATGCGCTCAATACTGATGCGCTCCTCGATCTGCGGGCGCAAGCGCTCGGCGTGGCCGACCAGGGCTAGGCAGTGTGCCCACAGGGTCTGCAGGGTGGGCTCATCCGGCATGACGCTGCGCCACCGCCACCGCCACTTGCCCGTCGTGCGATCCGCGCCCTCGATGCTTAGCGTTTCGACTTTGCGCCGCCACGGCAGCCACGATTCACGCGCCGGACTGATGCTCAGCACATAGCTGCGTTCGGCATTGCGGATACTCATGACGCCGACACGCGGCTGCAAGATGCAATAGACCGGACCATCCTCCAGCTCGATTTTGCCTTCAGCATCGGCATATGCGAGCAAGCTGGTATCGAGCAACTGCCGAAACCCAGCCAGATCCAGTCCCTGACCACTCATGCGCTGCGGCGGCAGCATTGGTGGCTCCTGCAGCTGCTGCAGCAAGGGTTCGCCCCGGCGGCTCGCTTCGATCAGGACCGATGACTTGAGCCAAGCGTTGACTGCGTCGTCCACTTCGCACAGCATGCGCCCGTGCAGCGGCTCCACCGCATCGGCGCGGAACAGACGCGTCAGCGACGCCCACGTCGGCGCCGGCAATGTCTCGCGATGATCCAGCCAGCGCAGACCCTCGGCATCCTCGCCTATCCGGATGCGGTATTCCTCCGTGCTCAGCCAGGCTTGCGCACAACTATGCCCGTCGACATTCAGCGAGCCATGGTTGTAATGCCCCCAGAACAGCGTGTCGACCTGCAGATCGCCAGTGACGCAGATGTCCTCGCCCCCCACCAGCATGGCATGCACGTGCAGATTGCCCCGCACCACCAGGCCAGGCCCACCGGCGTCCCAGTCAAGCGAGTGGATCGGACCACGCACACGCAGATTGCCATCCACCAGCAGCAGCACCAGCGGCTCATCGGCAGACAAAGGGCACGGCGCTCCGGTCACGACTTGCGGCAGCTCATGCAGCGGCAGCTCGGCCAGCTCCAGCGGGCCGGAAACAAGCAGCACTTTCCAGTGCCCCACCTCGCGATCATTGCTCAGCACGCGTTGTTTGTGCCAGTTCGACTCTGGCAAAAGATCCAGCACCTCGAGCAGCGGGACAATCCGATAAGATGAAGGCATGGGTCAGCTTCTTAAATTAAAAGCCGGCATATTACACAATATAAAAAGTCAGCAATTAGAAAGCAGATAACAGACAGGCTGCCCGCACGCGGCTTGTTGCCTGTCCAAGCGCAAGCACGGAGGGCACGGGATGCGGCAAAGGCAACAGACCGGCAGCAAAGCGTATCAAGCCCCCCGCCATTGCTTGACTGCAGGGCTCAAGCGCTAATCAAACGGTTTGCCGCGCCCTTCCCCCTTCAAGCCTGCCGCAGGGCGAAGGTACGAAAGCGGCTTTCCACCTGTTGCACGGTGCTTGGTAGCGGGTAATCGGCAGAATGCGGCTGGCTGCACAGCGCTGCATCGTGGCAGCCATGCGGGCGGAAATGCTGCAGCGCGTAATCCTGCACGCCCAGCGCGGCCAGCTCGGTGGACAGCGCCAGCAGATCGGCATCAGAGAGCAGGCCGGCGTGGATGGTGGTGCGGCATTCGAACGCCACACCGGAATCCAGCAGCAGCGACAAAGACTGGCGCGCCGCCGCGCCGCTGCCGGCCACACCGGTGACCTTGGCGTAATCGGCGAACAGCGCCTTCACGTCGAAGCCCACCCAGTCAAGCATGGGCAGGCAGGCCTTCAGCCTGGCCGGATAGCCGCCACCGGTGTGCAGCGCGACGGCAAAGCCCAGCGCCTTCACGGCCGCGATCATCTCCGGCAGACGCGGCTCGATCAGCGCTTCGCCGCCGGAAAACACCACGCCATCGAGCAGCCCGCGCCGGGTCGCCAGCCAGGCCAGCAGATCCGGCCACGGCGGGATGCCGCCCTGTTCTTCGCGGCTTTGCAGGTGCGGATTGTGGCAATAGCGGCAGCGCCACGGACAACCGGCGATGAACACGACGGCGGCCAGTTGCCCTGGCCAGTCGCAACTGGAGAAGGGAATCAGGCCGCCCAGCCTGGGGGGTGCGCTTGACATGACAATACTCCATGTATTGCCGCACAGCCCTTGCAATCATTTGGCTACACGGCAATACCCATCAGCTTTGGCAATCAGCGGCAGCAGTCGCTGCGGTTTTCCTCGAAGAACTTGCGCTCGGCGAACTCGCCCTTCTTGCCGACGTTGAAGCTCGTTACCGGGCGGTGGTAGCCCATCACGCGCGTCCACACTTCGCAGCGGGTGCGCTCTTCGTCTTTCAGCTCGACTTGGAAATTGGTCTGTACGGACAAATCGGTCATGGTTCTGGCTCCTGTAAAAAGAGGGGGAGGACAAGCCGCCCTCCCCAATGGGCTCAACAAAAGGTAGTGGTCTGCCCGGCTGCGAAGCGGTGATCGGCGCTTATGCGCTGCTCGGAATCCTCATTTACCTCGGTAAATTCCGGTTCCTGCGCTGCTCTGCGCGCCGCTGACCGCTTCTCGCTCGGGCCTAAGCCGAACAGGCACCCGAAAATCCTGCCCGGCATTCTCTGTGTTCTCTGTGCCTCTGTGGTTGATTGCTTTTACTCGCAACACTTTGCCTGTTTCCTGGCGATCAGCTCGGCGTCGCACTTCGGGCAGAACTCGTGGTGACCACTCAGGTAGCCGTGCTTCGGGCAGATCGAGAAGGTCGGCGTCACCGTGATGTAGGGCAGGCGGAAGCCGGCCAGCGATTTCTGCACCAGCGCCTTGCAGGCCTGCGCGCTGGATACCGCCTCGTTCATGTACAGGTGCAGCACGGTGCCGCCGGTGTACTTGCGCTGCAGCTCTTCCTGGCGGGTGAGCGCCTCGAAGGGATCGTCGGTGAAGCCCACCGGTAGCTGCGAGCTATTGGTGTAATACGGCTGATCGCTCGTGCCTGCCTGGATGATGCCCGGATAGCGCTTCCTGTCTTCCTTGGCGAAGCGGTAGGTCGTGCCCTCGGCCGGCGTGGCTTCCAGGTTGTAGAGGTTGCCGGTTTCTTCCTGGAAGTCGGCGATCTTCGCGCGGATGTGGTCGAGCAGCTTCACCGCGAACGCATGGCCGCGCGGGTCGGTGATGTCGTATTCGTCATTGGTGAAGTTGCGAATCATCTCGTTGATGCCGTTCACGCCGAAGGTGCTGAAATGGTTGCGCAGCGTGCCGAGATAGCGCTTGGTGTAGGGATACAGCCCGCCGTCGATGAGGCGCTGGATCACCTTGCGCTTGATGTCGAGGCTGTTTTTCGCCATCTCCAGCAGCTCGTCGACCCGCGCCAGCATCCCGGCTTCGTCGCCCTTGAATTCGAAACCGATGCGCGCGCAGTTGATGGTCACCACGCCCAGCGAACCGGTCTGCTCGGCCGAACCGAAGAGGCCGTTGCCGCGCTTCAAGAGTTCGCGCAGATCCAGCTGCAGGCGGCAGCACATCGAGCGCACCATGTGCGGCTCGAGGTCGGAATTCACGAAGTTCTGGAAGTAGGGCAGGCCATACTTGGCGGTCATTTCGAACAGCAGATCGGTGTTCGGATGCTCCCAGGCGAAATCCTTGGTGATGTTGTAGGTCGGGATCGGGAAGGTGAACACGCGGCCCATCGCGTCGCCTTCCATCATCACTTCGATGTAGGCGCGGTTGATCATGTCCATCTCGGTCTGCAGCTCGCCGTAGCTGAACGGCATTTCCTCGCCGCCGACGTAGGGAATCTGCTCGCGCAGGTCTTCCGGGCAGATCCAGTCGAAGGTCAGGTTGGTGAACGGCGTCTGCGTGCCCCAGCGGCTGGGCACGTTCAGGTTGTAGATCAGCTCCTGGATGTACTGCTTGACCTGCCTGTACGACAGATTGTCGACGCGCACGAAGGGCGCCAGGTAGGTATCAAAGGAAGAAAACGCCTGCGCGCCGGCCCATTCGTTCTGCAGCGTGCCAAGGAAGTTGACGATCTGGCCGATGGCGGCGGAGAAATGCCGCGGCGGCTTGGCCTCGACCTTGCCGGGCACGCCGTTGAAACCTTCGTGCAGCAGCCGCCGCAGCGACCAGCCCGCGCAATAACCGGAGAGCATGTCCAGATCGTGGATGTGCACCGCGCCCGAGCGGTGGGCATTGCCGATCTCGGGCGGGTAGACGTGATTCAGCCAGTAGTTGGCGATCACTTTGCCCGAGGTGTTCAAAATCAGCCCGCCCAGGCTCCAGCCCTGGTTGGCATTGGCGTTCACGCGCCAGTCGGATTGATCCAGGTATTCGTTGATCGAGCTTTCCACGTCGACGACGGTGCGCACGTCGGCGCGCACGCGGGCGCGCTGGCTGCGGTAAGTGATGTAGGCACGGGCAGTTTTCAGGTGGCCCAGCGCCAGCAGCATTTCTTCGACGTTATCCTGGATCTGCTCGATGGTCGGCGCCGCATCGGTCGGCAACTGCTCGATCACCAGCGCGGTCAGGCGGTGCGCCTTGGCTTCGTTGAACTCCCCCGTCGCCATGCCGGCCTGGGCCAGCGCCTTGGCGATCTTGGTGGCGTCAAAGGGAACGGTGCGCCCGTCGCGCTTGACGACGTATTCGGGGTGTCCGGCCATGCTTGTGCTCCTGAGTGCGTTTGCGTTCAGGCACAATATATTGTGTTTATCGTATTACCGCGACACCACATAATGTAGAAATTGATGCAAATCAAACCCTGACAGCCGCCCGCCAAGTGCTGTTTTCGCGGTATCTGTTCACAAGCCAGCACGCATGCCGTGCGCGGCTCGATACACCGTTTTTTTGCTTACAAAGGTGCTGTGGCGAAGGCGAAACAGCCGGGTTTCTTCCTGCATCAGGAAGCCTGAATGGCAAGACAACTCAGCAAAATCCAAATCAACCACAGAGACACAGAGAACACAGAGAAAAGCGGGAGCACGACTGCGCATTTCTCCAACGCATTTCTCAGGATTTTGTTTCCTCTGTGTCTCTGTGGTTCAAGAGGTTTCCTGATTAGCAAGACTCCTCAGCTTTCTTGCCGTCATTCCGGCGAAGGCCGGAATCCAGAAGGGTTAACGAAACGTTTGCAGTCTGGATGCCGGCCTTCGCCGGCATGACGGGCTGTTGGTGAATGCTTGCTGAGACAGCTTTTTAATCAGGTGAGGTTTTTGTTTGCAGAGAAGGGTTTCTTGCTACATCAGGAAAATGGTCGCCAGGCCAAGGAAGATGAAAAAGCCCATGCTGTCGGTCATGGCGGTGAGCAGCACCGAGGAGCCATAGGCCGGGTCGCGACCGAGTTTCTGCATGGTCAGCGGCACGAGAATGCCGACCAGCGCCGCCACCTGCAGATTGAGCACCATCGCCCCCATCATCACCAGGCCGAGATCGATCTGCCGGTACAAAAGCCAGGCGATCAGCCCCAGCACGCTGCCCCACAAGAGGCCATTGAGCAGGGCGATGCCGGATTCCTTGAGCAGCAGGCGCGGCGCGTTGCCGGCATTGATCTGCCCCAGCGCGATGCCGCGGATGATCAATGTAATTGTCTGCGTACCGGTATTGCCGCCGATGCCCGACACAATCGGCATCAGCGTGGCCAGCGCCACCAGATGCGCAATGGTGGCCTCGAAAGCGCCGATCACGCGGCTGGCGAGAAAGGCCGTGCAAATGTTCAGCGCCAGCCAGGGCCAGCGGTTTTTGGCCGACGACCACACGCTGGAAAACAGGTCTTCGTCCTTCAGGCCAGCCAGCGACAGCACTTCGGCCTCGGAATCCTCCTGGATCACGTCGACCATCATGTCGACCGTCAGGCGGCCGATCAGCACACCATTGCTGTCAAGCACCGGGGCGGACACCAGATCGTAGCGGCTGAAGGCCTGCGCGGCATCGCTGGCATCGTCGTGACCGTGAAACACCACCACATCGGTCGCCATCACCGCGGCCACGCCTTTCTCGGGGTCGTTCAGCAGCAACTGCTCCAGCGGCAGCACGCCCTTGATCTGGCGACGTTCGTCGATGACGAAGAGCTTGTCGGTGTGATTGGGCAATTCGCTGAAACGGCGCAGATAACGCAACACGACTTCGAGGGTGACGTCATCGCGTATCGTCACCATGTCGAAATCCATCAGTGCGCCCACCTCGTCATCGCGGTAGGTCAGCGCGGTTTCCACCTGTGCCAGCTCGGCGGCATCCAGCGAGGTATAGAGCTCCTGCTGCACGGCCTGCGGCAGATCGGGCATCAGGTCAGCCAGCTCGTCGGCGTCCAGCTCGCTGGTGGCAGCCAGAATCTCGTGCGGCGCCATGTCGGCGAGCAGCGACTCGCGCACCGCGTCCGATACCTCCAGCAGTACTTCGCCCTCATCCTTGCTGGCAACGAGCTGCCAGACCATACCCCGGTCATTCAGCGGCAAGGCTTCCAGAATGTGCGCGATGTCGGCGGGGTGCAGGCTGGCCAGCTTCTTTTCCAGCTCGGCCAGATTCTGCTTGTGCACCAGCTGCTCGACCAGCTCGTGGCGCGGCATGTCCTGCTTGTGCACCATGCCCTCGATCAGCCGGTGACGCTCCAGCAGGCGCATGACCTGCTGCAGCGTGGTGTGCAGGCTGTCGGGCGAAGTGCGGGCAAGGTCGGTCATGCGCGGGCTCTGCAGGGAGTCTGGCGGGAAATCCCGCGATATTAACAGCCCTTGATGACAGCGCGGCGCGTATAATCGCCGCGCCGCAACACGGGGGAAGAAGTGACATGCTGAATGCTTTTGTACTGAGCGCTGGCCGGCTGATGCAGGTGCCGGCACTGACCCCCGACGACCTGAAACGCCCCGAGGTGCTGTGGGTGGACATGGTCGACCCGACCGACGACGAGCGCGAACTGGTGCAGCGCGTCTTCCGCCTGGAGCTGCCCGAAGACGAAGAGCTGCTCGATCTGGAAGAATCGGCGCGCTGCTATATGGACGACAACGGGCTGCACATCAGTTCGTTTTTCCTGCACAACGACGGCGAGGAATCATCCAACGTCACCGTGTCCTTCCTGCTCAATGAAGGGCGGCTGTTGACCATCCGCCAGGAGGAGCTGGCCGTCATCCGGCTGTTCCGCCTGCGCGCGCGCGTGCAGCCGGGCTTTGTCGCCACGGCGCAGGACATTCTGCTGGCGATTTACGACGCCGCCGTCGAATACGACGCCGATGTGCTCGAAGACATCTACGCCAAGCTCGACGGCGTCAGCCGCCGCGTACTGGATCGCAGCAATGAAATGACCGACGAGCTGATGGGCGAGGCGCTGGCGACGCTGGCCGGCCACGAAGACACCAACGGCAAGGTGAGGCTGGATCTGATGGACACGCGTCGCGCGCTGTCCTTTCTCCTGCGCAGCCGCCAGCTCGGCCCGGAGCAGGAAAACAATCTGCGCGAAATCCTGCGTGACCTGGAATCGCTGAACAACCACAGCGCGTTTTTGTTCGAAAAGATCAACTTCCTGATGGATGCGGTGATGGGCCTGATCAATCTGGCACAGAACAAGATCATCAAGATCTTCTCGATTGCCAGTGTGGTCTTCCTGCCGCCGACGCTGGTCGCGTCGATCTACGGCATGAACTTCGCCAAGATGCCGGAACTCGCCCAGGCCTGGGGCTACCCGGCCGCGCTGGTGCTGATGGTGATCTCCGGCTTCGCGCCCTACTGGTACTTCCGCCGCAAGGGCTGGCTGTGAGGTGTGAGGTGTGAGGTGTGAGGTGTGAGGTGTGAGGTGTGAGGTGTGAGGTGTGAGGTGTGAGGTGTTGCAGGATACGTTCACACCCATACCACTCAATCCTTTACAGATAAAGGGTCGCAGCAATATACCCAATGATCATACCGAGAACCTTGTTCTGTCCCCGCACCTGCGCCAATGCCCTGGTGGCGGGCTGGCAAGCGCAATTGTTTACAGCCGGCCAGCGCCCCACTCCCTTATGCTGCGGGATTGCCCCCGAGACTCTCGCCCATGAAAACCCTGCTGCTGCTGACCCTGGCCCTCTTCGGCCTGGCCAATGCCGCCCCGGCCCCCGAATTCCGTGAAGACCCGCAGATCGCCGCGCTGTTCGACCAGGCCGGCGTGCGCGGCACCTTCGTCGTCCTTGATCCGGCCAGCAACACCCTCACCGGCCACAATGCCGCACGGGCCGCCACCCGCTTCAGCCCGGCGTCGACCTTCAAGATTCCGCACAGCCTGATCGCCCTCGACACCGGCGCGGTAACCGGCGTCGACGAAGTGTTCTTCCGCTACGCGGGCCAGCCGGCGTTTCTTCCCAGCTGGAAGCAGGACATGAATCTGCGCCAGGCAATCAGCACGTCGAATGTGCTGGCGTATCAGGAGCTGGCCCGGCGCATCAGCCTGCCGGCCGAGCAAAAGCAGCTGCGGCGGCTCGGCTATGGCAACGCCAGAACCGGCAAGGATCTCGAACGCTTCTGGCTGGATGGCGTGCTGAGAATCAGCGCAATCGAACAGACCCGCTTCCTTGCGCACTTGGCACAAGGCACCCTGCCCTATCCGGCCGCGCAACAGGCGGCGGTACGCGACATCAGCAGACTGGAAAGCGGTGACGGCTGGGTGCTCTACGGCAAGACCGGCTGGGCCACCAGCAGCAAACCCGGCACCGGCTGGTTCGTCGGCTGGGTCGAGCGCGCGGGCCGGGTTTACCCCTTTGCGCTCAATATGGACATCACCAGCACCGATGAACTGCCCAAGAGGGAACTATCCAAGCGCGCCGAGCTCGCCAAGGCCAGCCTGCGCGCGCTGAGAATTCTGGAGAATTGAAGGGTATAGCCCTGCAGCCATTCAATAAAAAAGGCTACAGGGCAATACCCATAAAGCATCTCCATACAAAAACCGTGCCGAAGCCTACGTTCGTTATTCCGGCGAAAGCCGGAATCCAGACCGCATCGTCACTGGATACCGGCTTTCGCCGGTATGACGGAATGGTTCTTTCGCATTGCCATGACGCGGCGAAACGTGCCGCACAGACCTGCGGCCGAGCCCGCAGCAACGATTTCTCACCTTTGCTATCAGTAACGCGGGAACGCCTGATCAACCTCGTCGGCCCAGGCGGCAACGCCACCGGTCAGGTTGATCACCGTCTCGAAGCCGCTGCGCTCCAGAAACATCGCCACCTGATAACTGCGCACGCCGTGGTGGCAGATCACCACGGTCGGTGTGTCGGGGTCGAGTTCCTGCTGGCGGGCGGGGATTTCGCCCATGGGGATGTGGGTAATGCCCGGCAGCGCGCAGTGCTGCACTTCCCAGCCTTCGCGCACGTCGAGCAGCACCGGCTTGCTGCGGGTTTCGTCGGCCAGCCAGTCGGCCAGCTGCAATGGGCTTAGATGCTGCATGGTTTTTCCTTTGCAAATGACAACGGGGCAGCCCGCTGGCCGCCCCGTTCATGAAGACGCAACTTTACCCGAAGCCGCGCACGTCCACCATCCGACTGCGGCCATCCTGCGTATTGCGGCCAATGGCGTCTGCGGCTAGGGTATGGCCTTTCCTGATTGGCAGAATGTCCCTGCAAAACCCGAATTCACCACAGAGGCACAGAGAACACAGAGGAAGCAAAATCCCGAGTAATACAGATGAGGTGCTCCCGCTTTTCTCTGTGCCCTCTGTGGTTCAAAAATGTTTTTGTGGTTTGCAGAGAAGGATTTCCAATCAAGGAGACCTTTGCCGCCCCGCATCCAGCCGAGAATCCGCCATGCGCTTACCTGCCCTGCTGCTGTTTGCCTTCCTGCCGCTTGCCGCTCACGCCGACACCATTCCCGTCGCCGTTGCCGCCAACTTCATGCCGGTAATGCAGAAACTCGCGCCCGGTTTCGAGAAACAGTCCGGCCACACGCTGCAGCTTTCCTCCGGCGCGACCGGCAAGTTCTACGCGCAGATCCGGGCCGGCGCACCCTTCATGGTGCTGCTGGCGGCGGACGACACGACGCCGCTGAAGCTAGAACAGGAAGGCCTGGGCATCACTGGCACGCGCTTCAACTACGCCACCGGCCAGCTCGCGCTGTGGAGCCCCCTCGCCGGTGCGGTGGACAAGGATGGCGCGGTGCTGAAGCTGGCGAATTTTCGCAAACTCGCCATCGCCAGCCCCAAAGCCGCCCCCTACGGCCAGGCGGCGATGGAAACGCTGCAGGCGCTGAAACTCGACGCTACGCTCGCGCCCAAGCTGGTGCAGGGCGAGAGCATCGCGCAGACCTATCAGTTTGTCGCCACAGGCAATGCCGACTTCGGCTTTGTCGCGCTGTCGCAGATCATGGAAAACGGCAAGCTGCGCGCAGGATCAGTCTGGATTGTGCCGGCCACGCTGCACCACCCCATCCGCCAGGACGCGATTCTGCTGAAACCCGGCGTCAACAGCGCCGGCGCGCGTGCGTTGCTCGACTACCTGAAAACACCCGCTGCCCGTGCCGTGATGCAGCAGTACGGTTACCGCTTCTGATGTTAAGCCCTGACGACTGGTCGGCGATCCGCCTGACCCTGGAACTGGCCAGCGTCACGACGCTGCTGCTGTTGGCGATCGGCATTCCACTGGCCTGGTGGCTGGCGCGCAGCCGCTCGTGGCTGGCGCGCATCACCGCCGCGCTGGTCACGATGCCGCTAGTGCTGCCACCGACCGTCATCGGCTTCTATCTGCTGATCGCCTTCGGCGCGAATGGGCCGTTCGGCCAGCTCACCCAAGTTCTGGGACTGGGGCTGCTGCCGTTTACCTTTGCCGGCCTCGTGATCGCGTCGATCCTCTATTCGCTGCCCTTTGCCATTCAACCCTTGCAGCAGGCCTTCCGCGCGATTGGCGCGCGCCCGCTGGAGGTCGCCGCCACGCTGCGCGCCTCGCCACTCGATACCTTCGTGCATGTCGTGCTGCCGCTGGCGCGCCCCGGCCTGATCACCGCTGCGGTGATGAGTTTTGCGCACACGGTGGGCGAATTTGGTGTGGTGCTGATGATAGGCGGGAATATCCCGCAAGAAACGCGGGTGATTTCGGTGCAGATTTATGATCACGTTGAAGCGCTGGAATACGCGCAGGCGCACTGGCTGTCCGCCGGCATGCTGGTTTTCAGTTTTGCCGTGCTGCTGGCGCTGAATCTGCTCAACCGGCGCGAGGCGGCGGCATGACGATCAGGGCCGATCTGACACTGACGCGCTCAGGGCACTGCACCCGCGCCGACCTGACGCTGCCGGGGCGCGGTGTGACGGCGCTGTTCGGGCCGTCGGGCGCGGGCAAGACGACCATCCTGCGCATGCTGGCTGGGCTGGAACGCGGCGCCGGCAGCCTGCAGGTGAATGGCGAGTGCTGGCAGGACGATGCGCGCGGCGTGTTCCTGCCCGCGCATCGCCGCGCACTGGGCTATGTGTTCCAGGAAGCCAGCCTTTTCCCGCATCTGGATGTTCGCGCCAATCTGCTGTTCGGCTACCGGCGCATTCCCGACCAGCAACGCCGCATCGCGCCCGAGGCAGCCATCGAATTGCTCGGCATCGCCCCCTTGCTCTCGCGCGCACCCGCGCAACTGTCCGGCGGCGAGCGCCAGCGCGTGGCGATTGCGCGCGCGCTGCTGACCTCGCCGCAACTGCTGCTGCTGGACGAGCCGCTGTCCGCGCTGGACACCCGGCGCAAGGAGGAGGTGCTGCCCTGGCTGGAACGCCTGAACAGTGAGCTCGACATGCCGGTGGTTTACGTCACGCACAGCATCGACGAAGTCTGCCGCCTGGCCGATTACCTCGTGCTGCTCGAAGCCGGCCAGGTTGCCGCCAGCGGGCCGCTGGCCGATACGCTGGCGCGACTCGACCTGCCCGCCGCTTTCGAGCTGGAAGCCAGCACCGTGCTGGAGGGTTGTGTCACGGCCGTCGACAGCCATTATCAGCTGGCGACGCTGCGCTTTGCCGGGGGCGAGCTGAAGGTGGGCGCGGGCGAGCTGCAAAGCGGCCAGACGCGCCGCGTGCGCATCCACGCGCGCGACGTGAGCCTTGCCAGATCGGCAGCAAACGACAGCAGCATCGTCAACCGCCTCCCCGCCACCATCACCGCCATCAGGCCAGCCAGCCAGCCGGGGCAGGTGCTCGTGCAACTCGACGCCGGCGGCAGCCTGCTGCTGGCGCGCATTACACGGCTGTCACTCGACACCCTGCAACTGGCGGCCGGCCAGCAGGTGTGGGCGCAGATCAAGTCGGTAGCGCTGCTCTAAGCAAATACCCATTGCCATATACCGCCACAACCCTTTAAGAAAAAGGGCTGCATGGCAATACCCAAATACACCCGTAGGTACGAATAGCACAGCGTATTCGTACGCATGACAAGCCCCTCCACCATCCCTCTGCGTCACTTCGCTGGTTTTTACACCGTACGCATGCCATCCGGACGATTACGCTGCGCTAATCGTCCCTACAGTATTGCGTTGGGTGTTGCAGTTGCCGCATGCGCCTCAATCCAGCGGCGCAAACAGCGCGGAGAGGTCATCGGCCTGCAGCAGCGCGGCCTTTTCGCCGGTTTCACCGTAAACGCCGGCGGCCAGCGCCTTCTTGCGGTCTTTCATGAGCTGCATCTTTTCCTCGACGCTGCCGGCGCACACCAGCTTGTAGACGAACACCGGCTTGTCCTGGCCGATGCGGTAGGCGCGGTCGGTGGCCTGGTCTTCGACGGCCGGGTTCCACCACGGGTCGTAGTGGATCACCGTGTCGGCGGCGGTGAGATTCAGGCCAACCCCGCCGGCTTTCAGGCTGATCAGAAACACCGGCACCTCGCCATTCTGGAAACGCTCGACCGGGGTGGCGCGGTCACGCGTCTGGCCGGTGAGCTTCACATAGGCAATCTGGCGGGCTTTCAGCTCGTCCTCGATCAGCCCCAGCATGCGGGTGAACTGCGAGAAGAGCAGAATCCGCCGTCCTTCCTCCAGCAACTCGGGCAAGAGCGCCAGCAGCATGTCGAGCTTGGCCGAGTGCTTCACCTTCTTCGCCTGCGCCAGATTGACGAGTCGCGGGTCGCAGCAGACCTCGCGCAATTTGAGCAGCGCATCGAGAATCACGATCTGGCTGCGCTTGAACCCCTTGCTCTCGACTTCCTGGCGCACTTTTTCCGACAGCGCCAGCCGCACGGTTTCGTAGAGGTCGCGCTGTGCGCCCTGCAGCTCGGCCACGCGGATGATTTCGGTTTTCGGCGGCAATTCGGTCGCCACCTGTTCCTTGGTGCGGCGCAAGAGGAACGGTGCGACGCGGCGGCTGAGCTGCTGGCGACGCTCGGCATCGCCCTGTTTTTCGATGGGCGTGCGAAACAGGCTGTTGAACTGCCGGTCGCGCCCGAGAAAGCCCGGCATCAGGAAATCGAACAGCGCCCACAGCTCGCCGAGATGGTTTTCCATTGGCGTGCCGGTCAGGCACAGGCGATGGCGCACAGTCAGATCACGCACGATGCCGGCCGCCTGTGCCTTCGGATTCTTGATCGCCTGCGCCTCGTCGAGAATCAGCAGATGCCAGGCCTGTTCTTGCAATACCTCGGCATCGCGCGGCAGCAGCGGATAGGTGGTGAGCACCAGATCATGGCCGGCGATCTGCGCGAAGCGCTCGTGACGCGCGTTGCCATGCAGCAGCAGCACGCGCAGCGCGGGAGCGAATGCGGCGGCCTCGCGCTGCCAGTTGAACATCAGGCTGGTGGGCGCGACGACCAGGCAGGGCCGATCCAGCCGGCCGGCGGCTTTTTCGGTGGCAATGTGCGCCAGTGTCTGGACGGTTTTGCCCAGGCCCATGTCGTCGGCCAGGATGCCGTTGAAGCCGTATTCGCGCAGAAACTGCAGCCAGCCCAGCCCCTGCTGCTGGTAGGCGCGCAAGGTGGCGGCAAAGCCTGCCGGCGCGGCCTGCGGGGTGATGCCGGCAAAATCGGCCAGTTTTTGCGCCAGCGCGCGCGTGCGCTCGCCACCGCTCCAGGCCCAGTCTCCCAGCTCGGTCAGGCGCGCGGCATGGCTCGCCGGCAGGCGTACCGGCCTGTCAGCATCGAAATCGGCGTCAAACAGCTCGGTGAGCGTTTGCAGGATGGGGCGCAGGCGCTCGGTCGGCAGGCGCAGGAAGCGTCCTTCCCCCGCCGGCAGCAGCAGCGTGTCGGTTTCCGCAAGCTTCGCCAGCTGATAATCGGCGGGCGCCTTGCGGATGGCCTCCACCAGCAAGGGCAGGAGGCTCAGCCGTTCGCCATCGACCAGTACGCCCAGATCAACGCCAAACCAGTCGTTGCCGTCCTCGTCGTCGAGCTCGGCCCACCAGCCCTCGGCATCGCTGATCGTGATTTCGGCGTCGCGGTCCACCGCGATGCGCCAGCCCGCCGCACGCAGGGCCGGCACGATGCGCTGAAACAAGTCGGGCAGATCGTCAGGGCGGGTGATCACCTGCTCGGCGCCGCCAATGGCAAAGCGCTCGACCAGCGGACGATGCAGCATGGCCGGCGTGCCGGGCACTTCGGCCAGCCAGGCGTCTTCGGCGGCAAGCTCGCGCTGCAGCAGGCGGCCATCCGGCAGCTCGTGCAAGGCCTGCTGCGGATAGGGTGGGATGCGGTGATCGGCATAGGCAAAAGCCGGCTCCAGCAGCAGGCCATCGCCGGCGCCGTCCGGCAGACGCGCGATGTGCAACAGCGGCACGGGCACCAGGCCATCGAGCAGATGCTCGGACACAACGCCTGGCAGGCGCAGGCCGGTTTTCTGCCAGGCCTTGGGCAGCTTGCCGGCCAGCGACAGCCATTGCTGGGGCGGCAGCTCGGGCGCCTGCAGCAAGGCGCGCAGCTGTTCGCTGCCCATGGTCGAGCGCAGCTCGCCACACTCGCCAGTGGCTTCATTGATCCAGACCGGCCGATCAAAGGGTATAAGCTCGCAGCCCTTTTCTACAATGAGTCGTGGAGCAATACCCTTCTTACCATTCTGCCACTCGATTTGCAGCTCGCGCGACTCACCCCAGGCCAGCGGCGGGCCGTCGCTGCTGCCGACCGTGCAGCGTCCGGTCTGCAGCAGGGCCTGCACGATCAAAAGGCCCAGCTGTTCGGACAGCGGCTCGCGCAAGGGGTCCTGATAGTAGTATCGCGGTGCGCTGGCGCGCAGCAGGTGAAAGAGCACGATGTCTTCGGGGCGCACATAATCCGGCACATCGTAATTCGACAGGATGCGGTCGATGTTCGGGCGCTTGGGCGTGGACCAGCGCCCGCTTTTCAGGCGGTATTGCACCTGGGCCTCCAGCCGCAGCACGCGCAGACCATGCGCCAGCGGCGCCGTCAGCACATAGCGCAACTGCTCGTCCTGCCGCGGAGCCGCTTTGCCGTACTCGGGCGGCGCGAAACCTTGCAGCCAGGCCTGGGCAATATGCAGTTGCCGGGCTTCTTCCTGCGCGGCGCGGCGCGCAGCCTCCTGCGGATCGGCCGGCAGGTGGTCGATGACGGTGAGCAGCGTTGCCACAATGTGCTTGCAGCCCACGCCGACCGGGCAATTGCACTCGCTGCGCACCACCTGGCCGTGCCGGAAATCCACATAGACCGAATACATGGCGCTGCCGCGCACCAGCGCATCGACGCCATCCTCCTTCAGGCTCTGGAGGGTGACACGCCGTTGCTGGTGGTAATCCCGCCCGCGCGCCACGGCGCCGCTGCCAAGTCGGGACAGGGCGGTGAGCAGGGCAGAACGGCTGGGCAGGGGCATGGGATGATCTCGGCGCTAAAACAACACCTGATTAGCAAGACTTCACAGCAAAACCCCAATTAACCACAGAGGCACAGAGCTCACAGAGAAAAACCGGAGGAAATTTGCTGCATTTCTCGGGGTTTCTTCCTCTGTGGCCTCTGCGTCTCGGTAGTTCAAACAGGTTTTTTTACAAACGAGAGCGCTTGCTAACCTGGAAACAACAAAGCGGCCCGCCGGCCGCTTTGTTGACAAGGAAAAACGGAGTTACAGACCGGCAGCCGCGCGCAGGGCGGCGGCCTTGTCGGTGCGCTCCCATGAAAAATCAGGCTCTTCGCGGCCAAAGTGACCGTAGGCTGCAGTGCGGGTATACACCGGGCGCAGCAGGTCGAGCATCTGCACAATGCCCTTCGGGCGCAGATCGAAGTGCTCTTCGATCAGCTTGACGATTTCCTGGTTGGACAGCGTGGAGGTGCCCCAGGTATCGACCATGATCGACACCGGCTTGGAGACACCGATCGCGTAGGAAACCTGCACCAGACATTGCTTGGCAATGCCGGCGGCAACGATGTTTTTCGCCACATAGCGGCCGGCGTAGGCAGCGGAGCGGTCCACCTTGGACGGATCCTTGCCGGAGAAGGCGCCACCGCCGTGCGGTGCTGCGCCGCCGTAGGTATCAACGATGATCTTGCGACCGGTCAGGCCGCAATCGCCCATCGGGCCGCCAATGACGAAACGGCCGGTCGGGTTCACCAGGAACTTGGTGTTGGCGGTGATCCACTCCTTCGGCAGCACCGGCTTGATGATCTCTTCGATCACGGCTTCCGACAGCTGGGCGTGGGAAATGTCCGGGTGATGCTGGGTGGACAGGACGACGGTGTCGACCTCCTTCACCTTGCCGGTTTCGCCGTCATAGCGCAGCGTGACCTGCGACTTGGCGTCCGGACGCAGCCAGGGCATGCGGCCATCCTTGCGTAGCTCGGCCTGACGCTGCACCAGACGGTGCGAGTAATAAATCGGCGCCGGCATCAGTTGCGGCGTCTCGTCGCAGGCATAGCCAAACATGAGGCCCTGGTCGCCCGCGCCCTGATCCAGATCGAGACCGGCGCCTTCGTCAACGCCCTGGGCGATGTCGGGCGACTGCTTGTCATAGGCCACCAGCACCGCGCAGGTCTTGTAATCAAAACCGATGTCGGAATGGTCGTAGCCGATGCGCTTGATGGTATCGCGCGCGATCTGGATGTAATCGATGTTGGCAGTGGTGGTGATCTCGCCGGCCAGCACCACGAGGCCGGTATTCACCAGCGTTTCGGCCGCCACGCGCGCGTGCTTGTCCTGGGTGAGGATGGCGTCGAGGATGGCGTCGGAAATCTGGTCGGCGACCTTGTCCGGATGGCCTTCGGAAACCGATTCGGAAGTAAACAGGAAATCTTTCATCAGGGTGTGGTCCTTGTCTGCACGAATCCGCGCGCAGCTCATAACGCTGGCTACAATCTGCGCGCGATAGGCGGTTACAATAGCTGTTTGTTCACAGACCGGATACGACATGCTGGCACTTGCCAAACTCCTGGCCCGGATTCCGCTGCCCGTGCTGCAGATGATCGGCGCCTTGCTTGGCTGGCTGGTCTGGGTGGCCTCACCCAGTTTTCGCCGCAAATTGCGCGGCAATTTGCGCCAGAGCGGTCTTGCACAAAATGACAGCGATTATACCCGATTATTGTACTCAAGTATCGCCGAGCACGGCCGGGGCGGGCTGGAGGTACTGGCCCACTGGATGCGCCCGCCGGCCACGCTGCTGGCGCGCACCACGCGCAGCGGCTGGGAGCATGTGGAAGCCGCACTCGCCAGCGGCCGTCCGCTGATCTTTCTCTCGCCTCACCTGGGCGCCATTGAACTGACCGGGGTATGCATCGGATCGTGGCTGCCACGAAAGCTTGCACCGCTATACCGCCCCCCCAAGCAGGCCTGGCTGGAACCGCTGATGCTGTACTCGCGCAGCCGGGGCGGCAGCACGCCGGCGCCGGCGGACGCGCGCGGCGTGCGCGTGCTGCTGAAAACGCTGAAGAGCGGCGGCATGGCCTATCTGCTGCCCGACCAGGTCCCCGGCAGCGGTGAAGGCATCTGGGCGCCCTTTTTCGGCAAGCCCGCCTACACGATGACACTGTGGGCCAGACTGGCCGAGAGCAGCAACGCCATCCTGCTGCCCTGCTACACCATCCGCACCAAACCCGGCCATTACCATTTTCATGTCCAGCCCTTCAGCGGCGAAGCAAATGGCGATCCCTTGCATGACGCCAGCCTGCTGAACCGCAATCTGGAAGACCTCATTCGCCAGGCTCCCGCGCAATACCTCTGGAGCTATAACCGCTACAAACGCCCGAGCGGCGCGCCCCGCCCGGAGGAACAGGCATGAGCCGCGCGCTGGCCGCCGCCCTGCTCTGGGTGCTCTGCATCCTGCCCATGCCGGTACTGCGCGCCCTGGGCGCCGTGCTGGGCGAGCTGCTCTACCTGCTGCTGGCGCGCCGCCGCCGCGTGGGGCTGACCAATCTGCGCCTGTGCTTCCCCGACTGGCCCGCGCGCCAGCACACCCGGGTGCTGCGCCGGCATTTTCGCGAACTGGCCTGCACGCTGCTCGCCTACGGCAAGCTCTACTGGGGCAGCGAAGCCCTGCTGCGCCGCCTGGTGCGCGTCGAAGGCGAAGAGCACCTGCTGGCCCACGCCGGCCAGCGTGCCGTCATCCTGCTGAGCCCGCATTTCATCGGCCTGGATTTCGCCGGCCTGCGCCTGGGGATCGATCATCCCGGCGCGGGGCTCTATTCATCGCAACGCGGCGTCTTTCACGCCCTGATCATGACCATTCGCCAGCGACTCGCGCGCCGCGAGCGCCTGCTGATCCGGCGCGGCGACGGCCTGCGTCCCGTTGTTAAGGCGCTGCGGCAAAAAATCCCCTTCTATTACCTGCCCGATCAGGATCTTGGCCCGAAAGAATCGGTGTTCGTCCCCTTCTTCGGCATCCCTACCGCCACAGTACCGGCGCTTTCGCGGCTGGCCAGCCTGAGCGATGCCGCGGTAATCCCCGTCATTACCCGCCTGGAGGGGCAGCATTTCGTCTGCCGCATCTTCCCGGCCTGGGATGACTTCCCCGGCAAGGACGCCCTGGCCGACGCCCGCCGCATGAACGCCTTCATCGAAGAACAGATCCTGCTCGCCCCCAGCCAGTACTGGTGGCTGCACCGAAGGTTCAAGACACGACCGGCAGGCGAGCCTTCTTTGTACTAGCCCATATCTGGCGCATCACACTGACAGACCAGCGGTACAAAAGGCCTGTTCGGTGGTCATGCGGAAAGCCCATCCCGCCCCTAGAATAGGTTTGTAGATATGCGCACACCTGTGCCGTCAGGAGCGACCCGTAATGGACAACAAACTGCCGATGCTGCAACGTGGACTTAGCTTGATTGAGTTGATGATTGTCTTGGCAATAATTGGCATTATCGCCACCATTGCCTTCGTCAGCTACCGCGAGGCAATTATCAAGCAACGCGTAGTCGCCGCTGCGGAAGAGTTTAGCAGCAAATTTGCCAGCGCAAAACTCGCGGGTAAAAGTCAAAGCAATTCAGCCATCCAGATCAGCGCACAAGTAGACAGTACCGGCTCTAATTGGTGCGTGGGTGCCGCACTGCAAGCCAGTAACTGCGATTGCTCCATAACAAGCACAGGTTCTGCGGATTACTGTCGGATGTTTAGGATGAGTAGTGCAGATGCTGACTTCGCAGGAGTAAATATGGCACTGCCATTAAACCCCGACAACACTCAACTCGATGGCTTGCAGTTCGATCCGTTTCGTAGTGGCACCAACCATAGTGCATCGGTCTTATTCATGGCCAAGGCCGAAAATGGTAACAACACAGGCACTACAGCCTGTTGGAACGGCGGCGCATGGAGCACGTGCTCTTATACTGGAAAACAGCAATCCGTCGTCGCTATCAGCGAATCTGGAAGCATCAAGGTAACCCACTAGGACATTGCCATGAAAACCCCTCTGCACCCAAACGGTTTCACCCTGATCGAGCTAATGGTTGCTGTAGCAATGGGCATGCTTGTCCTTATGGCCTTAGGCACCATGCTTAGCGATCAAATTCGAAGCAGCCAAGATACACGCAGAGCCATTGCACTCAACCAAGACATGAGAGAAGCGATGGATTTGGTAGTCAGTGATTTGCGCCGAGCCGGCTACTTTGCCGGCTCAGCAAGCGCCCCAACTGCAGCCAGCCCTTATTACAACATCAGTGGCTTTAATGGGAAGGCCTTGAATACCGGAACAATTTCACCACAGAGCCTCACTCGAAATTCTAACACCAGCTCAGCAGCGACTAGCAACACCAATTGCATTCTCTATGGTTATGATCGCGACAATGATCACCTGAATCCAGGCACGGCAGCCGCCGACAAAAACCGCTTTGGTTTTGCCCTCCGCAACGGTGTACTGATGATTCATCGCGGCGGGAATAGCGCACATAATTGCACAGCAGACAATTCCACAGGCACAGGTCTGTCGTCCGAATGGGAAGCACTGACGGACCCAACCCGAATGACAATCACTTCATTGCATTTTGTTGTCAGCTCCAGTATCAGCCCTAGCCCTGCGGTTGCAGGTAACCCCGTGATTTGCAGCTGGCAAGTTCAAATATCAATGATGGCGGAACACCCCAGAGCACCCAGTGTGCAAAAGAACATGATCGAAACAGTCAAGCTGCGCAATAGTCAGCGCAAGAACGCCCCATCTTCGTCAACCGCAGCAAGTTGTTCTTGAGGTACCAATCATGAGAACCATCAATTTTCGGCAGCGCGGCGCATTTACTCTGATTGCAGCGGTTCTTTCTCTGGTACTTACCAGTCTGGTTCTGGTCTATGTCCATCGCACCAGCCTCACCGAAATCTCCATGGTTCGACAGATGAACCGCGTGGAAATAGCCAGGGAAGCGGCAGAAGCTGGCAGTGAAACCATGCTGGCTTTGCTTAATGCAAGCCAGGCGTCTTACGTATCCGGCTGGAGCGCCTCCAGCGCTGCCAAAGCACAAATGCTGGCAACCATTGACAATAATGCCGCAGGTGCAATCGTCACCTACGTTGCAAGTTCTGCGGTAAGCAGTGGCAATGATCGCCGCTATGGCTCGATTTACGAGGTTCGGGTTTGCCGCTCTGGCGCCTCGTTGACAACCCCCTGTTCACTAACACCAACAGCTACAGCAAGCTCCGTCGATGCAAGCTCGCTGATCAGAATTGAAGCGATCGGATATACGAACTGCTCGGATCTGACCGCCTCAGCAACTTGCAGCGTTACCGCACAGAATGTCAGCCTGGTCGGCAAGAGCGCCCTTTTCAGAAGCTTCCCGTCCGACGCCATTTTGGCAGTCGGAAATGTTTCGCTTGGCGGCTCCACCTGTGTGGAAAACAGCTCGGGAAGCGGCTACGCCGTTCACGCCGGATTGGATTTGACCAATTCACCAAATAACTGGCAGGGGCAAAATTGCTACTCAACCAATGGCAAGGGCACATATGGCAGTGGATTTGACCGGGATGGCGGGCTTGCGACCATGCAGGGCACACCTGGTGCCGACCCAACCACCAGTCCCGGCAGCTTTCCGCTGTTTGAGTATTTGTATGGGGTCGACTCTCAGACTCTTTACAACAGCTCAAGCACAACCAAGATGGGCAATCAGTTTCCTACCGAAGCCCAAGCCAACAATACCAGCAACGGCCCGGTTTTCTGGTCAACAGGCACGTTCTCAGTAAACGGCAATAATACGTATGGCTCCCCAGAAAACCCTGTTGTGCTCGTCGTCAACGGGACTTTGAGTCTCAATGGGAATGTAACAATTTATGGCATTGTTCATGTGATCGGCTCCGTCAGCATCAGTGGCAACCTGACCGTTGAGGGGACCCTCGTGAACGATGGCTCAACCGCTTTTGGCAATGGCAACAATAAGGTTCGTTACAACCCTGATATTTTCAACAACCTTAACCGTAAAGCTGACGGCTACGCCCGCGCCGCCGGCTCCTGGCGCGACTGGTAAGGAGAGTCATCATGAAACAATCCATTGCTCGGCAGGCCGGGATCAGCCTGATAGAAATCATGGTCAGTGTGGCCATACTGGCCACCGGAATGCTGGCTTTAGCCAAACTGCATGCAGTAATGCTCGGCATGGCGGGGCAGAGCAAATCGCAATCCGAGGCGCTATTGTTGGCCAAGGAGCGAATTGAAGAACTGCGCCAAACTGTTCCCGCATGCGATACGTCCACCACCGAATCGAAAAGCGACATCTATGGCTCCAATGCCAGCGGCATCGCAGAGAATTACGTTCGCAGCACCAGCATTACCTGTCCGGAAAACACAGCGCTGCGCCGGGCAAGCGTAGCCGTCAACTGGACCGATAGATTTGGTGCATCTCAATCCATAAACCTGATATCGTTTCTGGGGACCGTGGCACCGAAAAATGCACTCGATCTTGCAGCGGGAGATCCAACCGGTGGAAAGAGGGTTGGCCCGAGCACCAATATTGAAGATTGGAAATCTGGCACCAACTACCGCAAAGATGCAATTGTAACGCACCCCAATGACCAAGGCGTCAAGGAACAATGGATCTGCACTGGCTGCGACAGCAATGGCGGCACAACCAGCAACACAAACAATCAGCCGGTGGATGGCTCACCAATCTGGGTAAAGGTTAGATATTATGTCGATGGTATCGTGCGCTGGGAAAATGATGGCGCTGTTCATGGTCAATGCACACTGAATACCACCCCCACAAACCAGAATGGCGTCAAATGCAGCCTTGACACCATTTCAGGCTTAACCGTAAGGGTTGAATGCAGTTCAGCAACACAATATGCCGATTGCGCAGCGGTCACGGAACAAGGACAGACCAAATACTATCGATACAGTGGCAAATATATTCTCTGGGGCGAATATTCCTGTGCAATTGCCAACAACAGCGTCACTTTGATTGCCGAATGTTTCAAGGCACAAGGCGGCAATTTGAACTCAGTGGGAAGCGACAGTGAAACCGTTCCGCAGTCCGCGGCAGTAGATGATGATTCCGACGTCAGCACCCCTCCTGTCAAGGCAAACACTAACCTGATCGTCGGCACGAATGCAGGCTCCGACCCTGGCACCGACTGCTCGCCGACACGCCCTGACTGGACCGGGACGGTAAACTACAACAGCAAAACACAAGTCTGCTACCTTGGGAAAATTTACGTCGCTGTGCAAACACACACTTCGGCCTTTATCTACCCGCCGACCACCTTGCTGGGAACACACTGGGAAGAGGTAGTGCCGTGCACGACCAGCGATCCACGCTGGGCAACCAGCACGGCATATGCGAACGCTGCCCGTGTCTGTTATGAAAACAGCAACAATACCAACTTCACGGGCGTGATTTACTTTGCCAAACAGGCTCACACATCCAGCAACAATGACAATAACAACAGCAATAGTCCGGCTGGCAACAGCAGCTTGTGGAAGGTGGGATGCGTTTCACCCTCCAGCTTCTCAGTACTTAACGCAGGCGTCTGCCATGGTGACACCACGGTAACGCCAACACCATCACCCACGCCTGCAGTAACATGTGCGGCAGCAAGCCCGACTTGGACAGTAGGTAGCTCGACCTGCAGCGGATCAGTGGCGGCAGGCTCTGTGAATGATACTCGCACAGCAAATTCAACCGGTGCATTCACAGGCACAGCAAGCTTCACATGCTCGGCAAGTAACACTTGGACCGTCAATCAGGGTACAGCTTCTTGCACTCAAGTAACCTGTTCGTCTCAAACAAAGGACTGGACAGTGGGCGGAAAAACCTGCAGCGGAACAGTTGCCAGTGGCCTTTATAACTCAACCAACTCCGTAACAGCAACAGCTCCAAATACTGGAAACGCTAGCTTCACATGTTCGGCACAAGATGTCTGGACATTAAATTCTGGCAGCACGTGCGCTTATCAAACCTGCTATGCAACTGGGTACAACAATGGGACGACGTACTCATTAAATGCCCAAGTTAGCTATAGCGGAAAGAATTACAGAAGCTTGCAAAATGGCAACAAAGGAAATAGGCCAGACCAAAATCCAAGCTGGTGGTCTGATCAGGGAGCATGCCAATAGGCTTGTGACTGCAGCCTGCCGCAACCATCGACGGGCTGCAGTTATCGCTTCACCAGCAAGGTCAGCCCGTCACCCACCGGCAAGAGGCAGCACTCGACGCGCTCGTCATCACGCAGGTTGCGATTGAGCTGCCGCACCACACGCACGCCGGCCGGCTCGCCGGGCTCCGGACTCACGACACGGCCGCCAAGCAGCATATTGTCGAGAACGATCAACCCGCCCTGGCGCACCAGTTGCAGGCCGCGTTCGTAATAAGCCGGATAGGCAGGCTTGTCCGCATCAATGAACAGACAGTCAAACGTACCAGCCAAGCCCTCAGCCAGCAATGCGTCCAGCGACTTCAGGGCATCCTGCAAACGCAACTCGATACGATCATCAACCCCCGCCTTGTGCCAGTAGGCCCTGGCAATCCGCGTGAATTCTTCGCTGGCGTCACAAGCCACGACCTGACTGCCCTCGCCCATGGCGAGTGCAGCTGTCAGCGAGCTGTAACCTGTGAACACACCTACTTCGAGATAACGGCGCGCGCCGATCAGGCGCAGCAGCAGCGTCAACAACGCGCCCTGCTCCGGGGCAAGCTGCATTTTGGCCAGACGATGCGACGCGGTTTCCGCACGCAATTCAGCCAGAATGGGCGATTCGCGCAGGGTATTGCTGCGCAGGTAGTCTTCCAGCAGATCGGTAATTGCCAGGGTAGATCGGCTCATGGCTAGTCCAGAACGGCAAAGCGCCCGAGTATACTGAGCCGAATCAGACTTCGGTAGCGTCCCGCCATGCTGCAGGAGGCGACTGCAGACGAATCTTGCTCAGCTGCAGCTGATATTCAAGCTGCTTGATGCGCTGCTGATTGCGCTTGCTGATGCGAAAACTGGTGCCATCCCTGGCGAACTGCTCGGCTTGCAAGGCCTGCAGTTTCTTGTAGCGGGCCAGCGCCCCGGCATAATCACCCTCTTCAACCAGCAAGCCGGCCAGCAGCTCTTCAATCTGGATTTGCAGGCTCGCCAGATTGCCGGCCTCCTGCAACTGGGCGGCCTGCTTCAGACTGGCGCTGGCCTTGCCATTCTCACCGCGTGCCAGATACAAGCGCCCCAGCGCAAGCAGATCGTTAACCTGCCCCCAATGGCTGTCATGCCGGTGATGGATTTCAAAGGCACGCAGCAAAAAAGCCTCGGCGCGATCCAGCTCGCCGGCCTCAAAGAGCAGCAGCCCCTGATAAGCAGCGATTTCCCCCTCCCAGACCGGATTCACGATGCGATGACGAGCCATCAGATTGATGGCCGAGGCGATGGCTTCATGCGCAGCCTCGCCCTCATGCAGGCGGTAGTAATCGGCCGACAGGTTGATCTCGATTTCACACAGCAGGGGGTAATTACCCAGGGACTGGGCGAGTTCCAGCGCCAGCAGGTGAAATTTGCGGGCATTATGAAAATCATCAAAGACAAAATAGACCTTGCCAATCCCGACATAGGCCTGGGCGCAGCGCTCGTAATCGGCAAGCTCGCTGGCTTCCTCGAGCACCTTCAGCCACACTTCGAGCGCCCGGAAATAAGCGCCGGCCGAATAATGAATCTGGCCTTCAAACAGCAGCAGCGCAGGCACTTCCGTGCTCATGCCTTCCTTGCCGGCATGCCGGACCGCATCCCCGAGGCTTTTCAGCGCTTGCTGGTAGTCAAAAAGATGGTAGTGAATCCGGGCCAGCAGTTGCAGCAGCTGCAACAGGGTCGATTTGTCCAGCTGAGGGCGCACACGCAGGATGAGGCGCCGGACTTCCTGCGCCAACTCCGGGCTGGGCTTGCGCTCATTTGCCAGCAGCGCTGCTACTTGCCCGGCGATGTCCTCGGGCAATGCGGAGGTCATCATGGCGCCTCCCCGGCAAGGCAGACACGGTTGCGGCCCCCGCGTTTCGCGGCATACAGGGCCTGATCAATGCGCTGCAGCCAGTCAGCCACCGTTTCATCGGCCTGCAGTTGCCCGACGCCAATACTGACGGTCACCGCGAGGCCGGGTTGCAACGCTGCCCAGTCCAGTTTGGGCAATGCCGTACAGATGCGCTCCGCGATCTTGCTCGCCACCTCGATGGCCACGCCTGGCAGGAAAAGCAGGAACTCCTCGCCGCCAAAACGCACCAGCAAGTCACCATCCCGACACTGGGCAAGAAAAAGCTTGCAACCCATTTGCAGAACCTGATCACCAAGCAAATGAGAATGCTGATCGTTGATCTGCTTGAAATGATCGAAATCGAGCAGCAGCGCACTGATTGGCGAGAGCGATTGCTGAGCGTGGGCAATCAGCTGCGGCACGCGTTCATCCATCACCCGGCGATTGTAGGCACCAGTCAAGCCATCCTGATAAGCCGCACTTTCCAGCCAGGCGAGTCGCTTGCGCCCGGCATCGGATTGCCTGCGCAACTGGCTGATTTCCATTTCCGAGCCCAGCAGCTTGAGCCGCATTTCAATATGATGCAGGCGCCGCGCCGAGAGGCTCTGCAATTGCCGGCTGGAATCCTGTTGCGCCAGTTGCAGAAAGTGTGTGTGGTAACCGATGTGATGCATGACCGCACGCGCATGATCGCCCAGGGCTTCATAGGACTGATACAACTGCTCATGCATCTGCATCAGCAGGTTTCCGGCATTGAAACGCTCTGCGAGCTCGACCCCCTGCAGCAAGAAATGGTTTGCCGCCTCATGCTCGCCAAGCTGCAATTTGAGCTTGCCCAGTCCCAGCAGATTGACCGCCTGCCCCCAGAACAATCCTGCCGCCAGATTGATCCGGTGCGCCGCCAGCAGATGTCGTTCCGCCTCGCGGGTATCGCCCTTGCTCGCAGCAATATTGCCCAGATAGGCATAAATTTCCGCCTGCCAGTTTTGGCGACGCGGCAAGACCAGCGATTGTTCCGCACGCAGCAACATGCCGATTGCCAGCTCATGCTGCTGCAATTTGATCAGGTCTGCCGCCAGATGCAGAAAGGCCTTGCAACGAATGTCGGGGTCATCGACAAATGGGGCAAATTCAACCGCCAGCGCGTGATAGTGAAATGCCGTCTGATGATCGTCGTGAATGACATACAGATTACCCAGACCGTTCAAGGCTTCGATGCAAAGATCGCCAGCATCAATGACAAGCGCAAGCTCCAGACTATCGGCCCACGAAGTAAATGCCTTGCGCGCATTGCCCAGCATCTGCTGGCAATTCGCCAGGGCGTCATGACATTCGGCCTGCAGCCTCGGCTCGTCCAGCTGCCGCGCCAGACGCAAAGCCTTGCGCAACAGGGACAAGGCCTCTTTGGGGCTGACCAGTATCCACAGAGAGCGCCCCCACCAGAGCAAGCCTTGTGCTTCACCCGCCACATAGCCACAGTCGAGCGACTTTTGCACCGCAGTTTTGGCCACATCAAGCGTGACGGCACAATCAAGCGCATACATCTCGCGGGCTCTCGCAAGAAGCGCATCAATGTCGGCGTAATCTGATCCTGTATTCATGGCTCGGATATGCGTGCTGATACAGGCAGTGTATGCCACTGCGATTGTTGCGGCCGGATAAAACCCGGACTATTGATTGAGCTGCCGCAGAAGCTCACGCAACACATCAGGGTCGGAAGCTTCCAGCATCTGGCCTATCACGGCCTGCTGATGCTGCAGGTCGGCACCCAGCAATTGCTGCTTAACCTTCAGCAACTGGATGGGCAGCATCGAAAAACGCCTGAGGCCCAGCCCCAGCAACAGTCGGGTCAGCTGCGGGTCCCCGGCCATTTCGCCGCACATGGAAACCGGCTTGCCCACACGATCAGCCGTTGAAATGATATGCCGCAGCAATTGCATGACGGCCGGGTGCAAGGGATCGTAAAGATGTGACACCGCGTCGTCGTTGCGATCCACGGCCAGCGAATACTGAATCAGGTCATTCGTGCCGATCGAAATGAAATCGAGATGCTCAAGGAAATGCGCGACGGCCACTGCGGCAGCGGGCACCTCGATCATGCCGCCAAGCTCGATCTGCTCATCAAAGGGCAGCCCTTCTTCACGCAGCTGGGTTTTGACCTCTTCCAGGTGGCGGCGAGTCTGTCTGACTTCGGCGATGTGTGACAGCATGGGCAACAGCAGCTTGATCTTGCCGTGCGCCGAAGCACGCAGCAAGGCGCGCAGCTGGGTACGAAACAGCTGCGGCTCGGCCATGCACAGCCGAATGCCCGTCAGGCCGAGCGCCGGATTGGGGGCATCGCTTTCTTCCTGCCATTTCGGAATCTTGTCCTTGCCAAGATCCAGCGTGCGAATGATGACCGGCTGCCCCTGCATGGCTTCGGCCACCTGACGATAGGCCTGATACTGCTCTTCTTCGGTGGGAAGATCGTCTTCACGCAGGAACAGGAATTCCGAACGGAACAGCCCCACGCCAGCCGCACCATTTTGCAGCGACAGCTCGCAGTCTTCCGGCAGCTCGATATTGGCGAACAGCTCGACATCAACCCCGTCTGCCGTGATGGCCGGGCGGCTGCGGATATCCTGCAGCGCCAGTTGCTTGACCTGCCAGTCCTGCTGGCGGGCACGGTATTCGGCAAGGATGCTTTCGTCCGGATCGACAATCACCACGCCATGGATGCCGTCGACGATGATCAGCTCATCCTCGTCAATCAGCTCGCGGGCATGGCGCAGTGCCAGCACAGAGGGCAAATCCAGGCTGCGCGCCAGGATGGCGGTGTGGGAGGTCGGGCCGCCAACATCGGTAATGAAAGCCAGATAGGCCGTATCCTTGAACAACACCATATCGGCCGGGCTGAGGTCGTGTGCGACCAGAATGGTGTTTTCACCCGCCGAAACCGGGGTGTGGCTGGATGCATCGTAACCGGCCAGCGCCTTGAAAATGCGCTGCGCCACCTGCTCGACATCCGAGCGACGCTCGCGCAGGTATTCTTCCTCGATCTCGTCGAACTGGGCGAGCAGGATTTCCAGCTGCTGACTGAGCGCCCACTCGGCATTGCAGCGCTGGGTTTCGATGATCTGGCGCGGCTCGCGCGACAGCGTATGGTCGTTGAGCAGCATGATGTGCAGCGACAGGAAGGCGCCCAGTTCTGCCGGCGCATTTTCCGGAATGCTGCCCCACAGCGTTTCCATGTCCTTGCGGGTCGTGCGGATGGCCTCATCGAAGCGGGCCTGCTCGCGCGGAACCTCCTCCGGCGTCAGCTGGTAATGCACAACCTCGATGTCGGCATGCGTCACCAGATGGGCGCGCCCGATGGCTATGCCCCCCCCGATTCCGATTCCATGCAAGGTAATACTCATACCCCTTCTCCTCCTGCGCGGCACGCCGGATCTGCTGCCCGGACTATGCACCAATTCGTGAGGGCCTGTTCAGGCTGCTGCAACAGCCTGCGCCCCGTTTTCACGGCAAAACCGGGAAAAACGCATGAATAGCCAATACAACCGTTACGTTTACAGGGCGCTGCCTGCGCCGAAGACAAGCCGGCGCTTGCTGCCGGTGGAGATACCGGCCATTTCAATCACCCTGTCATTCGCCTTCGCCGAAGCGGTCGGCCACCAGTCCCGTCAATGCCTCCAGCGCGGCATTCTCGTCCGGGCCATTGAATGTTTCGATCAGGATGCGGCTGCCCTTGCCGGCGGCGAGCATCATGACCCCCATGATGGATTTGGCATTCACCCGCTTCTGGTTGCGGCTGATCCAGACTTCACACTGGAACTGGCTGGCCAGCTGGGTAAATTTGCTTGATGCCCGGGCATGCAAACCCAGCTTGTTGATGATTTCGACTTCCTGCTGCGGCATTACATCAATTCCTGTGCTTATTCCAGGGGCGTCGGGGGCAGCATGTAAAGCACGCCCTCCAGACCACCCGTCAAGGCCTTGCTGACCACAATTTCCAGCGGCTGATGCCCATAGGTCAGCGCGCGCACCAGCATGGGCAGATTCACGCCAGCCACCGACTCGACACGCCCCGGCACGATCAGGCGGTTGGCCACATTGGACGGCGTACCGCCGAAAATATCGGTCAGCAGCAATACGCCGCTGCCATCATCCAGCTCGGTGATCAATGCCTGCGCACGGCTGACGATCTCGTCCGGATCGTCGGCCTTGCTCACGGCGAGCTGTTTCAACTGTGGCAATGGCCGTCCCATGATGTGCTGGGCGCAGGTAATCAGCGCTTCTCCCAGTGCATAATGAGTCACGATAATGATTCCAACCATTCCCTTCCCTTCCGGCGTTAGCCAATTGTTCGGCTTGGTGGACATACGATTTCGAGGATTGCATTCATACCGGACCAGGCCCGATGCGAAGCGCGCGGCAGACTGCAGAATTTGATTGCGTGTCAGCCAAAACGCCAGCCACGCAATGAATCGCCTGCAGCGGCCGCAAAACCGGAGTCAACAAAGCACAATCATCATATCGTCATTTGCCGGCAATATGATGACAAACCACAAGTCCAGAGGTGGAAAAAACACACCTGCCGGACATGTTCAATCACGACAAATTAGCAAGCCGCTCCGGCTTGTTCAGCCAGTGAATCCGCTTGCTCATGCCTGCCGACAAATGCGCATCACCCCGCGCATCGAGCAAGAGATAATCCGTCACGCCAAAGCGCCGGGCATAAAACGCGGCGGTGGCCGTGCCGCCGATAAACAGCGGCTTGCCCAGCACGTCGGAAATGACGCCGGCCTGCACTGACGCCGGCGCAATCACTGTCACCGCCATCATGCCGCGCGCCGGCTCGCCGAGCCGCGGGTCGATCAGATGCGAATAGCGCTGGCCGTCCAGCTCGAAAAAACGCTGGTAATCGCCCGATGTGGCAATCGCCTCGCCATCGGCCAGCGCCACGCTCGCCATGGCGGAAGGCTCGCGCGGGTGCTGGATGCCCACCCGCCAGGGCTCGCTGCCCTTGCGACCCAGCGCCAGCACATTGCCGCCAAAATTCAGCAGCGCGTTGCGCACACCGGCCCGGCGCAACTCCCGCGCAGCCCAGTCCAGCGCCCAGCCTTTGGCGAAACCGCCCAGATCGATCGCCACCGCCGGGTTGCGGCTGCTGACACGCTCGCCGCGCAGATCAAGGTCATCGAGCGAGGGGCGTGCCGCCAGCAATTGCGCCAGCGCTTGCGGATCGGGGCGCCGTGGGGCGAATTCATCGCGGTGAAATCCCCAGGCAGCGACCAGTTGCCCCAGCGCCGGGTTGAAAAGTCCGTCGCTGCGCGTGGCCATATCCTGCGCCAGACGCAGCTGCCCCAGCAATTCGGCATCCACCGTATAGGCCTCGCCACGGGCAATCGCCGCATTGAGCCGGGTGAGTTCCGAGGGTTGCCAGGCGTGCAGGCGCGCGTGCAGGCGATCGAGCCCGCCGAGCACGGCGGCGATCTGCTTGTGCGCCTGCGCTTCGTCATCGCCGTAAATGCTGATCTGCACCCGCGTGCCGAACACATAGCTTTCCTGCTGGTAGACCTGCGGCTTGCCGCAGCCGGCCAGCAAGAGCGCCAGGCAGGCCAGAACGATCAGGCGCATTTTGTCTCTTGCACTGCCTCTAGCACGGCAGCCTCCAGTGCATCGATGAAGAGCCCGGCAACATCGATGCCGGATTGCGCGCTGATTTCCTGGAAGCAGGTCGGGCTGGTGACATTCACCTCGGTCAGATGTTCGCCGATGATGTCGAGCCCCACCAGCAACAGGCCCTGCGCGGCCAGCCGCGGGCCCAGGCTCTCGGCGATCTCGCGGTCGCGCACGGACAGGGGCCGGGCCACGCCAGTGCCACCGGCGGCCAGATTGCCGCGCGTCTCGCCCGCTTGCGGGATGCGTGCCAGACACCAGTCGACCGGCTTGCCGTTGATCAGCAGTACGCGCTTGTCGCCGTCCTTGATTGCCGGCAGATAGCGCTGCGCCATGATGGTACGCCGGCCATTGTCGCTCAGCGTTTCCAGGATGCTGCCCAGATTGGGGTCGGCGGGCGTCACGCGGAAAATCCCCGTGCCACCCATGCCGTCGAGCGGCTTGACGATCACGTCACCCTGCTCCCGCACAAATTCGCGGACTTGCGCCATGTCCTGGCTGACCAGCGTCGGCGCGGTGAATTCGGGAAAACGCAGGATGGCCAGTTTTTCATTGAAGTCGCGCAGCGCCTGCCCGCTGTTGAACACGCGCGCGCCCTGCATTTCGGCGAGCGTGAACAGCTGTGTCGCATAGTAATACTGTTGGTCGAATGGCGGGTCGGTGCGCATAATTACCGCGTCGATGTCGCGCAGCGCCACGGCTTGCGCCGCTCCGGATGCAAACCAGTGCTGGTATTCCTGCGTCGCGGTGAAGCGCAGCGCATGCGCCTGCGCCGTAACGACGCCGTCCTGCACCGCCAGCTCGCGTGCCTCGCACGTCAGCAGCTCGTGCCCGCGCGCGGCCGCCTCGCGCAACATGGCGTAGGTCGAATCCTTGTGGATCTTGAAGCCGGCCAGCGGGTCGGCGACAAACAGAATGCGCATGATGCGGCTCCTTCCAAATCATTCGGGCAGCCCGGTGAGGAGCCGCAAATCGGTCACCATCGTCATGGTGCAAAGGCTGGCCATCGGTCAGGCGGAACGACCTCGAAGCCAAATAGCAAGACAAGGGTATCAGGCTGCAGCCTTTTCCATTAAAAGGCTACAGAGCAATACCCATAAGACATTACCCTGAAACCTTCAGCAGGACCACGCCGGCGACAATCAGCACCGCCCCGGCCATGCGCCCGGCGCTCGCGGCGTCGCCAAAGAACAGCACACCGATCGCAAAGGTGCCCGCAGCGCCAATGCCGGTCCACACCGCATAGGCCGTGCCGATCGGAATATGCCGCTGCGCCAGCCACAGCAGCACACCACTCAGGCTCATGCAGGCAATCGCCACGCTAATCCACAACAGCTTGTTGCCGGTGGTTTGCGAGAGCTTGAAGCCCAGCGGCCAGCCGATTTCGAACACGGCCGCCGCCAGCAGCGCCAGCCAGGCCTGCAGCGTGACGCTCACGGCTCGCTGCCCTCTTCCAGCTCCAGCGCGCCGGCGAGCAAGGCCAGCCGCGCCACGACGCCGTAGGCGTAGAAGCGGTTGGCCTCGCAATCGGGCGAGCCGTCGCAATCGGGCGTGGTCAAGGGCGAGGCGAAGGCCAGCGGCACGAAGTGCATGCCCGGCGCGTTGAGGTTTTCGTCGACGCCACGCCCGGTGTGCACGCGGTAGAAACCACCGATCACGAAGCGGTCGAGCATGTAGACGACCGGCTCGGCGACCGCGGCATGAATGTTCTCGAAGGTCGGTACGCCTTCCTGCACGATCACGTCGCGCACCTCCAGCCCTTCCTTCACCACCGACATCTTGTTGCGCTGCTTGCGGTTGAGCCCCACCAGCTCGGCGCCGGACTTCACGCTCATCACACCCATGCCGTAAGTGCCGGCATTGGCCTTGACGATGACAAAGGGCTCCTGATCGATGCCGTGCTCGGCGTATTTGCTGCGGATTTTGGCTATCATTCCGTCCACCGTCGCGGCGAGTTTTTCCTCGCCCTCGCGCGCATGGAAATCCAGCCCGTCGACGTGTTCGAAGTAGGGATTGATCACCCAGGGATCGATGCCGATCAGCTCGGCGAATTCGGCGACGACACGGTCATAGGCGGCAAAGTGCGTCGTCTTGCGGCGCACCGCCCAGCCGGCGTGCAGCGGCGGCAACAGCGTCTGCTCCAGCCCCTGCAGGATGTCGGGAATGCCGGCCGAGAGGTCGTTGTTCAGCAGCACCACGCAGGGCGAGAAACCCGCCACGCCGACCCGCCTGCCCTCGCGCACCACCGGCTCCAGCGTCAGGTGGCCACCGTCGGGCAGCTCCAGCTCGGTCGGCGCGGTGATTTCCGGGTTCAGGCTGCCCACACGAACGACCATGCCGGCCTGGCGCAGGATCTTGGCCAGCGCGGCGACGTTCTGCAGGTAAAAGAGATTGCGCGTGTGGTTTTCGGGAATCAGCAGGATGCGCCGCGCGTCCGGACAGTAGCCTTCCAGCGCCATCATCGCCGCCTGCACGGCCAGCGGATGGAACTCGGGGTTCAGATTGTTGAAGCCCCCCGGAAACAGGTTCATATCCACCGGCGCGAGCTTGTAGCCGGCGTTGCGCAGGTCGACCGAGCCGTAGAACGGCGGCGTGTGCTCCTGCCACTGGTTGCGGAACCAGTGTTCGATTTCCGGCTGCGCCGCCAGAATCTTGCGCTCCAGATCGAGCAGGGGGCCTTTCAGGGCCGTGGTCAGATGGGGCACGCTCATGAACGCTCCAGGGCTTGGTCAATCGAGAACACATGGCGTCGCTATCGGGAAATTCAATCCCCCCACCACGGTGTGGCAATCATCGGGCACCAGACTCGCTCCCGGCGCGGGCATTTTCCAGCTGCGCCGGCACGTCCTACCGCCGGCAGCGGCCCGATGTGCAGCGACGGAGGATTGATTCGGGCTAGAATATCCAGATTATCGAATGACTTTTTCGATTTCACTGGATAAGCCGATATGAAATTCACCCTGCGCCAGTTACAGGTTTTCGTCGCCGTCGCCCGGCGCGGCAGCGTCTCGCGCGCCGCCGAAGACCTGGGACTGTCGCAATCGGCGACCAGCACGGCGCTGGGCGAGCTGGAAAGGCAGTACCAGTGCCAGCTGTTCGACCGCGTCGGCAAGGCGCTGCGCCTCAATGAACTGGGCCTGCAGCTGCAGCCGCGCGCCACCGCGCTGCTTGACCAGGCGGGCGAAATTGAGACCCTCCTGGTCGGGCAGGAGGCTTGCGGCGCGCTGGCGATCGGCGCGACGCTGACCATCGGCAACTACCTCGCGACGCTGCTGATCGGCAATTACATGCAACGCCACCCGGCCAGCCATGTGCGCCTGTCGGTGCACAATACCGCCACCATCGTGCAGCAGGTCGCGCGTTTCGAGCTGGACCTGGGGCTGATCGAGGGCGACTGCCAGCATCCCGAGCTGGAAGTGCAGCCGTGGATCAGCGACGAGCTGGTGGTGTTCTGCGGGCCCGACCATCCGCTCGCCGCCAAGGGCAGCGCCAGCATCGACGAGCTGCTGCGCGAGGCCTGGATCGTGCGCGAGCCCGGCTCCGGCACGCGCGACACCTTCAACCAGGCCATGCGCCACCACCTCTCGCAACTGAACATCCGCCTGGAGCTGGAACACACCGAGGCGATCAAGCGCGCCGTCGAGTCGGGGCTGGGCATCGGCTGCATCTCGCAACTGGCGCTGCGCGAAGCTTTCCGGCGCGGCAGCCTGGTGCCGCTGGCCACGCCCGAGCTGGATCTGGCACGGCAGTTCCATTTCCTGTGGCACCGGCAGAAATTCCAGACCGCCGGCATGCGCGAATTCCTCAAGGACTGCCGCGCCTTCACCGGCAGCGCCCGCAACAGCCAGGAACTCGCCCTGCCCTACATACCCTGACAGGCATTGCCGCACAAGCAATCTAGGCAATGCGCCAGACGTCAATACCCCCCAAAAAATCCGCCACAACAACAGCGTGATGCGGATACAGCCTGCGTAAGGAGGAGATGTCCCCCCTCCCTGCTGCATGCTGGCTGCATCGTGCCGCCGGGCATCCCCGGCATCAGTTTTCAGGGCCACAGGCGCTGAAAATCTTGCTTCCTGAAGGAATAGACATTCGCCGCCTTGCCTAAGCGTACCAAGCCTGTGTGCCCGGCGCCGCTACCCTTACCCCGCCCGGGTATGCGACACTTCGGAGACTTTGGCCAGCGGCATGGCCAGCAGACGGTTGCCCTCCGGCGCCAACCAGCGCGGGAGCCCGATCACAGCCAAGCCGTCAGCCGCACGATTACCCGTAGTTTTGTTCATCATTTGCCCCCGGCCAGGCCGGGAAAACGGATCGCCGGCGTTTTGCAAGCGCCTGCCAGCCCGCAACAAGGTAGCTACCATGACCCGTATCCTGTTTGTTGAAGACGACCCCGAGCTTTCCGAACTGATCAGCGGCTTTTTGCGCTCCTTTGAATTCACCGTCGATGTCCAGGCCGATGGCAGCCAGCTGCTTGACAGCGTGCGCGACAATCCGCCCGACCTGCTGCTGCTCGACATCATGCTGCCAGGCAAGGATGGCCTGACGCTGTGCCGCGAACTGCGCGAATTCTGGGGCGGGCCCATCGTGCTGCTGACCTCGCTCAACAGCGACATGAACCAGATTCTCGGCTTCGAAATCGGCGCGACCGATTATGTGGTCAAGACCACGCCGCCCTCGGTGCTGCTGGCGCGCATCCGCGCCCACCTGCGCAGCGCCAGCACGCAACCGGTCGGCGCACAGGCCGCCGGCAGCCCGGCCGGCGAGCGCACCACGCTGAACTTTGGCAAGCTGCAGATCGACGCCCGCAACCGTACCGCCACCTACCATGGCGAACCGCTGGGCCTGTCGACCGGTGACTTTGACCTCTTGTGGGAACTGGCCAGCCACGCCGGCGACATCCTCTCGCGCGATCATCTGCTGAAGGAATTGCGCGGCATCGAATACGACGGGCTGGATCGCAGCATCGATGTGGCGGTCTCGCGCCTGCGCAAGAAACTGGACGACGACCCGAACGAGCCGCGCAAGATCAAGACGATACGCCACAAGGGGTATCTGTTCGCAACCGATATCTGGTGGCAAGAATAGGGCCATACCCACACACCCATAAAAGAACGGGGAGCCTGCTTGCTCCCCGTTTTGCCACCAGACCCGGATCGCCACCATGCGCCAGCTCTTCCTGCGCTTCTACCTCACCGTCGTTGTCTGCTTCCTGATTTCCGCCACGCTGATCGGCGGCGTCTACAAGCAGCTGCTCGAACGCACCAACCAGCGCTACCTCACCGACATCTTCCAGACCACGGTGACCATCATCGAGGAAGAACTGGGCGATCTGCCACGCTCGATCTGGCACGACGAGGCAGCGCGGCTGCGCGGCAAGCTGCCGGTGCCGGTCGAGATCGAAAGCATCGACACCTATCGCCTGTCGCCGGAGAACAAGCAGGTACTGCTCAACGGCGGCATCATTCTGCTGGCTGACCGCGAGCTCTACATCCACCGCATCCACCAGACCGAACTGATGGTGGTACTGGGGCCGATTCCCTATCTGTCGCGCATGGACAGCCTGTCCTGGGTGGACTGGCTGGCGCTGGGACTGATGTGTCTGGCGCTGGGCATTCCCACCTGGCTGTGGCTGCGCCCCTTCTGGCGCGATGTGCTGGTACTGGTGCGGCAAAGCCGCCGGCTGGGCAGTGGCGATTTCACCTCGCGCGTGAAGCTCGACGACAGCTCGGCGCTGGCGCCGCTGGGGCTGACCTTCAACCGCATGGCCAATGACATCCAGACGCTGACCGCCTCGCGGCGCGCCATGCTCGACGCCGTCTCGCACGACCTGCGCACGCCGCTGTCGCGCATCCGCTACCGCCTGGAAGCACTGAAAGCCGGCGCCGGGCTGGATGCCCAGGCCAGCGCCATCGAGCGCGACCTGGGCCAGATCGACCGGCTGCTCGAAGAATGGCTGACCATGTCCACGCTGGACCGCGCGCAGCTGCGGCTGAACCTGTCCTTGCAGGACATCCTGGCCCAGCTCGGGCTGTTGTGCAGCGAATTTGCCCAGCAGCACAATCCGCAGCCGGTGCTCGACAATCTGACCGGGCTGGCGACGCCACTACTGGAATATGACAGCTATTACCTGGGGCGCGCGGTGACCAATCTGCTGTCCAATGCCCAGCGCTACGGCGGCGACAACATCGCCGTGACCCTGGAATGGGTCGAAGGGGTGGCGCAGATTCATGTGGATGACAATGGCCCCGGCATCCCCGACCATGCCCGCGAACGCCTGCTGCAACCCTTTGAGCGCCTCGAAAACAGCCGCAATCTCGCCACCGGCGGCTTTGGCCTGGGGCTTTCCATCGTGGCCATGATCATGCGTGGCCACAATGGCGAAATCCGCATCGAAACCTCGCCGCTGGGTGGCGCGCGCATCACGCTGGCCTGGCCGACACCCCTGGTGGATGGTAGTGAGGGCGACTGATACTACGTCTTTCCACTACATTCAGTTACGACTCGCTACGCAAGCACGACAGTAGGCTCCCATCAGCAAGACCATAATCCGCTCCGTCCAAGACCCAACCGTTTATCGGAGTTAATTCATGAAGCTGCTGTCCGTTCTCGTTGCTGCCCTGTTCGTAACCGTTGGCGCCCACGCCGCTACCGCTTCCAGCGCTTCCGCCGTCGTCAAGGCTGAAAAGACCGCCAAGAAGGCTTCCGTTGCCTCCAAGGCTTCGGCTGCACAAAAGGCCCAGGCCAAGAAGGCTTCTGCCGCTTCCGCAGCTTCCAAGGCTTCCGCTGCCCAGAAGGCTCAAGCCAAGAAGGCTTCCGCCGCTTCCGTAGCATCCAAGGCATCCGCCGCCCAGAAGGCTCAGGCCAAGAAGGCTTCCGCCGCTTCCGTAGCATCCAAGGCATCCGCTGCCCAGAAGGCTCAAGCCAAGAAGGCTTCCGCCGCTTCCGTAGCATCCAAGGCTTCCGCTGCCCAGAAGGCTCAGGCCAAGAAGGCTTCCGCCGCTTCCGTAGCTTCCAAGGCTTCCGCTGCCAAGTAATCCGGCCGGCCTGCTCTGCTGTACCATCAAAAACGGGACTTCGGTCCCGTTTTTGCATTCCGGAATCGCCATGCTCCGCCATCTGCCAGTTTTTCTAGCCATCGCTGCCGCCGCGGGCCTGTTTCTCGGGCTGCTGTGGTGCCGCGACCAGGCCCATCCACCTCGACCGCCTGTCGTAGCCCCTGCGCACCCCAGCCCCGCACCAACACCGGCGGTTGCCGATGATGTCGCTCGCCAGCGACTGGCCTTGTTCTTTGGCAGGGATGACCGCCAGTTCATCGCCGCGCCTTATCCGCAGCCTTACGCCGCCATCGGTCGCCTGGAAACGGCAGCGGGCAGCACGTGCACGGCCACGCTGGTTGGCGAAAACCTGGCCGTGACGGCCGCCCACTGCTTTCTGATGGAGGCCGATCGCCTCGACCCGGGCCGCTGGTTTTACGCGGGCTATCACCGGGGCAAGTATCAGGCCCGTTACCGCGTGCTGGAGCAGGTCTTTCCACCGCGCTTTCGCCGTGGCCTGCGCTATCAGGGGGACGATGTCTATATCGAGCCGGAAGCGGCCGCTTACGACATTGCCTGGCTAAAACTGGAAAAAGCAGAGGGTATAGCTCCAGAACCCTTGCCCATAATGGGCAAAAACATGGATACCCTTAAAAGAACACTAAAGGCAACCGCGCAGCGCATTACGCAGGCCGGTTATGCCGAAGACCATGACACGCAATTGACCAGCCACCGCCACTGCCGCATTACCGAGCTGCGCGAAAATCGCACGCTCTTTCACCAGTGCGACACGCTGGCCGGCGACTCGGGATCGCCGCTGTTTGTCGAGACGGCCGAGGGTCCACGGCTGATTGCCGTGCAAAGCTCGGCGCCAGACTGGTTCAACCGCGGCCTCGCCGATAATGTTGCGGTGACCGTCCTGCAGCTCCCCAAGCCACCGCAGTAAGCATCAAGCCCCAGGGCGCGGCGACCGGTCACCGGCGCGCTTTGTGACAGTCTGTCCGCACGATACAAGTCCGGCCGCGCTTCGGATTACAATGACCGATTCTGATTGATTGCCGGGAATCACCGTCATGGATATCCAAGCCTACATGCAAGCAGTCGGCCGCCAGGCCCGCGCCGCCAGTCGCGCCATGGCCCGCGCCTCGACCGGCGCCAAGAACGCCGCACTGAATGCCATTGCCGACGCCATCGAACGCGACGCCGCCAGGCTGCTCGCCGCCAACCTGCAGGACATGGAGCAGGCCCGCGCCGACGGGCTCGAGCCAGCCATGCTCGACCGCCTGCAACTGACGGAAAAAACCATCGCCACCATGGCGCAGGGGCTGCGCGAGATGGTGGCCCTGCCCGATCCGATCGGCAATATGGGTGATTTCAAATACCGCCCGTCCGGCATCCAGGTCGGCAAGATGCGCGTACCACTGGGCGTGATCGGCATCATCTACGAAGCCCGCCCGAACGTGACGGCCGACGCCGCCGGCCTGTGCATCAAATCCGGCAACGCCACCATCCTGCGCGGCGGCCGTGAAGCCTTCCACTGCAACCAGGCCATTGCCGCCTGCGTAAAGGAAGGGTTGAGCAAGGCCGGCCTGCCGGAAGCAGCAGTGCAGATCATCGAAACGCCCGACCGCGCGGCCGTGGGTGAGCTGATCACCATGAGCGAATTTGTCGACGTCATCGTGCCGCGCGGCGGCAAGGGCCTGATCGAGCGCATCAGCCGCGATGCACGCGTACCGGTGATCAAGCATCTGGATGGCATCTGTCACGTGTACATCGATGACGAAGCCGACCCGGAGAAGGCCATCCGCATCGCGGACAACGCCAAGACGCATCGCTACGGCACCTGCAACACCATGGAAACGCTGCTGGTGAACGACAACGTCGCCGAGCTGATCCTGCCGGAGCTGGCGAAAGTCTACGCCGCCAAGCAGGTGGAGCTGCGCGGCTGCGACAAGACCCGTGCGATTCTGCCGGGCATTGTCGCCGCAACGGATGAAGACTGGGCAACCGAATACCTGGCACCGATTCTGGCGGTGAAGGTCGTCGCCGATCTGGACGAGGCCATTGCGCACATCAACCAGTGGGGCAGCCATCACACCGATGCCATCATTACCGAGAACTACACCAAGGCGCGCCAGTTCCTGCGCGAAGTGGATTCAGCCTCGGTGATGGTCAATGCCTCGACGCGCTTTGCCGACGGCTTTGAATATGGCCTGGGCGCGGAAATCGGCATCTCCACCGACAAGATCCACGCGCGCGGCCCGGTTGGCCTCGAAGGGCTGACCTCGGAAAAGTGGATCGTGCTGGGCGACGGCGAAATCCGCGCCTGAAATCGGCACAGCGGGGCCGGCCGGGGGCGGAAATGCCAGCACCCCGGCCATTCCCCGGCCAGCCTCTCGCAATGCCCGCCCCGCACCGGCGGGCATTGTCGTTTCGAAAGGCGATGTCCCAGAAGCGTGTTGCACGCGGTGATTGCTCCGCAGACGCGTGAGAGTGGCGCTTCGTCATACCGGCGTCCCACGGGGATTCCCTACGGTCAAAGCCGGTATCCAGACAGCAGCATTAGCCGAAACCACTGGATTCCGGCTTTCGCCGGAATGACGCCTGAAAGGCCGCAACATGGTTTTGGTACATCGCTTTTCGAAAGGGGCTGCGGCAAAACGCGCCATTGCGGCCTGATGCTGTCTCTTCATCCCGCAGTATCCCTACGGCACCGGCACGGCAACTTTTGCCGCGACTGCGGATTTTTTGCCGCCACACCTCCCGACCAGTTCGCCCCCGCCCCCCCCGCGCCAGCCAGGCAAATGAGCAATTCGCCAGGCACCCATATCGCCAAGGCCTTTTTACTTAAAGGCTTGCAAGGGCATACCCCCATGATCTGCCAGTGAAAAATCGTGTTGGCATGGCATTTGCTCATGGGGGGCTGCAATGGGTAGCACGCATGGCGTGGCTGCCGAACCGGGCGGCGCCCAGCGCTTGCCGACACTCGGACCGCAGCAGGCCCGCCAAGGAGAGTCATCATGCAAGTCATCAATACGAACATTCCTTCGCTGAATGCGCAGCGCAACCTCGACAAGAGCCAGGGCGATCTTCAGCAATCGCTGCAGCGCCTGTCTTCCGGCCTGCGCATCAACAGCGCAAAGGACGATGCGGCGGGTCTGGCGATTTCCGAGCGCATGACCAGCCAGATTCGCGGGTCTACCCAGGCGCAGCGCAATGCCAACGACGGCGTTTCGCTGTCGCAGACCGCCGAAGGCGCGCTGGGCGAAATGTCCAACATCCTGCAGCGCATTCGCGAACTGGCGGTGCAATCCGGCAACGCGACCAACTCCGAAGGCGACCGCCAGGCGATCAATGCCGAAGTCACGCAGCTGACCAGCGAGCTGGAGCGCTTTGCCCAGACCACGCAATTCAACGGCCAGAAGCTCTTTGACGGCACCTTCACCGCGGCGGTCTACCAGATCGGCGCCAACGCCAACGAAACAATCCTGGCGACCACGGCCAATCTGCGCACCAACCAGTACGGCACCTACCAGATCGGCAACGGCAATGGCACCGGCGCCAAGACGATCAGCAATGTCCTGACCAGCGGCGCCACCTTCGCACCGGGGGCCACCGGCACGGTCAATGCAGCCGGCGTGGCCGTAGCGGCCTCGGGCACATTCAGCATCAACGGCATTTCGATTTCGGTCGAAACCACCGACATGGCGCGCGAAATCGCCGCCAAGATCAACCAGGCCGGCACCGGCGTGCTCGCCAGCGCGCGCACCGAAACCGTGCTGTCGATGGGCAGCGGCACCTTTACCCTGGCCGTGGCCTCGAAAAGCAGCACCTTCCAGTCGGTGACCTTCAATATCGCCGACGGCAACAACAACGGCAGCATCGATGCCGACGAATATTCGCAGGCCGTCGCCGCCTTCAATGCCAAGTCCTCGCAAACCGGTGTGACGGCACAGGTCGAGACCTTTACCAATAGCGCGGGCACGACCACCTATGGCGTCAAGCTGGTGGCATCCGACGGCTCGAACATTGCCCTCAGCTCGGCCAGCGGCGTGGCCAGCGGCTTTGGCGGCGATGTGACGCAATGGAATTTCGATCCGGTCGCCTCGGTCGGCAACAATCAGTACATGAGCAGCGGCAGCGTGTTCCCGGGCGGCTCGACCGGCACGGCCTATTTTGCCGGGCAGGTGGTGCTGAACTCGTCGAACTCCTATTCGGTGACCACCAACACGGCGTCGTTCACCTCGGGGGTGTTCTACACCGCGACAGACGGCTCCTCGGTCTTTGCCTCGGGCATGTCCTACCAGGCCGACCTGAAAACGGTGGAAAAACTCGATGTCTCGAACGTGGAAAACGCCACTCAGGCGCTGCGCATCGTCGACGATGCACTGACCACAATCAACGACCAGCGCTCGAAATTCGGCGCCCTGCAAAGCCGCTTTGGCGCTACCATCAGCAATCTGGCCGTGACCACCGAGAATCTCTCGGCCGCCCGCAGCCGGATTCGCGATGCCGACTTCGCAGCGGAAACCGCAGCACTGACGCGGGCACAAATCCTGCAGCAGGCCGGCACCGCGATGCTCTCGCAGGCCAACCAGCTGCCACAGCAGGTGCTCAGCCTGCTCGGGGGTTAACAGCCTTCCCCCGAAGCCGGCCATGCCGGCTTCGGGCATTTTGCGGCGCGTGACGCCGCACTTCGCCAGCCCCTCCTTCCGCCCCGCCCGCCTTCCCCATGGGCAACGACCTCATGCAAACACTCGGCATTTTTGGCGGCAGCTTCGATCCAATCCACTACGGCCACCTTACGCTGGCACGGATATTCCGCGACACCTTTGCGCTCAACGAGGTGAAGCTGATACCCACCGGATTGCCGCCACACCGCCCGGCCCTGCCGGTCAGTCCGCAACAGCGGGCCGACTGGGTGCGCGCCGCGATTGCCGGTCAAGCGGGACTGACACTCGACGAGCGCGAGGTACGCCGCGAGGGCTATTGCTACACCATCGACACGCTGGCGGAATTGCAGCGGGAACATCCGGACACCCTGCTGGTCTGGCTGATTGGCGCCGACTCCCTGGCCAATCTGCCAGGCTGGCGACGCTGGCAGGACTTGCTGGATGCCGGCCATCTGGTCGTAGCTGCACGCCCCGGCGTTGATCTGGAGCACGTGGCACCGCCCATCGCCGCCGAATTGCAGAAAAGACTGGCAATTGCGTCGCCAGAAGCCTTAAGTCACGGTAAAATCAGCGTTTTGCCCGCGCCACTGCTGCCCGTCTCGAGTACGGAACTGCGCGCGCGTCTGGCCCGGGGCCAGGACATCGGCAGCCTCACCCCCGTCGCGGCGGCCATCACGGCCAGCGGCCTGTACCAGGCGCCCCCGGCCTGCGGTCATCACAAGGATTGAACATGAATGAAATCACCCACGCCATGCGCGACATCGCCGTGGCCGCCCTGGAAGACATCAAGGGCAAGGACATCCTGGCACTGGACACCACCCAGCTCACCGAACTGTTTGAATGCATGATCGTCGCCACCGGCGACTCCAACCGCCAGGTACGTGCGCTGGCCAACAATGTGGCCGTGGAGCTGAAGGCCAAGGGCTATGAAATCATCTCCACCGAAGGCGAAGAATCCGGCGAATGGGTGCTGGTCGACGCCGGCGAGCTGGTCGTGCACGTGATGTTGCCGCCGGTGCGCGATTACTACGACCTCGAACAATTGTGGGGCGGCCAGAAGCCGACCTTCAACCCGCTGGGCAAAGCCTGGTCGGCACTCTGATCGCTGCCTGCCCCGCAAAAGCTGATGGCTGCGCCATCGGCTTTTTTCTTGTCGGCATATCGATAGCATCACAGCTTATTTCTGATTTGCGACTTATTCCTGTACATTGCCTTGGCGCCTGTTGCGCCCTTGAAAACCAAGCCAGAACCACGCCCCATGAATACCATCAGTGAAGCAAGGCTGACCCACCTGAAGCAGCTGGAAGCCGAATCCATTCATATCATCCGCGAAGTCGCCGCCGAATTCGAAAATCCGGTGATGCTCTACTCCATCGGCAAGGATTCCGCCGTGATGCTGCATCTGGCGCGCAAAGCCTTTGCCCCGGGCATCCCGCCCTTCCCGCTGATGCACGTCGATACCACCTGGAAATTCCAGGACATGTACAAGCTGCGCGACAAGCAGCGTGCCGAAGGCTGGAAGCTGATCACCCATGTGAACGAGGAAGGTGTGAAAGCTGGCATCAACCCGTTCACCGCCGGCTCGGCCAAGCACACCGACGTGATGAAGACCGAAGGCCTGAAGCAGGCGCTGAACAAGTACGGCTTCGATGCGGCATTTGGCGGCGCGCGGCGCGACGAGGAAAAGAGCCGCGCCAAGGAGCGCGTGTATTCCTTCCGCGACAAGAATCATCGCTGGGATCCGAAAAACCAGCGTCCGGAACTCTGGAACATCTACAACTCGAAAATCGACAAGGGCGAGTCGATCCGCGTGTTCCCGATTTCCAACTGGACCGAACTGGACATCTGGCAATACATCTATCTGGAAAACATCGAGATCGTGCCGCTGTACTTCTCGGCCGAACGTGATGTGGTCGACTACAACGGCACCACCATCATGATTGATGATGAGCGCTGCCTGCAGTACCTGAGCCCGGAACAGCTCGCAACCCGCCGCAAGGAATGGGTGCGCTTCCGTACGCTGGGCTGCTACCCGCTGACCGGCGCCGTGCAGTCGAAGGCGCAGACCCTGCCGGAAATCATCCAGGAAATGCTGCTGACCACGACCAGCGAGCGCCAGGGCCGCGCGATTGATCATGACAGCGCCGGTTCGATGGAAAAAAAGAAAATGGAAGGTTATTTCTAAACACCTTCACCACAGCAATAAGAGACGTAGGGTGGGTTAGGTCGCAGACCGTAACCCACCGCAGCGACGCCATTATTGATTGCCCGGTGGGTTACGCCGCAAAGCGGCTAACCCACCCTACGCGAGACCCACCATGTCCCACCAATCCGACCTGATCGCCAGCGACATCCTGGCGTACCTGAAGCAGCACGAGAACAAGGATCTGCTGCGCTTCATCACCTGCGGCAACGTCGATGACGGCAAATCCACGCTGATCGGCCGCCTGCTGCATGATTCCAAGCTGATCTTCGAAGACCATCTGGCCGCGATCCAGAAAGACAGCCAGAAGTACAACACCACCGACCAGGAAATCGATCTGGCGCTGCTGGTGGACGGCCTGCAGGCTGAGCGCGAACAGGGCATCACCATCGACGTGGCCTATCGCTATTTCAGCACCGAAAAGCGCAAGTTCATCATCGCCGACTGCCCGGGCCACGAGCAGTACACCCGCAACATGGCCACCGGTGCCTCGACCTGTGACCTCGCCATCATCCTGATCGACGCGCGCTACGGCGTGCAGACGCAGACCCGTCGCCACAGCTTTATCGTCAGCCTGCTGGGCATCAAGCACGTGCTCGTTGCGGTCAACAAGATGGATCTGGTCGAATTCAGCGAAGCGCGCTTCAACGAAATCAGGCAGCAATACCTCGAATTCGCCAAGCAGCTTGACATCGCCGACATCCGCTTCGTGCCGATCTCCGCGCTGCGCGGCGACAATGTGGTGAACGAATCCACGCAAACCCCGTGGTACGAGGGCGATACGCTGATGGGCCTGCTGGAAAGCGTGCAAGTCAGCAAGGATGCCAAGCTCGACGCCTTCCGCCTGCCGGTGCAGTACGTCAACCGCCCGAATCTGGATTTCCGCGGCTTCTGTGGCACCATCGCCGCCGGCCACATCCTGCCGGGCGACGAAATCGTCGCGCTGCCGTCCGGACGTCGCTCGAAAGTAAAGGACATCGTTACCTTCGACGGCAACCTGTCCGCGGCCTTCTCTGGCCAGGCCATCACGCTGACGCTGGAAGACGAAATCGACATTTCGCGCGGCGACATGATCGTGCGCGCGCAGGATACCCAGCCGCAAGTCAGCCAGGCCTTTGTCGCGCACGTAGTCTGGATGAACGACAGCGCACTGACGGTTGGCAAGGAATACGCCTTCAAACTGGCCGGCAAGCAGGTGTATGGCCGTGTAGCCCAGATCCAGCACCGCATTGACGTGAATACCCTCGCACACGTTGCGGCAGACGAACTGAAGCTCAACGAAATTGCGCGCGTCACCATCGAGGTGAACGCGCCTGTGGTATTTGACGCCTACAGCGAGTGCCGCGGCACCGGCAGCTTCATCATCATCGACCGCCTGTCCAACGCCACTGCCGGCGCCGGCATGGTGATCGAAGCCGCCACCAGCAGCACGAACGCCAGCGATCTGGACGAACTCAGCCGCCTGCGCGCCTTCGAAGTCGAACTCAACGCCCTGGTGCGCAAGTACTTCCCGCACTGGGATGCCAAGGCGATTCTCAACAAGTAATACGCAGCATTGAAAACCCGCGGCAAGCCTGGCTTGTCGCGGGTTTTTTTATAACCATAACTTATAACGACAATGCCCGTCGTGCCCTGCGCATGCCGGGCACGCGGGTACTGCGGGATTACTTGGGGATGATCACGGTGTCGATCACATGAATGACGCCGTTGCTGGCTTTGACATCCGTGGCTGTCACGGTGGCGTTGTCAATCATCACCTTGCCATTGGCGACCGCAATCGTCGCGGTATCACCGGATACCATCTTCACCGGGCCGGCCTTGACGTCCTTGGCGAGCACCTTTGCGGGCACCACGTGGTAAGTCAGCACCTTGGTGAGCTTGGCCTTGTCCTTCAGCAGCGCATCCAGATCTGCCTTGGGCACTTTGGCAAAAGCCGCGTCAGTGGGCGCGAACACGGTGAACGGGCCCGGCCCCTTGAGCGTATCGACAAGGCCGGCCGCCTTGACGGCAGTGACCAGCGTGGTGAACTGACCCGCGCCGACAGCAGTGTCGACGAGGTCTTTCTTGCCGCCGTGATCTCCGGCGACGGCCAGGCTGCTGACAACCATGGTGACTGCGGCAATAGTGGAACGGATGTGCTTCATGAGGTTCTCCTTTTACCAATAAGTATTAAAAATACCGATCAGTAAATTACAATTACCAATTAGTATTTACAAGCCTGGCCGCTCTCTGCCCGACAGACGGCGGCCATGCGGATTACCACATTGTGGAGGCCACCCGACCTGGATGCAGACCGTTTGGCACTTTCAGCTGCGAAATCGCGTCCCCAGGTCAGGCGATACTTGCCGACCAATCGACCTGATTCGCCGGTACGACCACGGCGTCAGCTCCTAACTGCTGACCTGCAAAGGCAGCCATGCGCCTCAACCGCTGCTGCATCTCGTGCACCACGCCGGACACTCCCTCCGTGCAGCAGATGCGCAATTGCAGACAGACAGACGGCCGGCATTCATGCGATAACACCACCATGCCAAACTTGGCAGCCTCGCGCCGAGGCTGTCTCATCACTGCCGGGACCCTACCGTGTTTCGCTTTTTCGAAAACCTGATCCACCCCTATCCTGAACACCGGCCGGAACTGCCGACCCGTTTTCTGCCCTTTGTCTGGGCCTGCACGCGCGGGATGCGCCTGTATATCCTGCTGCTCATGCTCTTTACGGCCGGCATTGGCGCCTTCGAGGCCTTGCTGTTTGCCTGGCTGGGGCAGATCGTCGACTGGCTGGCCAACGTGCCGCCGGCGCAACTCTGGCGGCAGGAGGGCAGCCGCCTGCTGCTGTTGCTGGCGGTGATTTTCGGCAGCGTGCTGCTGGTGGCGCTGCAGACCCTGCTCAAGCACCAGACGCTGGCGGGCAATTTCCCCATGCGCCTGCGCTGGCTGTTTCACCGCCACCTGCTCAACCAGAGCATGGCCTTCTATCAGGACGAGTTTGCCGGACGCATCGCCGCCAAGGTGATGCAGACGGCGCTGGCGGTGCGCGACACCGTACTTGTCTGCACCGACATCCTGGTATTCGTGGTGATTTACTTTGTCACCATGAGCGGGATTGCCGCCGGCTTCGATGCGCGCCTCCTGCTGCCCTTCTTTGCCTGGCTGGCGCTGTATCTGGTCACGCTGGTGGTCTTCGTGCCGCGCCTCTCGCGCGTGTCGCGCGCGCAGGCCGATGCACGCTCGCTGATGACCGGACGCATCACCGATGCCTACGCCAACATCAGCACGGTGAAGCTGTTTTCGCATGCCCAGCGTGAGGCAGGCTTCGTGCGCGGCGCGATGGAGGAATTCATGCTGACCGTGCACCGGCAGATGCGGCTGGTCAGCGCCTTCGAAATCGTCAATCACCTCACCGCCATGCTGCTGATCGCCGGCACCGCCGGCATGACGCTGTGGCTGTGGAGCCGCGGCGAAGTCGGCATCGGCGCCGTGGCGGCGGCCACCGCGATGGCGCTGCGGCTCAACGGCATCTCGCACTGGATCATGTGGGAAATGGCCGGCCTGTTCGAAAACATCGGCACGGTGCAGGACGGGCTGAACACGCTGTCCAGGCCGCTGGCGGTGACCGATGCGCCCGATGCCGCGCCGCTGACGGTCAGCCGTGGCGAGATCCGCTTCGAAAATGTGGATTTCAGCTATGGCAGTTCGCGAAACGTGCTGGAGCAGCTGAACCTCACCATCCGTCCAGGCGAGAAGATCGGGCTCGTCGGCCGTTCGGGCGCGGGCAAATCGACCATCGTCAACCTGCTGCTGCGCTTTTACGACCTGGACGCCGGACGCATCACCATCGACGGGCAGGACATCCGCGCGGTGACACAGACCAGCCTGCGCCGGCAGATCGGCATGGTCACGCAGGACACCTCGCTGCTGCACCGCTCGGTGCGCGACAACATCCTCTACGGGCGGCCCGATGCCAGCGACGCCGACATGCTCGCCGCCGCGCGCCGCGCCGAGGTGCATGACTTCATCCAGGGGCTGGCCGATGCGCACGGCCGGCAGGGCTACGATGCGCACGTCGGCGAGCGCGGCGTGAAGCTGTCCGGTGGCCAGCGCCAGCGCATCGCCATCGCGCGCGTGATGCTGAAGGATGCCCCCATCCTGCTGCTCGACGAGGCGACCAGCGCGCTGGATTCGGAGGTGGAAGCCGCCATTCAGCAGAGCCTGTACGCACTGATGGAAGGCAAGACGGTGGTGGCGATTGCCCACCGGCTCTCGACCATCGCCGCGATGGACAGGCTGATCGTGCTCGACGAGGGCCGCATTGTCGAGGAAGGCACGCACCAGCAATTGCTGGCCAGGGGTGGCATTTACGCCCGGCTGTGGGCGCACCAGAGCGGCGGCTTCCTCGGCGAAGAGGCGTGAAGGGTATCTGCCTGCAGCCATTTACTCAAAATGGCTACAGGCAGATACCCACACTTATTGGTGATTGAATGAGCCTTGCAGCGTTTTACCCGGCATGCCGGCGCAGGCCGGCATGCCGATAGCGCAGGGCCAGCGCATCAGCGCGTCAATGCGCCATCCCCGGCATCTCTGCGGCATGACTCATCAGCAGCGCCGGATCGAGCATGCCGAAGATCATCGCCACGTGCGCCACCACGAGGAAGACGGCCACGAGGATGGCATGCAGACGCAGCCGGTATTCCTCGTCGCGCCCGCGCGCCAGCAGGCCCAGATCAAGCAGCGCCATGCCGCCCAGCGGCACGATGCCGGACAGGTAAAAGCCCACGGCGATCACGTCGGCCGCACCCAGCCAGCCGCCGCTCACCGTCAGCGGGATCACGGCGGTTGTGAACAGATAGACGAAAATGCCGCTGAACCACAGGCCGCCCAGAATGCTGGCGACCCGGTTGAGCTGGCGCACGCGGCCATGCAGGCGGCGCGTGAACAGCAGGTACAACTCGGAAATGGCGACGGTTTCGGCGAGGATGACCGGAACTGCCATGAAGATCAGCAGATTCCAGGGCTGGTTGGCGGCAAGCAGCGCCATGTAATGGGTCATGGACATGATGGGATTCCTTGTCGTGCGGGCATAGTCGCCCGGGATGAAGCGTGCGGCTCTGGGCGCACACGCACTGAAACGGAAGCTCGTTCAGAACGACAGGGATCGGGGTGGCGGCGCGGGCGGCGGCAGACGCAGGGCGGACAGCGTGGTAGCCGGATGCGGACGCAGCACGGCGCGCACGGCACAGACGGGCGGCAGCGCCACGCCGGTCAGCCCCGGCAGGCAGTGCGCCAGACAATGCGCGGCGCAGCGCTCGGCGCTCTGGCAGACGCCCTCTTCCGCCGCGGCGGCGGCCGCCGACGCAGCAGCCGTATCCGGGCAATGCGCAAGGGCAGCCTGGGTTTCGCCATGTCGTCCGGCATGGCCGGCAGAAGCCGCCTGCGCCGGCCCGGCCAGCAGCAGGGCAGCGATCAGCACGGCAAGCAAGGAGGCGAGGCAGGCAGAAAGTCGCAGCATGCCATCATGCTAAAACGGGCCAGGCGAGCCCGGCATGATCCAGCGCAAGCTTTGGCGCAGTGCCGGCCTTCAGAAGCCATCACGCCAGGCACTCAGGTCGATGCTGCTGCCGGAAAAACCGTGGTGGTCGGTATCCACCATCGCCAGCAGGCGCTGGCCCAGATCGGAAAACAGAAAGCGCTGGCGCGCGGCTTCGGCTTCGGCTTCGGAAAGCCAGAAGATCTGGTCCATCCACTCACCGCGCCCCTGATACAGCGCATAGGAGGCAAAGCCGGGCTGCTCGCGCAACCAGTCATGCAGCTCGGCGACCAGCGGCAAGAAGGCATGATCCGGCACATCGGCATGCAGGCGGAAAATGTAAGTCTGGATATGCATGACCCTTCCCTTGCGCGACCAGCCGGCCTGGCAACCTGGCGCGCTGCTTCAGCATAGCCCCTGCCCTTGCCCGGCGGCAGAGCAGCCTGCCACCTTCCTGCATACATAGCCACGTTTACCCTGGAAGGCCATTATGGCAAATGGCTATGGGGCAATACCCCAAGGCCATAACAACAAAAAGCCGCCCAAGGGCGGCTTTTTGCAGGGCAGCAGACGATCAGCTGTTGGCCAGCTTCTTGTCTTCCTGCTCGATCTGACGGGTAATCCACCACTGCTGGGCGATCGACACCAGGTTGTTCACCACCCAGTACAGCACCAGACCGGACGGGAAGAAGAGGAAGAAGACGCTGAAAATCACCGGCATCATCTTCATCATCTTGGCCTGCATCGGATCCGGCGGCGGCGGCGACAGATGCTGCTGGATGTACATCGACACGGCATAGATCACCGGCAGGATGTAGTACGGGTCTTTCACCGACAGGTCGGTAATCCACAGCTCCCACGGCGCCTGACGCATTTCCACGGCAGCGATCAGCATCCAGTAGAAGGCGATGAAGATCGGAATCTGGATCAGGATGGGCAGGCAGCCGCCGAGCGGGTTGACCTTCTCGGTCTTGTACATCTCCATCACGGCCTGCTGGAACTTCATCTTGTCGTCGCCATGCCGCTCCTTCAGCGCTTCCATGCGCGGCGCCAGCTTGCGCATGCGCGCCATCGAGCGATACGAAGCGTTCGACAGCGGGTAGAAGGCGGCCTTGATCAGCAGCGTCACGATGACAATCGCCCAGCCCCAGTTGCCGACAAAGCCGTGGATCAGGTCCAGCAGCATGAACAGCGGCTCGGAAAAGATCGCGAACATGCCGTAATCCTTGGCATGGTCCAGACCCTTGGCGGTGGCATCCAGAATGCGGGTTTCCTGCGGGCCGACATACAGGCTCATCGGCTTGACCAGCGTGGTCGCGGGCGCCACGGCCGGCAGATCAACCACGACGCCGGCGCTGTACATATTGTTGTCCAGCGCATTGAGCTCGAAGCGGCAGGAGGCCGTCGTGCAGGCGGACGGCTGGCCGATGGGGTCCAGCAGCCAGGCGCTGACAAAGTAGTGCTGGATCATCGCTACCCAGCCATCCTTGCTCGCCTTCACATACTTCTCTTCACCCTTGCGGATGGTGTCGAAGTCATTCTTCTGGAATTTGCCTTCCTGGGTGTAAACGGCCGGACCGGTGTAGGTATGCGTGCCGAACATGCCCGGATTTTCCACCTTGCCGTCGCGCAGCAGGCGGTAGTAGGCCGAAGCGGTCAGCGGCTTGGCGCTGCCGTTGGTGATTTCATACTTCACGTCGACTACATAACTGGCGCGCTTGAAGGTGAAAATCTTGGCAACCTTGACGCCCTCCGGGCCCTGGGCTTCCAGGCGCACATCCACCGCATTCTGGCCATCGGCCAGCTTGTAGGCGGTCTGCGTGGCCGTGAATGCGCTCTTGTGCGTCGGCAGGCCATCGCCCAGCAGGCCGGTCTGCGCCACATAAATGTGCTCGCCCTTGTCCTGCAGCAGCACGAAGGGCTTTTTCGGATCGTCGGTCGCGCCGTGCTTGAGCAGCTCGACGTGGCGCAGATCACCACCGACGGTGCTGATTTCGGCGCGCAGATAGTCGGTTTCCACCTTCACGCTCTGGCCGGCGGTCAGCTGGGCGGAGGACGCCGGTGCGGCGGCGGGTGCGCTGGCGGCAGCGGCAACGGCGGAAGCGCCTGCCACGGCTGAGGCCTGTTTCGGTGCAGGGTAGCGCTGTTCCATCCATTGTTGCCAGAAGAACAGGATGGCGAACGAGACGGCGATAAACAGGATTAAACGCTTGGTATCCATTCAATACTCGGAAGCTGGTTGGTGTCAGGGTACCGGGTCGTGCCCGTGTCCCCCCCAGGGGTGGCAGCGCGCCAGGCGGCGCAACAGCAGCCGGCCGCCACGCCACAGGCCGTGCCGGCGCAATGCTTCGATGCCGTAATGCGAGCAGGTCGGAGTATAACGGCAGCGCGGGCCGATGAGTGGACTAATGCACAGCTGGTAGAGCCGGATCAAGCCGATCAGGAGGCGCGACATTTCTTCGGCAAACGGGCAAACAGTTGCAGAAGGGCGGCCTGGGCGGCGGCCCGCTGTTCGCGCCCGAAGGGCTGGCGCACGCGCACGACCACATCCAGACCGGCGAGCGGCCCGTGTTCGTGGCGGAAGATTTCGCGCAGGGAGCGCTTCATGTAATTGCGCGCGACGGCACGCTTGGCGGTCTTCTTGCCGACGACCAGGCCAATGCGGGCTGCGGCCGTGCCATTGCGCCGGCCCAGCAACTGGAACCACTCGTTGCTGACACTGAGGCGCAAACTAAAAACGGATGAAAAATCATCCGTTTTTAGCAGGCGCATGGCGCGCGTAAAGCGATAATTGCCTGCGGCCCTGGCGCCCGCGGCAGGCGGGGCGTTCATGCCGGGCAAGTCTGCTTAGGCAGACAGACGCTTGCGGCCTTGGGCGCGGCGTGCGTTCAGCACGGCACGACCACCACGGGTCTTCATACGGGCACGGAAACCGTGGTTGCGCTTGCGGCGAATAACGGAGGGCTGGAATGTACGCTTCATGACGAGTCCTAAACCGAAAAGTGCTTTAGTAAACACGCGATTAGAGCAGCAAGACCGCACACTGTCAAGCAAGCCCGCCCAGTCTTTCTTTGCGGCGCCCTGTGGATAAGTCCGGTGCGGCGGAGTACAATCGCCGCCTATTCAATCCTATTCAAGACGGGTCGTGCTGCCTCGCCAGCGACGTGTTGTATCGTGGTTTAAAGACCGATGAACAGCGCACGCGAGGCCCGCGACCCGTTTCCATTCGCCATGCCCGATATGTCTTCTCTTTGGCAGCACTGCCTGACTGAACTGGAGCAACGCCTTGGCGCCAGCCAGTTCAACATCTGGATCAAGCCGCTTGCCGCCGAACTGGTCGATGGCGCCTTGCAGATCAGCGTGCCCAACCAGATTTTCCTGCAGTTCATCCGCGACCGGCATCTCGGCCTGATCGAGATGGCCGCCGCCGAATACTGCGCGGGCGAGCCGCCGATGATCAACCTCAAGGTCGGGCCACGCCCCGGCGCCGCAGCGGGCAGCGCACCGGCGGCAAGCCCGGCCAAGCCACGCCCGGCGGCCGCTCCGGCGCCCAGCGCGCCAGCCGGGGAGCCGGTCGACGCCGCCCCGGCCGCCGAGCGCAAACCCGCGCGCCGCTTTGACGCCAGCGCCGGCAATCATGAAGTCACCCGCCTCAACCCGCTGTTCACCTTTGAAACACTGGTGACCGGCAAGGCCAACCAGGTGGCGCGCGCCGCCGCGCAGCAGGTCGCCGAAAACCCCGGCGCCGGCTACAACCCGCTGTTTGTGTACGGCGGCGTCGGCCTGGGCAAGACTCACCTGGTGCAGGCCATCGGCAATCTGGTGCATCAATATAATCCGCAGGCGCGCATCCGCTACATCCACGCCGAGAAATACGTGCAGGACGTGGTAAAGGCCTACCAGCACAAATCCTTTGACGAGTTCAAGAAGTACTACCACTCGCTCGACCTGCTGCTGGTCGATGACATCCAGTTCTTCGTCGGCAAGGACCGCACGCAGGAAGAATTCTTCTATCTGTTCAATGCGCTCGTCGAAGGCGGCAAGCAGATCATCCTGACGTCCGACCGCATCCCGCGCGAAATCGAAGGCCTGCAGGAGCGCCTCACCAGCCGTTTCTCCTGGGGGCTGTCGGTGGCCATCGAGCCGCCCGAGCTGGAAATGCGCGTGGCGATCCTGATGAAGAAGGCCGAGGCCGACCATTTCAAGCTTGACGCCAACGTGGCCTTCTTCATCGCCAAGAACATTCGTTCCAATGTCCGCGAACTGGAAGGCGCGCTCAAGCGCGTGCTGGCCTATGCGCGCTTCACGCACCAGCCGATCACGCTGGAAGCCGCCAAGGAAGCGCTCAAGGACATTCTCGCCGCGGGCAACCGCATGATCTCGGTGGAAAACATCCAGAAAACCGTGGCGGATTTCTACAAGATCAAGGTGCCGGACATGCACTCCAAGAAGCGTGCGCGCGACATTGCCCGCCCGCGTCAGGTGGCCATGGCGCTGACCAAGGAACTCACGCAAATGAGCCTGCCAGCCATTGGCGAAGCCTTTGGCGGGCGCGACCACACCACCGTGCTGTACGCCTGCCGCACCATCGAGGAAATGCGCCAGAACGACAGCGAGATCGCCCACCAGTACGGCGTGCTGCTGCAGATGTTGCGCAGCTGACACCCGCCTCTCGCTGCGCTGCTGCCAAGCATCGCTGTCTGCGGAATTCAGGTAAAATTCCGCAGTTCAAAGACCACCTCTTACCGGGAAAGCCGATATGCAACTGCTGCAAGCTGAACGCGATGCGCTGCTCAAGCCGCTGGCCACCGTCACCGGCATCGTCGAGCGTCGCAACACCCTGCCGATTCTGGCCAATGTGCTGATCCGCAAGGAAGGCGGCGCGCTCACCTTCACCGGCACCGATCTGGAAATCCAGATCGCCAGCAGCCAGGTCGAAGGCTTCTCGGGCAATGACTTTGCCATCACCGTTGCCGCCAAGAAGTTCAGCGACATTTTGCGCGCCATTCCGGACAAGACCGTCATCACGCTGGATGAAGACGACAGCCGTCTGACCATCAAGGCGGGAAAAAGCCGCTTCAACCTGCAGACCCTGCCCGCCGCCGATTTCCCCACGCTGGCCGTCGACACCAATCTGCGCGCCACCGTGCGCCTGCCGCAAGGCCAGCTGAAGGCGCTGCTGGGCCGCGCCCAGTTCGCCATGGCGCATCAGGACATCCGCTACTACCTCAATGGCCTCTTTATGGTCACCGAGGGCAATCTGCTGAAGCTGGTCGCCACCGACGGCCACCGCCTGGCGTTCGCCTCGGCCGAACTCGCCACCAGTTTTGACAAGAACGAAGTCATCCTGCCGCGCAAGACCATCCTGGAACTCTACAAGCTGCTGGCCGACGTGGACGACGAAGTCGCCATCGACATCGCCGGCAACCAGGTGAAATTCAGCTTCGGCAATATCGTGATCCACTCGAAAGTGGTTGACGGCAAGTTCCCCGACTACAACCGCGTGATCCCGCAGAACAACGACAAGCTGCTGACCATCGACCGTGCGCAGCTGCTGGCCGCCATGCAGCGCGCCGCGATCCTGTCGAACGAGAAGTTCCGCGGTGTGCGCATCGTGCTGACCTCCGGCTCGCTGAAGATTCTCTGCAACAACAACGAACAGGAAGAAGCCCAGGAAGAGCTGGAAGTCAGCTACAGCGGCGAGCCGCTGGATATCGGCTTCAACATCCAGTACCTGCTCGATGTGCTGACCAATATGCAGGTCGAAGCCTTGCAATTCACCTTCGGCGATGTCAATTCCTCGGTGCTGGTCACCCTGCCGGACAACGCGCACTTCAAATACATCGTGATGCCGATGCGCATTTAGTGATGTGAGGCCTCAGGGGTGAGGCGTGCGGGGAAACCTCCACACCCTCAGCCGTATACAAACACAGCCCTTTCTAAAAAAGGGCTGTCGGCACATACCCCGCACCTCACTCCTCACCCCTCACCCCTCACGACAGAGCAATGAGCGAAAACAATCTCCCGCAGGAACAGAACGGCCAGGAATACGGCGCAGACAGCATCAAGATCCTCAAGGGTCTGGAGGCCGTACGCAAGCGCCCCGGCATGTACATCGGCGATACGGGTGACGGCACCGGCCTGCACCACATGGTGTTCGAAGTGCTCGACAACGCCATCGACGAAGCGCTGGCCGGCCACTGCGACACGATCAAGGTCATCATTCACGCCGACAACTCGATCTCCATCGAAGACAACGGCCGCGGCATTCCGACCGCGATCAAGGACGACGACGAATTCAAGCGCTCGGCTGCCGAAATCGTGATGACCGAGCTGCACGCCGGCGGCAAGTTCGACCAGAACAGCTACAAGGTATCCGGCGGTCTGCACGGCGTGGGCGTGTCGGTGGTGAATGCGCTGTCCGACTGGCTGCGCCTGACCATCCGCCGCGATGGCAAGGTGCACACCATGGAATTCCGCCAGGGTGAGCGCGTCGAGCCGCTGAAGATCATTGGCGACACCGACAAGCGCGGCACCGAAGTGCACTTCATGGCCTCGGTGGAAACCTTCGGCGTGGTTGAATTCCACTACGAAATCCTCGCCAAGCGCATCCGCGAGCTGTCCTTCCTCAACAATGGCGTGAACATCACGCTGATCGACAAGCGCGATGGCCGCGAGGAAAACTTTGCCTACTCCGGCGGCGTGAAGGGCTTTGTCGAGTACATGAACCGCGCCAAGTCGACGCTGCACCCGCACATCTTCTACGCCATCGGCGAGAAGGACGGCATGACCGTCGAATGCGCGATGCAGTGGAACGACAGCTACTCCGAAACCGTGCAGTGTTTCACCAACAACATCCCGCAGCGCGACGGCGGCACCCACCTGACCGCACTGCGCACGGTGATGACGCGCACGCTGAACCAGTACATCGAACAGGCCGAAGTTGCCAAGAAAGCCAAGGTGGAAACCAGCGGCGACGACATGCGCGAAGGCCTGGTGTGCGTGCTGAGCGTGAAGCTGCCCGACCCGAAGTTCAGCAGCCAGACCAAGGACAAGCTGGTCTCCAGCGAAATCAGCCCGGTGGTGCAGGAAGTGCTGGGCCAGATGCTGGCCGACTACCTGCTGGAAAACCCCAACGACGCGAAGATCATCTGCGGCAAGATCGTCGAAGCCGCACGGGCCCGCGAGGCGGCACGCAAGGCACGCGAACTTACCCGCCGCAAGGGCGTGCTCGATGGCATCGGCATGCCCGGCAAACTGGCCGACTGCCAGGAAAAAGACCCGGCATTGTCGGAAATCTACCTGGTCGAGGGTGACTCCGCCGGCGGCTCCGCCAAGCAGGGCCGCGACCGCAAATTCCAGGCCATCCTGCCGCTGAAAGGCAAGATCCTCAACGTCGAGCGCGCGCGCTTCGACCGCATGCTGGCCAGCCAGGAAGTCGGCACGCTGATCACCGCGCTGGGCTGCGGCATCGGCAAGGACGATTTCAACATCGACAAGCTGCGCTACCACCGCATCATCATCATGACCGATGCGGACGTGGACGGCTCGCACATCCGCACGCTGCTGCTCACCTTCTTCTACCGCCAGCTGCCCGAGCTGGTCGAGCGCGGCTACATCTACATCGCCCAGCCGCCGCTGTTCAAGGTGAAGCACGGCAAGCAGGAGCGCTACCTGAAGGACGAAGCCGAGCTGAAGCAATACCTGCTGCAACTCGCGCTCAATGGCGCCGAACTGCTGCCGGGCGCCGGGCGCACGCCGATTGCCGGCGACGCACTCGACGCCATTGCCAAGCAGACCTTCATCACCGACGGCATCATCGAACGCTACAGCCGCTTCGTTGACCCGACGGTGCTGACCGCGCTGCTGCGCAGCCCGGTACTGGACCTGTCCAGCGCCGACGCCGCCGCCGCGTCCGCCGCCGCGCTCACCGCCGCCGTCGCCCACCCGGCCTTCACGATTTCCGCGCAGCAGCTCGACGAAAACCACCTGCTGAAAATCGAGCGAAACCTGCATGGCGTGATCACCGTACAGTACATCGAGCCCGACTTCGTGCGCAGCAACGACTACGCCCAGCTGCGCAAGACCGCCGACATGCTCGACGGCCTGCTGGAAGCCGACGCCATCGTGCGCCGCGGCAACAATGAAGCGCCGGCCAGAAGCTTCAAGGACGCGCTGGAATGGCTGATGGCCGAAGTACGCCGCAACATGACCATCCAGCGCTATAAAGGCCTGGGTGAAATGAACCCCGAGCAGCTGTGGGAAACCACCATGGACGTGAACGTGCGGCGGCTGTTGAAGGTGACGATTGACGACGCCATCGCGGCGGATGCGATCTTCACCACGCTGATGGGCGATCAGGTCGAACCGCGCCGGCACTTCATCGAGCAGAACGCGCTGATTGCGCGCAATATCGACGTGTGATATTTCGGTTCGAGCAGTAGTAAACGACAAAGCCACCGCATGCGGTGGCTTTGTTTTTTCTGATTACGTCTCTGCTTCAGAATCGTCATTCCCGCGTACGCGGGAATCCAGATAAGGGTGTGAAACCAAGCTTCGCTCTGGATGCCCGCCTTCGCGGGCATGACGGAAAAAGGGTTTCTGAAAGAGAGACATAATCAGGTTGTTTTTTGCTGGGTATGCCGCCGAAGCCTTTTAAGCTGATGGGCTACAGCCAAATACCCTTTAGGTTTCTTCGTCATGCCGGCGCAGGCCGGCATCCAGGGTTTTAAGCGCCTGCGGCGCGGTGTTTTCATGCGCGTTTCCGTCCCACAGGGACTTCCTCCGGTCGCCGCCACCAACGGGAAGGGGGATTTGTCTCGGCAAATCCCCCTTCACCCCAAAGCCGAGCCCGTTCCGCCGCCCCGCTGCGCGGGGTGCCCTGCGATGCTCGCAGTCAACAGCGCGGGTTCGAAACTCGCCCTGCGGGCTCAAACATCTCTCCCGCGAAACCCTGTTGACTGCTGCGCTTCTCGGCGGCTGCAAGGGCATGGCGTGCTAATTGGCCGTTACGGCGACCATCCAATGGTAGGGCGCCGGATGAAGCATGATGACTGGATTGTCGTTCAGCGTATTGCCGCTTCGCGGCGACGAATACGCCATTTGAATTTACCACATGCCGATTAGTTCGGTTTTGTCGAGCTTCATCAACGTCACTGTGCCATCGTCACACCCCATTTCAAGCTGTGACTGCATGAGCTTGGGGCTTGGCTTGTACCAATGTTTGCAAATCGTAGCAAGATCCATATTCATGTATTTTGACATGAATTCCATGGTCATCTCGTTTGTTAGCGTTGGGTTGATTGTGAGAAAGAAATCGCCTTCACGCGTCAAATCAAAAGGTGAGTTACTCATCTTATTCAAAGGGCGCTGGAACATTTTCCTTGGGATAAGACGCAGAGAATCATGTATTCCTGCCTGCTGATTTTCACGAAAAAGGGGTGCAAGTAGGTCAATCACTACTCCATTACACTCAATCCATGCATGAAAGGCTTCACTGTGGCTACATATCTCTCGCCGCTGAAATGCATCCATATCAGTAAAAGCCAGAATGAGATCATTTTTGTCGTCAACACGATAGAAGGCGGAGCCAAATCTAGGCTTCGCATCTAGGCCATGAATCTCCGAAAGAATGTAAGAGCCAGCAATTGAAAAAAATTTACAGGCATGGGCCGTATTTGCATTTACGGCATTAAGGACGGTAACAATAACTCGGTATAGCCGTTGATAGTCAATAAAATCTACTGGAAGTGGTGGACGTCTTGCTTTACTCATTTGGTCACCTAGTAATTCGTATTTCTCGTAACATGGGATTAAAAATCAGTCTGCCACACGACAGAATCACCTAAAGGACACCGCAAACATAACTCACCGCATCCATCCGGCAATTCGTGGCAATCGCGCCCGGCAATTCAAATGCCTTGGCGGCTTTGCGGAAGTCGAAGACGCGGGTGAGGACGAATAGATCGGCGTGGTCGCGGGAGAAGTCGACCTCGTTGCGGCTGGCGTAAAACGGCGTTTCCTTGGCAAACGCGGTGGTTTTTACTTCGATCAGTTTGTCGCGGCCGTTGGGGGCGTAGGAGTGGATGTCGTAGCCCAGCCCGTCGCCAATGTCTTTCGATGCGTGCACCACCTTGTCGGCCAGATGGCCTTTGCCCTGCGCGATCAGGCTTTGCCGTTCGAACTCCAACACCAGCAGTTCGCCGGCCAAGCCCAGCTTGCGGTTGCTGGCTTCGCGGGCGGCGTAGTCGCGTTGCAGTGCGGGGCGTTTCAGTTGGTAGGGGGCGGCGGGTTCGCGGGCGGTGTTTCTGCTTTCGGGCGCGGCGACGAGGAATTGGCGGAAATCTAGGTGCGCCGGGGCGACGGCGGGCTGGTCGATGGCGGTGGCGAGCAGCGCATCGAAGTCGGGGTTGGCCAGCAGCCAGTTTTCCACTTCTTCACCCAGCGCGGCCTGTACATTGGTGAGCGGTTTGTAGCCGGCGATCCACATGCGGCCGCTGGCTTGCAGCACGGCACTGATGTTCTGGCGTTTCATTTCCACCGCGCCCTTGCTGCGGCCGGCCAGCTTGTCCTGCAAGGCGCGATAGTGCGCGGCCTTGTTGTAGCTTTGCCCGGCCAGCTCCAGCTGCAGCATGTGCATGTAATCGGCCACGGTGGCGGCGATTTCCTGCGGTGACCAGTCTTTCCGTTCCGCCATGTTAGCCCCTGTTTATTTTCAGGAAAGCTTACCCCCATTCCTGCCCCGCCTTCAATGCCGGCCATGATGTTTCGGCAAGCCGCGCAAAGTGCTTCGTTTCAGCGTCACAAGGTTGCGAGCAAGAGCGGCAAAGGCACATACCCTACACAGCATATTCAATAAGCCAATTCAGAAAAAGGGCTACAGGCGCATACCCATGAAATCGCTTGCCGCCCTATCCCTAGCGACGATGAAAGCGCTACGCTGCGCCGAGCTGCTGTACCTTATATTTGCAGCGCTGGCGGCCGCAGCGGCGCCTGGCGCTGGCCGGCAAGCTCTGCGCGTAAAAAAGCCTCGCGTGCGCGAGGCTTTTCGTTGCAATCACCGGCCACGCCTGCGCCACGGCTCGGGCTTGGGCACTCGTCAGCACGGCTGCTGGCGTTGCCTTGCGCCCAGGCCGCAGCCCAGCCTGGCCGATTACTGCAGCTTGAACTGCACTTGCGGCTCGCTGTAGCCATTGAGGAATTCCAGCACATTCTTGCGCACCGGGGCCTGCGGCTGGGTTTTCACGTACTGGTTGAAGAAGGCCAGCACCGAGCCATTGGTAATGGCGAGCATGGTGTCACCGTTGATCGGCCCCAGAAATTCCGATGGCTTGAACTGGGCGGCGAGTACCGTGCTGTCGGTGATGTCACCATGCAGGCTGCCCTTGATCTTCACGTGGTAGGCATCACTGCGGGCCTTGTCAAAGATCAGCTCGAAATCCTTGCTCACCCAGCTCTCGGTGGACATCATCAGGATGGGTTTGTTGAACTGGTGCTGTGCGGTCAGGTAGTAATCCTGGCCATCGATATTGGCGGCCGCGCGAATGGCTGGATTGTCGATTTCGCTGAGGTATTGCAGTGACTTGCTGCCACCGTAGGATGTGCCGAGCAGGCCGATCCGCGACAAGTCCAGCCGCTTGGCAAACACGCTGTTGCTGTTGGCATTGAGTTTTTCCAGCTCGGCCAGCACAAAGCGGGTGTCGTCCTGCCAGAGTTTCAGCTGCCGGTGATCGCCTGTGCATTTGGCAAAGGCGTCATAAATCTGCTGCTTCACGGCGTCGGTCAGCGGCTGGTCTTTCAGGCTGGCCATCAGGCTATTGAGCTCATCGAACGTAATGCCGCCATCAAAATCGTTGGCGCGCTTGCTCCAGTCGATACGGATTTCCTCGCCATTGGCCATCGTGACCAAGGAGTGCTGGTGGGTGTGGCCAATCACCACCACCACATAGCCTGCCTTGGCCAGCGCTTCATACAGGAACTGGCTGGATTCGAGGTTGGCTGAATAGCCCGGCGAGAACAGCAGCACCGGGAACGGCGATTCCTTCGCGGCTAGCTCCGCATTGAGGCGGCTTTGGCTGGGCACATCTTTCAGCCAGTCGTCACCCGGCGAACCGGTAATGGCTTTTTCACTGTGATACCAGTGATGCAGCACCGGCTGGTTGCTGTTCAGGCTGGCCGGGTACCAGAGCTTGACCATCAGTTCGCGCTGGCGTGGCGTATCGGCCAGCGGGTCCAGGCGGTTCATATCGGTAAAATTGAAGGTGCGTACACCGATCTTGTACTTTTCTTCATCCAGCACCTGCACCGGCAGCGGCGTGCTGCTGGTCTGGCCTTCGGCATTGCTGAGCACCGCCTTGTAGGTATAACTGCCCTTGCTGCGGCCACGCACAGCCAGTTCGGTGGTCTGCGCCGCAGCGGGGGTCAGATTCTGCGTGGCAATCAGCACATCATTCTCGTACCAGTCCACGCGGCTGGCGTGCCCCGACTGCAGTTTCAGGGTGTAATCGCCATCCGGGATGACATCCAGCCGCTGCCAGGAACTCCAGTTTGTGGGCTGTGGCGGCGTGTTCTGGCTCCACCATTTGGTGCGGTACTGCTGGCCCTGATAACTCACGACATTGCCAGCCACATAGGCCACATCCGGCCGCCACTCGGCGGCGTAGTTATCGTGACTCAATTTCGGCGTCAGTGGCAAAGCCGCCAGCAGCGGAAAACTGGCCGCCAGCAGCATGCCGCCGAACAGGGGGGCGATGATTTTCATTGTCTGTCTCCATCCAGAATGCGCGTAAGGCGCTTATTGATTTGAATTTGACTTATTTGAATTTGACTTCAGATTTGAATCCAGCCACCTGATGGCGGCTGATTTACTGCACGGTCTGGCGGTATTGCCATCGCCAAACCTTCCCGCCACAGCCGAAGTCGCTGCAGCGAAAACCGCAAATCCTGGGCAATCTTGCCGACCATTCGCAGCCGGCAGCGCACGCATGGCACAACGTACTTGCTAAGCGCAGAGCGACGGCATAAGTGGTCAACAGTTCGGGAATGATGGGTAATGCATTGGGCTTCGATGCACGATCTGCAGCCCATTGTGGCACTCGCATACTCCGGCTTTGCCTTGGCCAAGCCAGCATGCCGTTTGCATTCTATGCACCCGCCGAGTGCAATTAGAATGTCCAAACGTCACAAGATATTTGTCCAAAAATACCGCGGGAGTACGTGGAAAACCGCGTAAGCCATGCCGAGCTGGCGCAGTGTGCACTCGCGGGTCTTGCCCGGCCCGTTTGCTCCAGAACGGCGGGCGGCGATGTCGTTGCCGGCTGGCTTGGCCACACAGCCGGCAGCCACCAGGCTCTGCCAGGACAAGGCAGCAAGCCGAAATCAGCCACGGCGTCCTCATTCCTGATTATTGATCCGGCCCCCTGATGTTTTTACTCGTAGGAGCGAGCTTGCTCGCGATCAGCAAGGCTTCGCGAGCAAGCTCGCTCCTACGGAAATTCATACTTCCGAGGGCTGGATCAATAGGTAGCCAGCTCAGCAAATCGTCATACCGGCGCCCCAAGGGGATGCCGGAATGAGGAGCTGGGTTTTGCTGAGCTAGCTACCCAATCAGGTCACGCTTTGTGCCGGGGGCAATCCGGCGGCTGCCGGTCGCTGCAAAGCCGGCTTTGTCAGCAGTGCCGCTGCGGCCGGCAGGTCACGCTGCCCGGTGGCCACCTCCACTCATCATCCCGCGCCTGCCTGTGAACAAAGCCATACAACGCATGGCTGCTCACTTTCCATTGGCATAAATTACAAATATTCTTACTTCGCACCACCGTATGCACTGCGTTTTCATTTCTCAGAAAACCATCGTTTCACACACTTCACCTGCACTGTTCTTACAAGCAAGCTGTTCGGCTTAACCCCTCTCGCAAGGAATTCGCATGTTTGCCAATATCGTCAAGGGCGCGCAACGCGGCCTGTTGTTGCGGCCCCTGTTCGGCCAGATCATCACGCTCACACTGCGCGACCATGGCCCGGCCAGCCGGCAGGCCGTGCTCGATGTGATCCGCCAGCTGGACAAGGCCAGCGAGGCGGCGGCCCAGCCCGGCGGGCTGGTGGCGGCGTTTGCGCCGGAACTGTGGGGGCGCTGGCAGGGCCGCGACATTCCGGTCAGTCGCAAGGTGCTCAATCATTCGCCCAAGCTGCGCGATACCGGCGGCGATGTGCTGCTCTACCTGAAGACGCCGGATGCCGAGACGGCGCGGCGGCTCCTTGCGGAATTCACGCCGGCGCTGGACGCACTGGCCAGCCACATCGAGGCGGTCGAGGCCGGCAAGCGCGATGATGGCCGCGTGATCGGTGGGCGCTATCTCGATGGCATCACCAATCCGAACGATCCGGTCAGCCTGGCCGAGGACATTCTGCTCGGCGGCGAGTACGCCGGGGCGGCGTTTGCCTTTACGCAGAAATTCCTCTTCGACTGGCGCAGCATCGCCGCCATGTCGCCGGACAGCGAGGACGCGATGATCGGCCGCGATACCAGCGGTGCGATCCTGCCGCAGGGCCCGGCCGATGCGCACATTCATCGTGCGCATGTGCGCGATGCCAATGGTGACAATCGCAAGTTGCTGCGCCAGGCGCTGCCCTTTGGCGAGCAGGCCGGCCACGCGGCGCGCGAGGCGGGGCTGATGTTCGTGGCCTTTTGCAACGAACAGGAGCGGTTCGAGAAAATCCTGCATCACCTGATGGGCGACATGCCCGACCGCCCGGTCGACCGGCTGATGAGCGTCGTGCAGGGCGTGGCCGGCGCTTACTGGTATGTGCCGGCCGCGGCCGAGCTGGCCGTGGCGCACGTCGCCAGCGTGGCGGACACCGAAGAAGACCCGCACTGGGATGTGCGCAGCAGCAATGGCTATCTGTTCTACAACTCGCAGGATTATCTGCACCAGATGGCCGAAGGCGGCTATGCGCCGGGCGATCCGCCCAGCCCGCGCCTGCTGGCGCTGCTGGGGCGCACCTTTTCGCACTGGAACGATGGCTGGCTGCGCCGCCAGCCCTTCCCGCGCCTGCCGCACCTGGCCACGCTGGTGACGCCAGAAGAAGCGCCGGTACTCAAGGGTTCGGCATTGCTGCGCAAGGGCCTGGCCAACAAGAAAACGCTGGCCGAACTGCTGTCGGCGCCGCACTCGCGGCTGGCGCGCGACAATCAGCTGCTGCGCATTTATCCGGAAGAACTGCTGGTGGGGATCATCCCCGACTTCACGCTGGGGCGTGGCAAGGAAGTGGTGCCCTATCTGGATGAGGACGAAACCATCGCCGCCTGGCTGAAGGGCGAGCTGAACGAATGGTCGGCCATGGGCCATGTGGTGCCGCATTATCAGCGTCTGGTCGATGTGGGCCTGGGCGGACTGCTGGCCGAGCTGCAGCAAAAGCAGGCACAGCCGGGCCTGAGCCAGGCGCAGCAGGATTTCTATCAGGGCGCGATCTGTTCGCTGGAAGGCGTGCAGCGCTATCTGCTGAACTGGGCCGAGCATGCCGAGCAGACCGTGGCGCAGGCCGGCACGCCGGACGATGCGCAGAACATGCGCGACGTGGCTGCGCGTCTGCGCCACCTCAGCAGTCAGCCGCCGCGCGATTTCCATGACGGCGTGCAGCTGATTTATTCCTTCCACTGCTGTCTGCACCTGCTGGGCGAGCTGACCGCCATCGGCCGGCTGGACCAGATCCTGTGGCCGCTGCTGCAGAAGCAGCCGCTGGACGAGGCGCGCGCGCAGGACATCATCGACTGCCTGTGGCTGAAAATGGGCGAAAACGCCTTCGTCAACCGGGCCAACATCACCGATTACGTCAATTACGGCACCACGGCGGTATGCGGCCTGGGCGGCAATTTCCCGCAGGGCGGCGGCATCAACCAGTGGGTGCAGCAGATCACCGTTGGCGGCTATGTCGCCAATGACGACGCGACGCCCACCGGCGGCGTCAACCCGGTGACCATGCTGTGCCTGAAGGCGGCACGGCGCATTCCGGTCAATGCGCCCACGCTGTCGCTGCGCGTCTACAAGGACATGCCTCAGGAGGTATTGGACGCAGCAGCAGAGTCACTCTTGGCTGGCGGCGCACACCCCATACTGTATCAGGATGACAAGCTGTGCGAAGCGCTGCACCGTTCGGGCAAGGAGGTCTCGCTGCGCTGGTCGCGCGACTACGCGGCCGATGGCTGCTACGAGCCCATGCTGGCCGGCGCCACCGAATTCGCCTTTGCCAACGTCACGCCGATGGCGGCGCTGGAGCAGGCGCTGAATCAGGGCGCGACCTATGGCGCGGCCGGGCCGATCTACCTGCGCGGCCTGAAGCAGACCTTCCGCTCGCCGCCGGCGCACGAGCTCGACAGCTTCGAAAAACTGCAGGCGCAGTTCCTGCACCAGCTGGAATGGCTGGTGATCCAGACCTACAACGTCATCCTCGGCGCCTATGGCAATCTGGGCGAAATCTGCCCCAGCCCGCTGCTCTCGACGCTGATCGACGGCTGCGTCGAATCCGGCCGCGACCTGACCAATGCCGGCGCGCGCTTCCACATGATCGCGCCGCTGTGCGTGGGCGTATCCAACACCATCGACTCGCTGTATGCGATCAAGAAGCTGGTGTACGACCGCGACACGGCGATTGCCACGCTGCCCGAGCTGGTCGACTGCCTGATCAACGACTGGGGCTACACGCTGATCGAGCCCTACCAGAACGAGCTGATGGGGCCGGCCGCCGCCGGCGAGCGTTCGCGCCGCTATCAGGAATGGCGCGACATCGCGCTGCAGCTGCCGAAATGGGGCAGCGGCAACCAGGATGTCGACGCGCTGGGCAACTGGGTGATGGACAACCTGATCCGCCTGTGTGTCGACGTGATCCGCAAGCCGCACCCGGCGCTGCAGCCGGTGCTGGACGGCATCGCCAAGAGCTACGGCGAGTTTGAATTTGTCGTCACGCCGGGCATTGGCACCTTTGAAGGCTATGTCGGCGATGGCGCCCCCTGCGGCGCTACCGCCGACGGCCGTCGCAACGGCATGCCGATCGCCTCCGACCTGTCGCCGGTGCCGGCCCCGCAGGATCTGCCGGCCGCGCCAGCCTTCCGCAACATCTACCAGTCGCTGGAAAGCTGGCGCAACGAGGCCATCGACTACGGTTTGTCGAATGCCTCGCCGGTGGACATGAACATCCCGGAGAACTTCCCGCTGGCCGACCTCAAGCGCTTCCTGCGCGTCTACGCCGACGGCGGCACCGGCTCCAACCTGATCACGCTGACCTGCGCCGACCTTGCCACCTATCAGGCCGCCAGCAAGGATCCGGAACGCTACGACCTGCTGCGCGTGCGCATGGGCGGCTGGACCGAGTTCTACGCCGTGATGTTCCCCATGCATCAGGAACAGCATCAGCGCCGCCAGTATTTCACCCCCTGATCCTTCCCCCGCCCTTACCCCGGCCGCGCCACCGTGCCCGGCCGGGGCTTACCGGAGCTTCCCGATGACGATCCGTTTCTTCCTCATGCTGCTGTGCGCGCTGAGCTTCAGCCGCGCCGCGCTGGCCGCCCAGCCGGCACTCAATCCGAACGACTGGAATATCGTGCTGGTGCCCAGCTTTGCCAGCCAGAGCGGCCAGGGCAACAACCTGTCACCCACCGGGCTCAACCACGCGCTGCGTTTCGGCCAGCTGCTCAGTGGCCTGATGGCCGGCAAGTCGGCACAGCTGCGCCAGGTGTATGCCTTCACCTATGCAGGCGCACCCAGCCTGGCACCGCTGCAGACCATCGAGCCGTATGCGCTGCTGAACAATCAGGGCGTGTCCTCGCAAAGCCTGAACCAGGGCGACGCCAGCGTGTACAACTCGCCGGCCTATTTCCTGCAGCAGCTGCTGGGCAACCAGCCGCGCGGCACTTACGTGATGGCGATGCCGCCGGAAATGATCCAGGCCATGATCGCCAGCGTCAGCAGCGACACGCTGACACTGAACGGCACGCACCAGTATGTGGTGCTGTCGGGCCAGAGCACGCCATTTACCGTGAGCAGCTACGACGACGGCATTGCCGACGATGCGCGCTTCCCGCAGGTAGCACTGCCGCCGCGCAGCACCTGCCCGCAAGCGCCGGTCACCATCCAGGCCAGGGCGCCGGGCGGCTGGCAGCCCTACACCGAGCAGAAGGTGTATCTGGTGCGCCATGTCGAAGCGCACCCCAGCGGCAACTTTGAAAACGGCAATTATGTCTGCCAGGGGCAATGGCGCGCGCTGGGCGCCAATGGCCGGCTGAGCGAGATCATGGGCAAGCGCAAGCCGGATTACATCTTCACCTCCAACCCCAACAACATCATCGGCTGCAGCGGCACCTGCTCCTACATCCGCCCGGCGCTGACGGTGGCGCCCTTCGCCATCGAACACAACATGCCGCTGACGCTGGCCGAGTTCCAGTGGAATGACGCCACCGACCTGGCGCAGGCGCTGTTCAACCGCGCCTCACCCTACTTCAGCCGCGCGGAGAAAGGCGGCACGATCCTGGTGGGCTGGGAGCATGCGCACATCGAAAAGGCCGTGAAGTACCTGCTGGCCGGCATGTACCGCAACCCGGCCGCCGCCGCACAGGTTCCGGCCTGGAGCTTCGAGGACTATGACAGCGTGTGGGAGCTGGCCACCGACAAGCAGGGCAATCTGACCTTCCGCAACACCTGCGAAGCCATCCCCAGCGCCGCGCTGCCCAGCACCTGCCCAGCCTTCTTCCAGTAAGCCAATACCCTGAAGGGAATACGGCCACAGCCCAATAAGGAAAAAGGCTGTGGCCATATACCCATAAAAGTCATCATCGGCATGCCGCGCGGGCCCACCCGCAGCTCAGCCCGCCCCGGCCTGCAGCAACTCGCCATGCAGCAGCCACAGCGCGGTGCCGCCCATCAGCACGGCCATGGTGAGATTGAAGATGCGCAGCGCGGCGGGATGCTGCAGCTGGCGGCGCAGGGCATCACCGGCCAGCGCCCAGACGCTGATGCACGGCAGATTGATCAGCGCGATGCCCAGCGACAGCAAGGCGGCCCCCTGCAGCAGCTGGCTCTGCGCTGGCGCGAAGAGGATGGCGGTATTCACCACCATCACCCAGGCCTTGGGGTTGATCCACTGAAAAATGGCCGCGCCCCACACGCTCATCGGCCGGTGCGCGGCCCGACCTGCCGCTTCGCCGGGCGCACCGGCACGCGCCAGCTGCCAGGACAGCCACAGCAGATAGCCGCAGCCGGCGAGCGCGAACGGCAGGCGCAGCGGGCCGATCCAGCGCAACACCAGCGTAAGCGCGACGGTGCACAGCGCCAGCTGCAGCGCGCAGCCCAGGCTGATGCCGAAGATGTGCGGCACGGTACGGCGAAAGCCGAAATTCACGCCCGAGCTGGCCAGCATGATGTTGTTCGGGCCCGGCGTGATCGACATCACGGCGATGTAACTCGCAAATGCCAGCCATTCGATCATGGCGTTCTCCTTGTTGAAACCGTGCCCTATCGTAGCCGCCCCGCGGCAATGGAAACAGCAGCAACAATTCGGTATTGTCATGGTGACAATTTCGGATATTTACGGCTGTCACCATGTACAGCATGGTGACAGCCACAGCGCGCGGAAAACCGGGATGGCCTGCCTTCCTGTTTTCGCGCCAAATAACAAGCTGATTGGCAGGCCGCTTCGGCAAAACCAGATCCATCACAGCGGCACAGCGTGCAGGGAGCAAACGGGAGCAAACCTCTGCCTTTCTCAAGGGTTTGCCTTCTCTGTGCACTCTGTGTCTCTGTGGTTAAAACGGGTTTTGGCATGTATCGGACTGACTTGCCAATCAGGAAGGAATAACACGCGGAGCCCGCCATGAACGCCCCCTTTCTGTATTCGCAACTGGTCGAAGACATCGCCGCCGCCATCGCCTGCGGCAGCCTCGCGGCCGGCAGCCGGCTGCCCTCGGTGCGCCGCTGCGCGGCCGAGCGCGGCATCAGCTTCAACACGGTGACGATGGCCTATCGCCAGCTGGAAGATCGCGGCCTGATCGAGGCGCGGCCGCAATCGGGCTATTTCGTGAAGAGCGCGCTGGGCCAGCCGGCGCAGCCGCTGCGCCACAGCCCGGCGACCATCACGCCCACGCGCGAATCGGAGCAGCTGGTGGCCATGGTGCTGGCCGCGCAGGCGCACGGCGATCACGTCAATCTGGCGCTGGCCTGCCCCGATGGCGAGCATTTCTACCCCGCCGACAAGCTCGCGCGGCTTACCGCCGGGCTGTTGCGCCGCCAGCCGGGGCTGGTGGGCCGCTACGCGCTGCCGCCCGGCCCCGGCCGGCTGCCGCAGCAGATCGCCCGGCGCGGGCTGGCGCTGGGCATGCACCTGCCGCCGGACGACATCCTGATCACGCACGGCGCGATGGAGGCGCTGCAACTGGCGCTGCGCGCGGTGACGCAGCCCGGCGACACGGTGGGTGTGGAATCGCCCACCTATTTCAACCTCTATCCGCTGCTGGTGAGCCTGGGGCTGAAGGTGCTGGAAATCCCCACGCACCCGCAAACCGGCCTGTCGCTGGACGCGCTGGAGCTGCTGCTGGCGGAAAAGCGCCTTGCCGCCATCCTGGCGATGCCGACCGTGCAGAATCCGCTGGGCTGCACGATGCCGCTGGACGCCAAGCGCCGGCTGGCCGAGCTGCTCAGGCAGTATGAAGTTCCGCTGATCGAGGATGCGCTGTATGCCGAGCTGCAGTTCGGCGAAGCGCTGTCACCCACCGTGCAGTCCTTTGATCGCGACGGCTGGGTGATGATCTGCGCCAGCTACACCAAGACGCTGGCGCCCGATTACCGCATCGGCTGGCTCTACGCCGGACGCTTTGCCGCGCGCGTGCGCGAGCTGAAATTCGCTTCGAGCATTGCCGAATCGGCGCTGCTCTCCGAGGCCGTCGGCCTGTTTCTGGAAGCCGGGCATTACGACAGCCACCTGCGCGGCCTGCGTCGCCGCTATGCGCAGAATATCGACCGCATGCGCGGGCTGATCGCCGCGCATTTCCCCGCCGGCACCACCGCCACGCAACCCGCCGGCGGCTTCCTGCTGTGGCTGGAGCTGCCGCCGCAGGTCGACGCGCTGACGCTGTTTCACGCGGCGCTCGCCGAGAAAATCGTCGTCACGCCGGGCAATCTGTATTCCAGCGGCAGCCGCTACCGGCACTGCCTGCGCATTTCCTGCTGCCATGAAATGAACGAACGCTTTGTCGCCGCCCTGCGCCGGCTGGGCGAGCTGGCGCAGGCGCAGGCCAGCGGCGGCCAGCCCCAGATACAATGACAGGTATCTGGCTATACCCCTTCACAATCAAAGGCCCGGGATTGATACATCAAGGCTCGTTACAAAAGAATGGCCGGACATCCGTCCGGCCATGCTGGCGGTCTGGTGCGTTCAGGCCCAGGACTTAGCCTGACTGGCGATCTCGGCCATGATGTCGTTGATGCGAGCCGAGGTACCACTGTCCACGCCGGCTTGCAGGCTCTTTTGCATGATGCTGGTGAGCACGCGGGCCTCATCGGCATCGATGCGTCCATCGGCCTTGGCGATACCGAGCAGGTAATTCAGCTCGCCACTGTCAACCTTGCCGTCGTTGGCAAAGCAGGAGATCGATTGCAGCGCGATTTTCAGGTGGGACTTCATTTCGGTCATGGATTTATCCTTGCAGGGTGAACGGGCCGCAATGCTGCGACGCTGCAGCACATTGTGCGACCCGGCGGCACTCTCTTCCAAATCCAGCAAGCGGACTGTTTGCTTTATGTTAACCAGCCCGACTCAGGCAGTGACCGGCTCGGCGCCGCGATTTGCCACGCCGAGGCAGGCATCCCCAGCCACGCAGGCCGCATTGTTGTCGCAGGAGGGGCACAGGCAGGGCACGGCGGCAGCGACAAGCGAACCGCCAGCCGTTTTCGGGCTCGCCTGACTGTGCAGGTAGTTGACATAGGCGATGGCAACCTGGATGTCATTGCCGCCGGCAGGGACGGTGTCATTGCTGGGCGCGGCGAGATTGGCGGCGAACTGGGCCTGGGCGAGGGGGTAAGGCGCAGCGGCGGACGACAGCCCCAGAGCGGTCAAATTCGAGCCGTACTGCAGCAGATAGCTGACATGCAGAAGCATGCGGGCATCTAGCCCTCGAAAAACCCGAGGCCAGCCCTCCGGATTTGCCATTGGACGCGATCCGGGGCTGATTTCATGATGACGACATCGGTGCCGCGCCAGCCTGGCGCTGCCGGGATGAAGGAGATGGAATCATGATTGCCCCGCGCTTTGCCCCCCTGCTGTTTGCCTTGCTGATGGCCTTGTTCATGTCCGGCCTGATGTCGCTGCTGCTGACGCTGATCCACCTCGGCCCGGTGGTCGGCGTTGCGGCGATCTGGCTGCGCGCCTGGCTGCTGGCCTTTGCCGTGGCGTTTCCCGTCGTGCTGCTGGTCATCCCTGCCGTGCGCAAGCTGGTCGGCCTGCTGGTCGCCCCGGCGCGGAGCGCATCGTGAACACGCTCGCGCAGGTGCTCGCCGTCGGCGTGAGCGCAACGCTGCTGATGGATGGCTGGGCGCTGCTGCTCAGGCGGTTTGGCATTGCCTCGCTGAGCTATTGCCTGATCGGGCGCTGGCTGGCGCACATGCCCACCGGCACCTTCACCCATGCCCATATCGGCAAGGCCGCCCCCAGACGGCACGAATGCGCACTGGGCTGGCTGGCGCACTACGCCACCGGCATGGCATTTGCGGCGCTGCTGCTGGCGGTGGATGACTGGTTCGCCAGGCCGCAGCCGGGGCCGGCCCTGCTGGTGGGAATCGCGACGGTGCTGATTCCCTATCTGCTGATGCAGCCGGCGCTGGGCCTGGGCATTGCCGCCAGCCGCGCGCCGGCGCCGTGGGCGGCCAGGCTGAAGAGTCTGGCCACGCATACGGTGTTCGGCACGGGGCTGTATCTGGGTGGCCTGCTGGTTGCCGGCTGACACGAAACAGCGCGGCTGTGGCATCGTCATGCTGCAGACGCAGGCGCAAGGAAGACGATGGAAATCTACCAACTGAAAACCCTGGTCGCGGTCGCGCGCGAGGGCAGCATCACCCGCGCGGCCGAGCAGCTCTTCCTTAGCCAGCCGGCAATCAGCGCGCACATCAAGGCGCTGGAAGACGAGCTGGGGCTGACGCTGTTCGTGCGTACGCCGCGCGGCATGGCGCTCACCGGCAGCGGCGTGCAATTGCTCACGCACGCCGAACGGCTGCTGGCCGGACATCGCGAGCTGCTCACCGAAGCCGCGCGCATCAAACAGCAGGCCGGCGGCACCTTGCGCCTGGGCGCCAGCCGCAGCCCAGATGCGCAATGGCTGGGCCGGCTGCTGGTGCGTCTGGCCGAAGACTACCCGGAGATCGATGTGCAGCTGCAGCAGGGCAGCCCGGACGAGATCGAGCGCGGACTGCAGGACGGCACGCTCGACGCCGGTCTCTACAGCGTGCTCGACGAACTGCCCGAGCGCTTTGCCACGCTGGAGCTGGGCCGCTACGCGCTGCAACTGGCTGCGCCGCCGGGCTGGGTCGATGCCGGCCAGCCACTGGACTGGCAACAGCTTGCCGCCCTGCCGTGGATACACCAGGCCAACAGTGCCTGCAGCGAGCAAGCCATCGCGCGGCTGTTTGCCCGTCACGGCATCCGCCCGGCCAAGCTCTTTCACGTCGAGCAGCACAGCGCCACCCGCACGCTGATCGCCGGCGGCGTGGGGCTGGGCCTGCTGCACGAGCCCGCCGCGCAGGAAGCGGCCGCGCGCGGCGAGGTCGTGCTGCTGGGGCCGGCCGGGCTGGACGTGCTGCTGTGCTTTGCCTGCCTGCCGGCGCGACAGGACGAGCCGCTGCTGGCCACCGTCGCCGATCTGCTGCGCGAACTGCAAGGCGGGTAGGCCGTCACGCCCGCAGCGGCCCGCTCACACTCTTTCACAACTTCACACGGATTGGCACACGGCATGCTGGCAGCATGGCCGCTCCTGAAACCGTGGAGTTGCCCATGCCCTCGTTCCCGATCGCCGCCGGCCTGCTGGCCCTGCTGGCCGGCGCCAGCCAGGCCGCCGAATTCAGCGATGCCGACCTTGCCGGCGACGACGCCGAAAACAGCGCTTTCGCCACCGCAGCCAGCCCGGCCCAGCTGGCCGGAATCTGGCTGGCGCCCGCCTATGGCTACGCGCTGCAGCTCGACAGCGATGCCGGCGGCCAGCTGCGGCTCACCCGTTACGACTTCAGCAGCCAGTACTGTCTGGTTGCCGACCGGCTGCCCCCGCAAAGCGCGGCGGATCTGGCGCAATTGCTGCGCCTGCACGGCGCCAACCAGCTCGATTACCTTGAAGCCGGCCAGCAGGTCACGCCGGGAATCCGCTTTCAGCGCACCGGTGCGCTGCCCGCCCCCTGCCAGCCCGAGCGCCTGCTGCCCACGCAGGATGAGGCCGGCTACCGGGCCGACAGCCAGCGCGATTTCCAGCTGGTCTGGCAAACCTACGCCGAGCTGTATCACGACTTTGGCCTGAGCCGCACCGACTGGGCGGGTCAGCGCCAGCTGGGCGAGCCGCTCAAGCCCGCCAGTGGCGACGCCAGACTCTACGGCGTGCTCACGCAGCTGGTCACGCCGCTGCGGGACGGCCATGTGTCGGTCTACTGGCAGGATCAGAGCCACACCGTCACGCGCAAACCGATGTACCTGTTGCAATCCGCCGCCGACTTCGCGCGCCAGCGCAACTGGTCGCCGCCATTCACCACCGCACAGCAACAGGCCATCGACCGCTACGTCAGCAAGCAGACCCGCCAGCTGACCGCGCTGCCCGAGCGCTACGCGGCGCCGGGCAAGCCGGTGCAGCGCGCGGCCAACAATCTGCTGAGCTGGTTCATGACACCCGAGCGCTACGCCTACCTGAACATCCGCCAGCTCTCCGGATTCAGCGGCAGCGAGGAGCTGGCCAAGGATCTGCCGGTACTGGACGCCGCGCTCGAGCGCATCATGGGCGACGTGCAGAATGCGCGCGCGCTGATCATCGACCTGCGTTTCGCCCCCGGCGGCTTCGACGAAAACGCCATGCGCATCGCCAGCCGCTTTGTCGAGCGCCCCACCGTGGTGTACGGCAAGCAGGCCCGGCTGGGCGCCGGGCGCACACCGCTGCGCAAGGTCACCGTCAAACCGGCGGCCGGCAAGCGCTATGCCGGCCCCATCGTGGTGCTCACCAGCAGCAGCACCTTCAGCGCCGCCGAAGTGCTCGCCCTCAGCCTGCGCAACCTGCCCAATGTCGTGCTGGTGGGCGAAGCCACCGGCGGCGCGCTGTCCGATTCGCTGCACAAGCGCACGCCGGGCGGCGTGCAGTTCAGCCTGTCCAACGAATACTACCTGTCGCCGCAGGGCGAATGGTTCGAGGGAAGTGGCGTTCCCGTGCGCCACGCCGCGCCCTTCCCGACCGACAGCGATGTAGCGCTGCGCCGCGACCCTGGCCTGCTCAAGGCGCGGGCAGTGCTGCAGGGCATGCTGCCGCGCCCTTGATGAGTCCCCCGGGATTTGCATCCGGTAGCAGGCGCAAGCGCGCGACCTTGCTGATCGCCAGCCAGCTGGCCAATCAGCTATTGATCCGGCCCTCTGATGTTTTACTCGTAGGAAATTCAAACTTCTGAGGGGCGGATCAATAACGGCACAGGGCCAGGCTAGCAGGGGCCCAGCGTCTTCCAGAGCGTCGGGCTCGCTTCCGGTGTCCAGCCCGCACCCGCATAAGCGGTATGCGCGACCAGTGCCTGATAGCCAACACCCTTGTAGCTCACCCGTTCGCCCGCCTTGTAACTGCGGCCCTCTTCCCAGGCCAGCCCGCAGCTGCCCGGCGTGGGCGAACTGGTCGGCGTGGCGCTTGGCACGGCTGTCGGCGTGGCGGTCGGTTGCGGGGTCGCGGTCGGGACTGGCGTCAGCGTGGGCGAGGGCATGGCGGTCGGCGTCGCCGTCGGACTCGGAGCGACGGTCGGTGTGGCGGCTGCGCCGCAGGGGCCCAGGTCTTTCCAGACTCCCCACTGGCCGGATTTCGAGGGATCATCGCCGCGCGTCCACCACTTCGCCTCGTAATTGCGGCCATTGAACGTTACCCGCGCGCCTCCCTGGTATTCGCTGCCGGCATGCCATGCGGCAAAACAATTGCTGGCCGGGGTGGGCGTGGCGGTCGGGGGGGCAGTTGGCGTGGGCGTCGTGGTCGGCGTGGCCGTGGGAGTGGCCGTTGGTGTCGCGCTCGGCCCTGGCGTCGGAGTGGCGGTGGGCGTTGGCGTGACGCTGGCCGCACCTGGCTGCCGCCAGAGTCCGGCCGCACCGATCATCGACAAGAGGCGGATCGAGTCGGCGTAATACTCGTTGCTCGGCGTGGCGGCCACGCGATCCCACAGCGCGTTCAGCCAGGCCTGGTTGCTGGCATCGATGGTCGCGCTGACGGCAAACGGCGCGGTGAAGGCATTGGACGTCCAGTTGTTCAGCGGCGTGCCGTTGAGCTCGTAGCCGGAATAGATCCGGCCCGGGTCGCCATTGCTGGCGGTCGTGCGCACCCAGCGGTTCAGCGTCTGCAGCAGCGCGAGCGCGCGCGTGTCGCCGTTGACCAGATAGTCGAGGCTGAAGCGCCAGGGCACGCGGCAATTGTTCCAGCTGTACTTGCCGTCGGTATCGGCTTCGAGGAAGTTCGGCGGCGAGGGCTTGAAGCCGCCGTTGCCGTCCGGAACCATGAAATCGGGCAAGAGGCCGGTGGCCGGCGCGTAATTGCGGTACACGCTGTCGGCGATCTGGTAGGACTTGTCGAGCACGAACTGCCAGCGCGCGTCGCCGCTGGCGGCGTGGAAGGCGCGCAGGTGGGTGAACATGAAATCCGAACCGCGCGTGCTCTTGCCGTAGGTGGCGTCGCTGTCGCGCGCCCAGTCGCCGAGTTTCAGCGTCCACTGGCTCTGGTTCACCGTCAGCGTCATCAGCGCATTGATGGTGTTGAGCGCTTCGGCCCTGTAATTGATCGCGCCGTTCGAGCCCCACAGCTGGTCGGCCAGCAGCAGCGCGTAGGCGGCATCCATGTCGCCGTCGGTGGCGGAGCTGGCGCCTTCGGTATCGACGAGCCTGCCGCCGGACAGCGCCTGCGCCCAGGCCATCAGGTAGGGACTGTTCTGGCTGGGGTGGGCGCGGTAGTAGCGGAACAGCTTGTCGAAGAGCTGCTGTGCTTGTGGGTCGCGCGCGGCCATCTGCGTGACGGCGACCATGCCGAAACCCTGGCCTTCGGACACCACCTGCTTGCCCGACGCCGAACCGAACCACACGTACATGCGGTTGGCGTCCTGCGGGTCGGTTTTCAGGTAGCGGCTTTTCCACGCCGCATAGGCGGCGTCGACCTGCGCCTGGACCTGGCTGCTGCCCAGGTGGCTGGGCTGTATGCTGCCCGGCACATAGGCCATGGCGAGTACCGGGCTGGCCGCCTGTGCCTGACCGGTCAGCGCCAGCGGAGCGCCCGCCAGCCAGACGGCCAGCGCCAGTGTGCGCAGGGTTGCGCGGGGGGTGTGCTGCTGCATGCTTGTCATCCTCCATCATCGGTTTTGTCGGCCGACCAGAGCTTGTGGCATGAGCCGGAGCATGCATTCACGGGTATATCGCCACAGCCCATTCTGGGAAAGGGCTATACGATCATACCCATCAAGACACACTCCAGATCAGCCGCCCTGGCTGGCCGCTTTCATGAATCACAGGGCTGCCGGCACATGCATGAACAGCATGCAGCACAGTGACGCGCCGGACTGCACGCGCACACCATGAATTGCCGGCCGGGACTGACCGTCTGCCGATTTCTGTGTCTCTGTCACGGCATTGACTGCAGTGCCCTGCTGATCCCGTTTTTATTGGCGATGTACCAAAAACCCTGTTGCGCTGATTGATTTGCACGTCATTCCGGCGCAGGCCGGAATCCAGTGACTTCGGCTGATCATGCCGTCTGGATGCCAGCGTTGACCGCAGAATCCCCGTGGGACGCCGGTATGCCGAAGTGCCTCTTGCACACTGCCGCGAAGCAATCAGCGCGAGCAACACGCTTCCGGGACATGGCCAGTTTTTTGCTGTTGCGGCGCCGCTGCGCAGGGCACAGGACGGGAGTGACCGAGCCTGCGCAACGTGCCGCTGGCCAGTGTACGTGCGCCCGCGCGCGCTGCGCGCCAGGGGCTATGCCGACTTCACGAAACGCTAAAACAAAATCATAACAATCAGCCACTTACCACCATTTCATCGCATCGATAACTTCATGAACGGCAGCGTTTGCACCGGGTTTTCGTCGGCTGGCGGCCGGGCCGCGCGCTAGAATGGCGCGCAGCTCGACACGGGGGAGACACGATGCGACGAGGAGGATGGCGCTGGCTGCTGCTGATGCTGGCGATGTGCTGGCCAGCCACGCCGGCGCTCGCCCGCAATGCGCCGCTGCTGGTCGGCTATTACCCCTTCTGGACCATCTACCAGAACCAGAACTCGCTGCCCGCGCAGCCGCTGGCGCAACTGACCCACCTGATCTACGCCCACGCCCGGCTGAATGCCGATGGCAGCGTGGCGCCCGGCGATCACGTGGCCGACCTCAGCTATGCCTTTCGCCCCTCGCCCGGCAGCCCGCCGCTGCGTGGCGGTTATGCGCTGCTGCGCGACCTCAAGCGCAGCCATCCGCAGCTGCGCACGCTGCTGGCCATCGGTGGCTGGAGCTGGTCCACCCACTACCCGCGCGTGGCCGCCGACCCGGCACTGCGCCAGCGCTTCGCCCGTCTGGCGCTGGACTATATCGACACGCACGGCTTTGACGGCATCGACATCGACTGGCAATACCCGGTGATCGGCGGCCCGCCGGGGCAGGAAGCGCGTGCCGACGACCAGTATCACAAGCTGCAGCTGCTGAAGACGCTGCGCCAGACCATGGACGAGCGCGCCCGCCAGCGCGGCCGCCCCTATCTGCTGGCCACCACGCTGGGCATCAACGGCTCGCACCTGCAGCCGGCACTCAGCGGGCAGGAGGTCGCCCATGTCGATTTCGCCCTGGTCGATGCCTTTGACTTTCACGGCGGCAGCCTGCTGCGCACGCGCCACAGCGCCCCGCTTCACGGCCGCGATGCCGACGACCCGCTCAGCGTGGCGCGCAATGTGCGCCGGCTGGCGGCGCTGGGTGTGCCGCCAGACCGGCTGGTGCTGATGATTGATCTGGAAGCCACCGCCTGGGAGGGCGTGCCGGCGCCAGCCGCCGGCCAGCCGGCCAGCGGACGACCCTTTGGCAGCCTTGACGACCCGGCCACGGGCCCGAGCGGTGCGCTGACGCTGGGCGAGGTGCTGCAGCACCGCGCCGACCCGGCCTTTCGCGAGTACTGGGACGCCCAGGCGCGCGCCAGTTTTCTCTACAGCAGCAGCCAGCGGCAGTTCATCAGCTATGAAAGCCCGCGCGCGCTGGCCGAGAAACTGGCCTTCAGCGACCGGGCCGGGCTGGCCGGTGTGGCCTTCTGGCATCTGGGCAGCGATGCGGCCGGCCGGGACAGCCTGCAGCTGCAGGCCTACCGCCATTACCATCCCTGGCGGGGCCGGCTGGAATATGGCCGCCTGCTCTGGCAGGCTCGCCCGGCCTGGCTCGACCCGCTGCTGGGTGCGCTGGGCGCGTTGCTGGCCCTGGCCCTGCTGCTGGCCGGCCTGCGCCACCGGCGGCGACGGCTGCTGCTGGAGGCCCAATGCCGTGAGGTAATCCGCCTGCAGACGGCCTTGTGGCATGCGCTGCCGCTGCTCGCCGGGCTGCAGGCCGCGCCGCCGCGGGTGCGGCAGCGCCTGCCGGCGCACGGCCAATCCGCTCTGGCACAGCTGGAACAGCAGTTGCTGCCCCTGGCGCTGGCTTCCCGCCCGCCAGCGGCGCTCCCCATGCCGCAGGCGGCAAGCCTGGGCGAGACCGCCAGCCTGCCGGCGCTGGCCAAACGCCTGCAGGCGCTGAACCGGCTGACGCAGACGCTGGGCAGGCAGCGCAGCGTCGAGAAAATGCTGGAAGCCGTGATGGATTTTCTCGCCAGCGAACCTGCGGTGCGCGCGGTTGCCCTGCAGCAGGAAGGTGACGAGGAGGACGATGCCAGCCAGGACACCGTCACCACCGGCGCGGGATTGCGCTTCAGCGCGGACCGCACCCGCGCCTGGCTGGACAGCGACGCACAGGCCGGCCAGCTGCTGGCCGTCCAGTTCCATGCTCCGGCCGACGCGGCCGACGAAGCGCTGCTCGCATTGCTGCTGACACAACTGGCCGCCCTGCGCGAGCATCTCACCGAGCTGACGCGCCAGCCCTATGTGCTTTCCGAGCTTTACGAAATTGCCGCGCGCCGCGAACGCCTGCTCTTCATCCGCGCCGACAAGGGGTATAGCGGCATCCATTGCCTGGACGGCAGCCCGCCGCTGCACGTCACGCTGCGCCTGCGGGCAATCCGCCTGTATTTTCCCGACGAGCTGCTGCTGCCGGTGCACCGTTCCTATCTGGTCAATCCGCGCTTTGTGCGCGGGGTGGAACAGCTGGGCAAGGGCCGGCATGTGCTGCGCATCGGCAATGAACGCATTCCAGTCCGCCGCCAGCAACTGCCGCGCCTGCGCGAGCGCTATCCGCAGTGGTTTGCCGGCTGAGCCGGCAGCGCTGCGGCCCGGGCTGCGCAAGGCGGCAGGAATCCGCAGTCACCCCCAGGTATCACTACACACCCTTTTACAGAAAAGGGCTGCAGCCACATACCCACAGCACCATCTTCAGGGCAGCAATTGCAGAAGGCGTGCGCGCTGCAGCAGCTGGATGGCGTTGCCGGCATCGAGCTTGGCCATGAGGTTTTCGCGGTGCTTGTCGACCGTGCGCGCCGAGATCACCAGCCGGGCGGCAATCTCCTGGCTGGACTGGCCGGCGGCAATCGCCTGCAGGATCTGGAATTCGCGCGGCGTCAGCGTCACTGCCACGCTGCCCAGGCGCTCGCTGGCGGCCGGGCTGAGGTAGCGTTCGCCGGCAGCAACGCGGGCGATCCCGGCCAGCAGCTCGGCTCCCGCGCCCTCCTTGAGCATCAGGCCGTCGGCGCCGGCATCCAGCAGCTGCCGCAGCACCGCCCCCGACTGCACACCGGTGAGCACGATGATGCGCAGTGCCGGGTAGCGCTGCTTGAGCCAGGCCAGCACGGCCGCGCTGTCGTCGCCGGGCATCTGGTAATCCATCAGCACCATGTCGGTGGCGTGCTGCTGCACCAGCTGTTTCAGCGTGGCGGCATCGCCCGCCTCGGCAACGATGCGATAATCGGCGTTTTGGGCGAGCAGGAATTTCAGTCCCTCGCGGAACAGGACGTGGTCGTCGGCAAGGATGAAGCGCATGAGATTCGGAATGGCGGGCAGTTGGCTGGCGCTGATTGTCACTGGTTTGCTGCTGTTCGCCAAGCCGCTGGCCGCGGGCGAAGGCACGCCGGCACTGCGCGTGCAGACGCTGCCGCACACGCCGGCCGGCATTCCGGCCGCCAGCGCGCCCTGGGTGGAGGGCTGGGTACGCGGCGATGACGAGCGCCGCTGGCTGCGCGTGCAGTTCGTCAGCGCCACGCCGCAGCGCCTGCTGCTGGATGTGGGCGTGCCGGATATCGAGTATCTGGCGCTGTATCGCGGCAGCGGCCCGGCCGCCAGCCGCCTGATTGAATTGCACAGCGACAGCCCCTACGCCGCCCGGCCCTGGCCCGGACGGCGGCTGGCGCTGCCGCTGGATGTCGCGGCCGGGCAGCACGAATACCTGCTGCAGTACCGCGTGCATGGCGATACACCACTTGAGTTGCAGCTCCATACCCCTGAAGAGCATGCCAGGCGCCTTGCCGACGGCAATCTGCTGACCGGCCTGGTGATCGGCAGCCTGCTCGCGCTGCTGCTGCTGGCACTGCTGCATTACGCCATCGAGCAGCAGCCGGCCTATCTGTATTACGCGGTGACGCTGCTGTGCGCGGTGCTGTTTCTGCTGCAGATCGGCGGATTTCTGTTTGGCTGGCTGTGGCCGAATGCCGGCAGCTGGAATCAGGCTGCACCGGTGTGGCTGCAGGCGGCCATCCATTGCAGCCATGCGGCGTTCACCATCAATCTCTTCGACTTGCGCCGCCGCGCGCCGTGGCTGTGGCGCGCCTATCTGGCCCTGATGGCGGCGGCGCTGGCCAGTGCCGTGCATTACCAGCTCAGCGGCAGCATGGACCTGCTGCTGCCACTGGCGCTGCTGCATCTGCCGCTGCCACTGCTGGCCGGCGCCCTGGCGCTGCGCCAGCGCCTGCCGGCGGCGGGCTGGTATCTGGCCGGCGCAATCTGCCTGCTGCTGTTCGTCAATGTGCTGTTCGGCCTGAGCGTGCTGGGCATACTGAGCGGCCTGCCGACCTTTGCGCTGCCGCAGATCGGCTACCTGCTCGAAGCGCTGTGCTTTGCCGCCGCACTGGGCTACCGCATGTTCAGCCTGCAGCGCAGCCATGCCCGCCATCTGGAAGCGCGGCTGCTGGAGGCCGAGCAGCTGGCGCAGGCCGAAGCCGACAAGCTCGCCCTGCAGGCACGCAACCAACGGCAGCAACTGGAGCTGGCTGCCGCCGGGCATGACCTTTCGCAGCCGCTGGCGGCGATCCGGCTGGCGATCCCGGCCTTGCAGGCGCAAGCGGGAACGGCAAGGATCAGCGAGCACATCGAGCAGGCGCTGGCCTACACCGAAGGCCTGCTGCGCGAGCTGATCGCCGATGCGCGGCACGGCCAGGGCGAACATCTGCTGGCGCTGGAAGACGTGCTGATTGCCGCCTACCAGCGCCACCTGAGCGCCGCTGAAGCCAAAGGCCTGCGCCTGCGCTATGTCGCCACCGGCCTGCAGCTCGCCGCCTCGCCCACCGTGCTGGCACGGCTGCTGGACAATCTGCTGGTCAATGCCATCCGCTATACTGAAACCGGCGGCGTACTGATGGGTATACGCCGGCAGCCCAATCAAATACTTATTCAGATCTGGGATACAGGCAGCGGTATTGCGCCAACCGAGATCCAGCAGCTGCTGCAGCCCTTCCGCCAGAGCGGGCGACTGGCCGCCGAGCGCCACGGCCACGGCCTGGGGCTGCACATCGTGCAGACGCTGTGCCAGCAATCGGGCTATCAGTTCCGCATCGCCTCGCGCCCGGGGCGCGGCAGCTGCATGAGCATCGTCATCCCGCTCCCGTGCAGCTGATCCTATTCGGCTGCTCATGTGGAGCAGATCAGGTTTCGCCCAGCCGGAAGCTCGGCACTGCCGTACCGAAACAGCGCGGCGACGGCACCTCGACACGGGCGTGGTCCAGCGCATGCGCCACGCGCTGCATGTTCACCTCGTCGACGACAAACCAGTCCACCTGCGCCAGATGCACTTCGCCGCGCTGATGGATCGCGTGATACAGCGCCATCGCCTCGGCAAAGCAGCCGAAAATCACGCCTTTCGAGAGCATCAGCATCGACCATGACAGCGGCCCCAGCACGTAATGCAGGCGCTCGCTGAAGGCATTGCCGGCATCCTGGCGCACGACCGCATCGCGACAACGGGCATAAGCGTCGATGTCCAGATTGGCCGGCTCGGCCACATCGACCACCAGCAAGCGCCGCCCCGGCTGGCGCAACAACTCGATGGCTGCCGGGTCGAGTTTGGCCGTGCTGCTGTGTGTGCAGGCAATCACCGCATCAACCTTGCCGAGCAGGGCCAGATCGGTGCTCACCGCGATGCCGTAGCGCTCGCTGATCTCGGCCAGCGCGCTGGCGTTGCCGCCATAGCCCAGCACCTCGTACCCCGCCTCCAGCAATTGCCGGGTCGCCGCCTCGCCCAGAATGCCGTAGGGGCCGATGACCAGCACGCGGGCGTGATGCAGCAGCCGCGCCTCGCGCAGCGCACGGCGGATGTCGCTCCACAGCATGGTGGCCGTGCCATTGTCTCCGATGGTAAAGAGCAGATTCGGAAAGCGCGCCTTCAGCGCCCGGCCATCGCGCCCGAACAGACGCTTGGTTGAAGCAGCCAGCAGAATCACCCTGGCGCCGCGCTGCTCGGCCCATTCGCAGGCAGCAATGAAGAGCTGCTGCGCCCGCTTGCGCCCTTCCTTGCTCAGCATTTCTTCGGCCGTCACATCAATGCCACGAATCCGTCCGGCCACACCGTTCAGATACACCCGCGGGCCATTGGCATGCCCGCTGCGCGGCCGCCAGCGGCCAAAGAAACGCTGGCGCTCGGCCTCGTCACGCAGATTGCTGATGAACACCACATCCACCGCCGCCTGCCCGGTCAGCAGCCGCCACCAGCCGCGCACATCGCACAGCGCCACCAGCCAGCGCCACAGTTCACCCATCATTACCGCTCTCCTTGTTTGCAATGTCCGCATTCTGCAAACCGGCAACCCCGCGTTGAATACGCAATTTTGCGTAATTGCAGGATGACAGAGGCTCACGGCACTGCAATTACGCAGATTTGCGTATTCATCCGGCATGGCGGCTTCACGACAATGCGCAGCGTCCAGCCAGGGCACCGTCAGCCTGGCGAAAAACAATACCAAGGAGACGAGCATGACCAACACCCTGCGCTTTACCCCCCTGTTTGCCGCGCTGCTGTTAGCCGGGCTGGCAGCCAGCCCGCTGGCCCGCGCCGGCGACGAACTGGCCGGTGGCAATACGGCAGGTTCGACCGGCTCCGTGGCCATCGGCACCGGCAGCGAAGCCACTGCCGAGGACGCCACCGCCGTCGGGCAAGGCAGCGCCGCCTCGGCCATCCGTGGCACGGCACTGGGCAGGAACAGCAATGCCACAGCGGAAGCCGCCACCAGCATTGGGTTCAACAGCAATGCCTCGGGCATCGGCGCCAGCGCGGTTGGCAACTACAGCGCGGCCAGCGGTGAAAGTGCCGTGGCCATCGGCAGTACGGCACAGGCCACGGACTATTACGGCGTGGCGCTGGGTGCGGACAGCCAGGCCACCGGCTCGCGCAGCATTGCCGTCGGTGGCTTTGCGCAGAGCAGTGCCAGCGAATCGATCGCCATTGGCAGCGATGCGCTGGCCTCGGGTGACCATGGCCTGGCCATTGGCAACGCCTCGCAGGCCACGGGCAGCTATGCGCAAGCCATCGGCCCGAACAGTCAGGCGACCGGCGACAGCAGCATCGCACTGGGGGCAGCCAGCAATGCCAACGGCGAAAGCGCGCTTGCACTGGGCAGCAATAGCGAGGCCAGCGGCAAGTGGAGCAGCGCCAGCGGTGGCAGCAGCAATGCCAGTGGCGAAGCCAGCGTGGCTCAAGGCTTTGGCAGCAGCGCCAGCGGTGAAGCCAGTACGGCCGTCGGCAGCTTCAGCAGTGCCACCGCACAGGCCAGCACGGCTGTCGGCTCATCCAGCGTGGCCAGCGGCATCTATAGCGCGGCATTCGGCAATGACAGCCATGCCACCGCTGAAGATGCATTGGCAGTCGGCGGAAACAGCAATGCCAGCGGCCAGGGCAGTACCGCCGTGGGCAGCAGCAGCAGCGCCACTGGCGAGAAAAGCATCGCGCTGGGCAAAGACAGCACTGCCGGCAATGATTTCGCCATTGCCATCGGTGGCAATGCCAGCGGCCTTGCCAGTGTGGTCATCGGCAGTGATGCCGATGCCAGCGGCGAGCGTGCCGTCGCCATTGGCGAAACGGCTTCTGCAGGTGGCGGCAACGCCGTCGCCGTCGGCAACCTGGCCTCCGCCGCAGGTGCCAGCAGCAGCGCCTTCGGCAGCGAAGCCAGTGCCGATGCCCTGCAGGCAACAGCCATCGGCTCGGGCAGTGTGTCCGGTGGCGATCAATCCATTGCGGCCGGCGCCAGCAGCTCGGCCGGTGGCACCGGCGCGGCCGCCTTTGGCTACCTCAGCGATGCCAGTGGCGAAAACAGCAGTGCGATCGGCAGCAACAGCCGCAGCACCGGCAGTAATGCCACGGCGCTGGGACATGACAGCAGCGCCGATGGCAGCCACGCCACCGCTCTGGGCAGCGGCAGCACAGCCAGCGGAGAAGGTGCACTCGCCACCGGCGGCAACAGCAAGGCCAGTGGCAATAATGCGGTGGCCCTAGGCTATGGCAGTGAAGCGCATGGCGCTGAGGCGAGCGCGCTGGGCAGCAATAGCAGTGCATCGGCGGCACAGGCGACGGCGGTCGGCAGTGGCAGCAGCGCATCCGGCATCAAGAGCATCGCGCTGGGCAACGGCAGTACCGCCAGCAATGATTACGCGATTGCGGCAGGCGGAAAAGCCAGCGGCACATCCAGCACAGCCATCGGTTACAACAGCAGCGCATCCGCCAGCAACGCCAGTGCGCTCGGAGCCGGCAGCACGGCCAGCGGCAGCAATGCAACGGCGATTGGCGCGGACAGCAGCGCCACCGGTGACATGGCGACTGCACTGGGAAGCGGCAGCCTCGCAAGCGGCAAGTGGTCGGTCGCCAGCGGTGGCAAGAGCGTGGCCAGCGGCATGAACTCGGCAGCCTTCGGCTTTGACAGCCAGGCCAGTGCGGACAACAGCACCGCACTGGGCAGCAATAGCCGTGCATCAGCTGTGCAGGCAACAGCCGTCGGAAGCGGCAGCAGCGCAAGCGGCGTGCACAGCACCGCCCTCGGTAGTGGCAGTATCGCCAGCAGTGATTACGCCATTGCCGTCGGCGGCCGGGCCAGCGGCCAGGCCAGTACGGCCATTGGCACGGGCAGCAGCGCTGCTGCCGATGACTCCACCGCGCTCGGTGCCCTGAGCATTGCCAGCGGCAACAAGAGCAGCAGCTTCGGCAACGGCAGCTCAGCCACGGGCGATACGGCCACGGCACTGGGAAGCGGCAGCCTCGCCAGTGGCACGTGGTCGGTCGCCAGCGGCGGCAAGAGCGTGGCCAGCGGCATGAACTCGGCAGCCTTTGGCTTTGGCAGCCAAGCCAGTATGGACAACAGCACGGCGCTGGGCAGCAATAGCAGTGCATCGGCGGCGCAGGCAACGGCCATTGGCAGCGGCAGCAGCGCAGGCGGCGTGCAGAGCATTGCGCTCGGTAGCAACAGCAGCGCCAGCAGCAATTTCGCCATTGCCGTCGGCGGCAAGGCCGGCGGCCTGGCCAGCACGGCCATCGGCAAGGACAGTAGCGCAACCGCCAACGACTCCACCGCGCTTGGCACCCTGAGTAGCGCCAGCGGCAACAAGAGCAGCAGCTTCGGCAGCGGCAGCTCGGCCAGCGGCATGTGGTCGGTCGCCAGCGGCAGCGACAGCAAGGCGAGTGGCGACAGTGCGGCGGCCTTCGGTTATGGCAGCGTAGCCAGCAAGGATGAGAGCACGGCGCTGGGCAGCAATAGCCATGCAGCGGCGGCGCAGGCGACGGCCATCGGTAGCGGCAGCAGCGCAAGCGGAGTGCAAAGCCTGGCCCTCGGCAGTAACAGCATCGCCAGCAGCAATTTTGCGATCGCCGTTGGCGGCAAGGCGAGCGGTCTGGCCAGCACGGCAATCGGCAAGGGCAGCAGCGCAGCCGCCAACGAGTCCACCGCGCTTGGCGCACTGAGTGCCGCCAGCGGCAACAAGAGCAGCAGCTTCGGCAATGGCAGTTCAGCCAGCGGCGATGCGGCCACCGCGCTGGGAAGTGGTAGCTCGGCAAGTGGCAACTGGTCGATCGCCAGTGGCGGCAACAGCGTCGCCAGCAGCAATAATGCCGTAGCTTACGGTCATGGCAGCATGGCGACAGCCAGCGATGCCACGGCCATCGGTGCGAATGCCATCGCTAGCCACAACAATTCGGTCGCCCTCGGCAGTGGCTCGCGCACCCAGGCCGAGAACACGCTCTCGGTCGGCTCCGCGGGCAATGAACGGCGCATCAGCAATGTAGCCGCGCCCCTGCTCGACACGGATGCCGCGAACAAAGGCTACGTTGACATCCAGTTTGACCAAGCACTGGATGCATCGAACCAGGCACGGACCATCGCGGCACGAGGCATAGCGGCGAGCATGGCGGCAGTACCCCAGCTTGTGCTGGCGCCCGGAGAAACCGGCTTTGGCATCGGCATCGGCCATTACGATGGCCAGAGCGCGATAGGGGTAAGTTTCACCCATGTCAGCACCTCGGGCATGCAGCTGAACATTGGCGCCGGACATTCTGGCAAGGGCAAACCGGCCTTCCGCACCGGACTGGGCTGGAAGCTCTAGGCTCTGTTGAGGTTTGATTGATTTTTACGCGATGGGCAGCCCCCCCATGCTTGCCGGATGCTTTGTCGCCAATGCTTGAAAATGCGCGCATTTTCTTGTGCTTGGCTTCGCACCCCGGCAAGTTGGCGGGGCTGCGTAATAACTGATCAACCCTCAGCAGAGCCCAGTACGGCTTAAGGCCACCCGCAGGCGGCCTTATCGGGTATTGCTACACAGCCCTTTATAGGAAAGGCCTAGCAGGATATATATACCAAGGTATAAATCACCACTTCATCTCGCCCTTGGCGACCTTGGCGCTGAGTTCCAGCGAGGATTCTTCACCGGCTTGCGGGTATTGCGCTTTCAGCGCGGCAATCAGCTCGGCCGAATTCTGTGCCCTGGCGGCAGCTGCGCGGAAGGCCTTGATGTAGTCGCGGGTGAAGGTCACGGCGCTGAGATCGTGCGCGGTGCCGGCGGCATAGTGGCCCGGGATTACGGTTTTCGGCTTGAGCGCGGCGATGCCGTCCAGCGTCTTCAGCCAGTCGAGCTGGGACTTGTCGCTTTGCGTGTCGGCCATCCACACATGCAGGCCGTTGAAGTTCACCACGCCACCGACCACGGCCTTGATCGACGGAATCCACACATAGCTGCGATCAGGCTGCGGGCCCTTCAGATCGCGCACCTGCAGCGTCTGGCCTTCCAGCTTCAGCGTGTCGCCCTGCAACTCCTGCGGCACGATGGTGGTCGCCGGCGCATCCTTGCCCAGCTTCGGCCCCCAGAAGGCCAGTTTCTTGGCGCGGGTGTGCTCGATGTGCTCGATGGTGGTTTTGGTGGCCAGCACCTTCACGTCCGGGTAGGCGGCCTTGATGGCTTCCAGGCCGAAGTAGAAGTCCGGATCGCCGTGGCTGATGTAGACCGCGGTCAGCTGCTTGCCGCTGGCGCGGATCATTTCGACCACTTTTTCAGCTTGCGCACGGCCAAACTGCGCGTCGATCAGGATGGCATCGTGCTTGCCGGATACCAGTACCGAGGTCACCGGGAAAATGGCCTCGTGGCCGGGGTTGTAGACGTCGAGCTGCAGCGGCTCGGCGGCCAGCGCCGGAGCTGCGGCGCTCAGGCCAAAGGAAACGAGGGCGCCGGCCAGCAGGCGGCGGGCGAAGGTGCTGGTGCGAGTCATGATCTTGCTCCTGTGTTGGTGTGTGCGTGAATGCATGAGCGGCATCTTAGTTGCGGCAAACCATGCAAAAAAGCGCATAATCAGCACAGATTTATTGCGAAATTCGGGCAAATCATGGACAGACTGACCGCCATGCGCGTTTTCGTCACCGTCGTCGATACGGGCAGCCAGTCGGCTGCGGCCGAACGGCTGGATCTGTCGCGGCCGGTGGTCTCGCGCTATCTGGCCGAGCTGGAAGACTGGCTGGGTGCGCGGCTGATGCACCGTACGACACGCAAGCTGACGCTCACGCCGGCCGGCATGGAGCTGCTGCCGCGCTGCCGCCAGCTGCTGGAGCTCAGCGGCGAGCTGCAAAGCGCCGCCACGGCCAGCGATGCCGCGCCGCGCGGGCTGTTGCGCATCACCGCGAGCAGCTCTTTCGGCCATGCGGTGCTGGCGCAACGGGTTGCCGAGTATGTGGCGACGCATCCCGGCGTGACGGTGGACATGCAGCTGCTCGACCGCGCGGTGAATCTGGTCGAGGAGCGCATCGACCTGGCGATCCGCATCGCCGGCGAGCTCGATCCCAACCTGATCGCGCGCCGGCTGGCCGATTGCCCCTCCGTGCTGTGCGCGGCGCCGGCCTGGCTGGCGCAACACGGCATGCCGGGCGAGCTGGCCGATCTCGCCCGGCACAATTGCCTGACGCACAGCTATTTCGGCAAGAGCCTGTGGCAATTCACGCGACGCGCCGATGGCGAGCCTGCCAGCGTGGCGGTGAGCGGCAACCTCAGCGCCAACGATGCCACCGCGCTGCAGCAGGCCTGCGCGGCCGGCGCCGGGCTGGCCATGCTGCCGGTCTATCTGGCGCAGCCCATGCTGGAAGCCGGCAGCCTCGTGGCGGTGCTGCCCGACTACGCACCGCGCCGGCTGGGTATCTGGGGGGTCTACAGCTCGCGCAAGCACCTGCCTGCCACGCTGCGCAGCATGCTGGATTTTCTGGCGCAGCGACTGGACAGCCCGCACGTGAACTGACCCCAAGACAAAGCCCCGCAGCAGCGGGGCTTTGTCTTGGGGGGCAAGCTTTACTGCCCGGCGAAATGGCGGATATGGCCCAGCAACTCGTCTTCCTGATAAGGCTTGCCGAGGAAGACATTCACCCCCAGCTCGAAGGCGTAGTTCTTGTGCTTGTCGGCGGTGCGCGAGGTGATCATGATGATCGGAATCTCGCGCGTGCCGTCATCGGCGCGGATATTGCGGGTCAGCTCGAAGCCATCCATGCGCGGCATTTCGATGTCGACCAGCATCACCGAGGGCTTCACGTCGTGCAGCTGCTGCAGGGCATCGACGCCATCCTTGGCGGTGACCACCTGATAGCCTTCGCGCGTCAGCAGACGACTGGTGATCTTGCGCACCGTCAGCGAATCGTCGACCACCATCACCACCGGCGCCACGGTCAGCTGCTCGTCCACCGCGGCGGCGCCAGCCACGGCGGCCTGGCCCTGCGGTGTGGCCTGCTGGGCCGCGGCGCTGATTTGCGGCGCCATGGCCAGCAGGGCCAGCGGATTCATGATCAGCACGATTTCGCCGGTACCGAGCACCGTCGCCCCCACCACACCGGGAACACGCGCCAGCTGCGGGCCGATGGGCTTGACCACGACTTCCAGGTTCTTCACCAGCTCGTCGAGGTGCAGCGCAATCCGCTCGGCGCCGGAGCGCAGCAGCACCACGGTGCTGTAGCGCTTCTGCTCCGGCAGCGTCGTGGCATCGCCCAAGAGGCGCGGCAGATAGGCAAAACGGTAGCGATGGCCCAGCCATTCCTGTTCGCGGGTGTCGTAGAGGCGCTGCAGTGCTTCCTGTTTCAGTTCCTGCACCTGCTCGATCATCACCGACGGGATGGCGATCAGCCGTTCGCCGGCCTTGACCAGCAGCACTTGCGTGACGGCCAGCGTCAGCGGCAGATGGATGGTGAAGGTCGAGCCCTGACCGGCGCTGGTACTCACATCAATCTTGCCGCCAAGGTTGGAAATCTCGTTCTTCACCACATCCATGCCGATGCCGCGGCCCGAGAGCTGCGTGACCTGGCTGGCAGTGGAGAAGCCCGGCTCGAAGATCAGCTGACAGATGTCCTGCTGCGAAAGCTCCTGGTCGGCGCGGATCAGGCCCTTCTCGATGCCCTTGGCGCGGATGCGCTCCAGATTCAGGCCCTGGCCGTCATCCTTGAGCTGCAGCACCAGTTCGTTGCCTTCCTGGCGCACTTCCAGCTGGATTTCGCCAAACTCGGACTTGCCGGCGGCCAGACGCGCCTCGGGCGACTCCAGCCCATGGTCGATGGCGTTGCGCAGCATGTGTTCGAAGGGCGAAATCATTTTTTCCAGCACGCCACGGTCGATGTCGACGCGCGCGCCCTTGATTTCCAGGTTGACCTTCTTGCCGGTTTCCTTGCCGGCCTGACGGGTCAGACGATACAAACGATCCGACACGCTGCCGAACGGCACCATGCGCACGCGCATCAGGCTTTGCTGCAGCTCCTTGGTCATGCGCGACTGCGCCAGCAGCGCGGCGCTGGATTCGTCCAGATTCTTCAAGAGGTTGTGCTGCACGGTCGCCACGTCATTGACGCTTTCGGCCATGAAGCGGGTGATTTCCTGCAGGCGGGTGAAGCGGTCGAATTCCAGCGGATCGAAATCGCCGTGGCTGTCCTGCAACTCGCGATTGCGCGCCTGCATCTGCGACTCGGCCTGGATTTCCAGCTCGCGCAGCTGGGTGCGCAGCCGGGAAACGTTTTCGGTCAGGTCCATCAGCGACGACTTCAGCGCCAGCATTTCGGCTTCGATGCGCGACCGCGAAATCGCCACTTCACCGGCCTGGTTGACCAGCTGGTCGACCAGCTCGGATTTCACGCGAATCGAGGTCTTGCTGTCGCCTTCGGCGGCGGCGAGCAGCTGGCGCGGCGCTTCGCGCGCCACGGCAGCCTGCAGTACCGCACTGGCGGGCGCGGCCTCGTCGTCGGCAGGCGCCGCCGGAGCGGCAGCAGCACGGCCATTGAGCTCGTCAAACAGCGAGAGCATCAGGTCGTATTCGGCATCCAGACCGGCCAGCAAGGCCGGACCGATGTCGCCGCCGGCTTCGATCAGGCGCGACTCCATGTGGTGGGCGACTTCACCCATGCGCATGGCGCCAGACATCCGCGCGCTGCCCTTGATGGTGTGCAGCGTGCGCTTGATGCCCTTGATGACTTCTTCCACCGGGGCATCGGGTGCCGCCAGTGCGCGCAATTGCCCGGAGAGCTGCGGCAGCAGTTCATCGGCTTCTTCGATGAAGATCGGCAGCAGTTGTTCGTCGATGTCGTCGGCCAGTGCCGGGTCGAGTTCGGCGTGCACGGCTTCGCCGGCCAGCATTTCCGGCATGGCGGCAGCACTGGCTACGCCAGCGGCGGCCAGCGGCAGGCCGGACAGCAGCGCCTCCGGCCCCAGCGGCCCGGCAGCGGGCTCGACCGCCTGCGCCTGCAACTCGACTGCGGCTTCGGATTCGGCCTGCAGTACCTCGGGCAGCGGCAGTGCTTCATCCAGCGTGATGCTGACTTCGCTGCCCGTCACGGCATCCAGGATCAGCTCAGGCGCTTCGGCCGCCGGCTCGTACTCGGGCGCAAGGCGCGGAGACTCAAGCCAGGCGTCAACGGTTTCCGTGGCTGCGGCGGCCGGCGCCTCCAGTAGGATATCGCCTTCATCCGGCAAGGATACCCCAAGATCGATAGCCTCAGAACCCTGAACCTCATTGGGCTCTGACGACATACCCTCTGCGGCGACAACTTCAGCACCATCCGGAACCACTGTCTCGCCAAGCTGCAGATCGAGCGTCAGCAGTTCATCGGCTTCCAGTTCTGGCAAGAGCTCGAGATCCTCAAGCACCAGCGCCTCGCCGGCATCCTGCAATTCCGGCTGCGGCTCGGGCAGGCCAGCCTCGCTGGCCAGGGGCTCATCCAGACTGATGCTGGCCAATTCGGCAAACGCGGGGGCTTCTACAGACTCAGCCGCAGCCTCGGCAGGCGCGGCGATTTCTGCGGGGGCCGGCGCAGCGGCGTCGGACGCAAGCAGCTGGGCAGATTCGGCCAGCGCAGCATCAAGGTCGAGCTCGAAGGCGGAAAGCTCGGGCAACGCCTGCTCGGCAGCGGACTGCTGAACCGCACGGAGTGGCGGCATCTCGCCCACGTCTGCGAGCAACAGTTCATCGGCGAATACCGCGGCAGGCTCATCGGCTGCCTGCGGGGCGGCGGGCTGCGGAGCTGCTGTGGTGTCGAAATCAGGCAAAACCAGCTCGGAGAGCGGCTCAGCCGCGCTCGGTGCCTCCAGCGGCAAGGCCTCTGCCGCCGGCAAGGCGGCTGCAAAGTCCGTGTCCAGCGCCGGCAGCATGTCTGCAGCCGGCTCAACGGCCAGCGGCACGCTCAGCGGCTCGTCGGCGTCCAGCTCGATGGCGAGGCTGTCCTCGTCTGCTGCGGCCTGCGGGCGCATGGCCTCCAGACGGGCGACACAGTCGGGAGCCGCCTGCGGTGCGCGCTGGGCAAAAATGTCTTCCAGCATGGTGCTGAGCAGGCCAACGGCCTCGACAAACATGGCAACATGCTGCACTGCATCGGCGCCCAGCTGCTGCAACGCATGCTCGAGCGCGTAGGCCAGCTCGCCCTGCTCGCGAAAGCCCGTGGTCGAGACGATGCCGCCCAGCGTGTGCGCCGACAGCACAAAGCTTTCCTCGACAATGCCGCGCTCCTGCAAGACGGACACGCCATGCTGCAGCGTGGCCAGCCGCTCGGCGGCTTCGTCGCGGAAAATGTCGAACAGCGTGGTCGACACGGTAACGGTGCCGATCTGCAGCTCGTCGGGCGTGCTGACCGTCAGCGGCTCGGCCAGATCACTGGCCGCGCCAGCGTGGGCATCGGCGCTTTCGGCTGGCGCGTCGAGGCTTTCCTTCACCTGTTCCGCCGCATGCTCGATGATACTGGCTTCCACGGCAGCGACGCCGGTAGCCTGCAGCTGGGCCACCCAGCCCGCAAAGGACTGGTGGGCACTACCGATCAGCTCCAGCAACGCGCGTGAAACCGGGCGTTCGGCCTGCAGCCACTTGTTGAGCACTTGCTCGATCACCCAGGCAACCTCGCCCAGCTGATTGAGACCGACCATGCGGCCACTGCCCTTGAGCGTATGGAAGCCGCGTCGAATCACGGTCAGCGCTTCGCGATCATGCGGATTGGCTTGCGAAATCGCCAGATGCTCGGCGATGGTGGCCAGCACTTCGACGGCTTCTTCGAGATAGACTTCGAGCAGCTCGGCATCGACAGCGGCTTCGGAAACCGGCAGCGGGCGCTGCGGCTCGGGCTCGGCCGGCACCACCGCTTCCACCGGTGCATGCAGCTCGGCCACGGCGCCTGCCGGCAAGAGATGCTCCGGCTCCTGCTCGACATCCAGCGCCTGTTGCAATTCTTCCGGGGCGGCGGTCGCGGCGTGCTTCTTGCCGGTCAGCTGCTCCAGCAGCGGCTGCAAGGTCAGCTCCTGATCGCGGCCCTGCTCCAGATCGTCGACGAAGAAACCCAGGGCGGATAGCGCTTCGGCCAGCCGCTCGAGTTCCTGTTGTTCGATGGCTTCGTCCGTGCCGGCATAGCGCTGGATGCGCAGTCGGCATTCTTCCAGCAGCGAGACGGCCAGCGGGCGCTCCAGCATCATCAGCGCGCCCTGTACCTGGCGCAGCATCGGCTCGGCGCGTCCGAGATCGGCTCGCGCCTCGGGATTGCGGAAGAAGGCATCCAGCACTTCTTCCAGATCGCGCAGATTGATGCGCATTTCGTGCGCCAGCTGCGCCAGCAGCAAACGTTCCTGCGCGGCCTGGCTCACCACGTCCAGATGAGGCAGATCACCGCCCTGGCCAGGGTTTTGCAGACGGGCCAGGAGCGCATCGACCTGCAATTCAAAGTCATCGGCCTGCAGCGGATACGCGGCAAGCGCATGGTCGGCCAGCAGCAGGCCGGTGGCGAATTCCAGCGCAAAGGCTTCGCTGACCGCATCCGCAGCCAGCGTCAGGGATTGCTGCAGGCCACTGCACAGGCGTGCGAGCTCCGGCAATGCCAGCGCGGCCTGCTTTGCGGCAAAGTCGTCCACCTGCTGGCGCACGGCGGGCAGGCGGTCACGCTGACCGGCAGCCAGTCGCGACCAGGCATCTTTCAGCTGCGCCAGTTCATCGCGCAGGCGACGCGCTTCGCGCTGCGCGGATTGCGCAGCCGGTGACATGTCGCTGTCCTGATCCGGCAATAGCGAATGCAGCTCGAAGCTGTTGACCAGCAGATGGGCGAGATTGCTGTCGGTATCCAGCTGGGCCAGCACATACAGCATGTCGCGGAACAGGCGTTCGGCTACCTTGTTCGAGCCTTCGGCCAGTTTGCGCAACTGCAGATTCAGGCGCAGCAGCAACTGTCGTGGCGGCAGATCGAGCGCGGACAGATTGCGCGAGCTTTCCAGTGCATCCAGCAGCGCGGTGGCCGTCCACCAGAAGGCGCGCGCCACCGAGCTGGTCTGCACCTTGGCCAGATCGGCCAGTGCCGAGGCCATGACGCGGGCAATATTGGGCTGCCCCTTCAGATAGCGCAGCAGGCCGCTTTCAAACAGCGCACGCCGCTGGCGCACAAAGGCCGGCCAGTCGCTGGCGGCCAGCTTGTGCACCGGCAGGCTGTCGGGCAAATCGAGCATCAGTTGCGGGAAAAACAGCTCCGCGCCGGATGTCTCTGCGCCGCGCGCGCTGGCCAGCTCGCGAAAGCTGGGCAACAGCGCCAGCGCCACATTGGGCATGCCGCTGGAAAGCCGCTCGAGATACTGGGCCATTTCCAGCAGGGCCTGGTCGAGCACCGGCGGCACCTCGACCTCGGCCTGCCCTTCCAGATGCATCAGCAGCTGTTCGGCTTCTTCGCAAAATCGTGCCAAGCCGGCCAGTTCGACCAGCTCCAGCGCACCATAAGCCTGGTGCAAATGGGTACGGGCATGGCGCAGGGAGGCGGCATCACCACTGGTGGCGGCTTGCTGCAAGGCTTCGCGGGAACGTTGCAGGGCGCTGTCAATCTCGCCCTTTACCCAGACCAGCGAACCTTTATCGAATTCGGTATGAACGCTCATGGGGAAACCCCGTTGCAGAGTGGCGCCCGGCCGGGCTTATCCCGGCCGGCAGCACACAGTGAAAACAATGACCGTGGAACCGATCAGGAGAGCTTGAAGCCGGATACCGAGGACTTGAGGTCACCGGCAAGAGCCGTAATCCGGCCAATCGAATCGGCGGACTGCTTGGTACCGTTCGTGGTTTGCTGGGTAATCGACAGAATGTCGCGCATGGCCGTGGTCACGCGCCCGGCCAGCTCGGTTTGCGCCTCGGTTTCACGGGCAATCGTCTCGATCAGGCGGGCCAGTTCGCGCGATACCCGACCGATTTCGGTCAGTGCCGTACCGGCGGCATCGGACAGCTTGGCACCTTCCACCACGCCCTGAGTCGATACTTCCATCGCCGCAACGGCGTCGTGGGTATCGGTCTGAATGGTCTTCACGATCGCGCCGATCTGCTTGGTCGCCTCGGCCGAGCGCTCGGCCAGCCGCTGTACTTCTTCCGCCACCACCGAGAAACCACGACCGGCTTCACCGGCGGCTGCGGCCTGAATCGCGGCATTGAGTGCCAGCACGTTGGTCTGTTCGGTAATGTCGGAAATCAGTTCAACGATTTCACCGATTTCCTGCGAGGATTCACCCAGGCGCTTGATGCGCTTCGCGGTTTCCTGAATCTGCTCGCGAATTTCGCCCATGCCCTTGATCTGGTTGTTTACCGCATCGGCGCCCTGCTCGGCGGCATCCAGCGAGGACTGGGCCACTTGCGCGGATTGCGCGGCATTCGCCGATACGCCCTGAATCGACCGGGCCATCTGGTCAACGTTGCTTGAGGTCTGCTCGATTTCACGCGACTGGCGCTCTGCCGCGGCCAGCAGTTCATTGGAGATCGCTTGCGCCTGCCCTGCCGTCTGGTTTACCTGCTCGGTTGCGCGGTTAATTCCGCCGATCAGTGTACGCAGTTCTTCAATCGTGTAATTGATCGAGTCGGCAATCGCACCGGTCAGGTCTTCGGTTACCGACGCACGCACGGTCAGGTCACCATCGGCCAGATCGGACATTTCGTTCAGCAGTCGCAGAATCGCGTCCTGGTTCTTGCGGTTTTCCGCTTCGGAATTCATCCGGCGGCGCACCGATTCCTGGTTGAACACGCGGATCAGCAAATACAGCGAGCCGGCAGCCAGTACGGCAAGCACGATTTCCAGCACGGTAGTAATCAGGTTGCCGGCCTTGTTTTCATAGGCTTCGGCCAGTTCCTTGGTGTCGTTGAGCAGATTTTCGGACTGCTTCACGATGTTCTGGTTGGCCAGACGCGTATTGACCAGCGGCTGCATGTTTTTCGAGAAGGACGTGACCACCTTTTCGAAATCTGCGAACGAGGTTTTGATGCCGCCCAGTTCGGTAACGAGGCTCGACGAGGAAACCGGGCGCAGCCCCAGCTCATCGCTGCCTTCGAGAAAACCGTCGACGATGTCCTTGAAAGTGGCCACATCCTTGCCCAGCAGGAATACCACATCCGGATTGATCAGTTCGCTGGCCAGGGTGGCGTTGGCATTCTTCGCCATGCGCTGCGAAAGCATCGCCAGCTGGCTGGCGGCTTCCATTTCACGCGCCGTGGCGCCATTTTCGGCCAGCGAGCCACTGAATTGCTGAATCTGTTCCAGCAGGTTGGCATCGTTGGCGTTGATGCCTTCCACCGCCTTGCCCACGGCTTCCAGCGCAGCCTTCTGCTGCAGAATGGTTTCAACGTTGGGAATGACCTTGTTGGGATTGGGGCGGAAATTCGCTTCCCAGTTGCTGCTCACACGTTCGATGCCGTCATCGACGCCCATGCTGAAGGAGAAAAAGCCGCGGCTTTCCTGCAGCTGCGCCAGGCTCTCGTTGAAGCGTTCGTAGGATTCCTTGAGCACAGGGAAGGCGGCCGGAATACCCTGGACGGACTGGGTGGAAGCCCGCGCCAGGCGCTGGGACAGCATCTGCATTTCGGTGGCGATCGAACGTCGCTCGGCATTGCGGCTGGACGCCTGGAATGACAGCAGCGCTAGCACGACGAACAGCAGGGCGGATACCAGCATCACCAGCAGCAGCAGCGCCATCTGCTGGCGGGCGGTCCAGTGGCCGATGAATGGCAAAGGTTTGAGCAGCTTTGATTCATCGGCATCCGGAACACGGATGCGATCCAGAATCCAGGTGGTTTTCAGCGGGTCGAAACCTTTCTTCGCTGCAGCCGGCTGTTCGCCCCCTTGCTTTCCCGCTCCGGAAAACAGGCTGCGGATACGCTCCATGATTGCCATGCTACCCTCTCCTCATGCCGCACTGAATATGCGTGCTGTCTTGCTTTGTTATGCGATGCCTGCCTGCAAAAAGGCTGGTGTACTTGCCAGTTCGTTCACGTTCAGGATATGCCAGCTGCCCCCGGCGGCATCCCGGTAACACGGGCCCAGCCAGGGCACATCGCTGGCCTGCTGCGGCTCTTCCTGCAAATCGGCCAGATGTTTCAGGCCCAGCATGCGGCTGACAAGAATCGCCGCATGCGGCAACAAACGGGGCTGGATCAGCAGCAAGCGGCTTGCCGGATTGAGTGCCAGCGATGCTTCGCCAAAAAAGGCGGCAGCATCAACCACACTGACCAGGTTGCCGCGAATGTTCGCCACACCACGAAACCAGGAGTGCGCCAGCGGCACACCGGCTATGACGGGCACGGGCATCACTTCGGCCACATCGGCAAGATCAACCAGCCAGTTGCGACCGCCAATCTGAACCCCAAGACGGGCATCGACCTGGGCGACCGCTGCGGCAGACTGCAAGCGTGCAACCACCCCTTCCTGATATTCCCGCAAGCTGACACGTTTGGCCATTGCCCTCTCCCCTCACACCCCAGCAGGCTGCGGCATGCAGCCTGTGGCCCATTTCCTTCCCGGCCAAGCCGGAAGAGAATTGTTCTTGTCTGTAAAGCTTTGTTCACTCAACTCTGTCGATGCCGGCCTACCCGAGGCCTGGCACTTCCCTCTTCGCAGGTAGCAAATCCGGGAAGGGCAGCATCACGACAACGAGTGACAATTTTTGTCACAACTTGCCGATCTTGGTCAGCAACTCTTGCGGATCGACCGGCTTGACCACGTACTCGGACGCACCCTGGCGACGCGCCCATACCATGTCGGTTTCCTGATTCTTGGAGGTACACATGATGATGGGGATGTGCTTGGTCGCTTCATCCTTGCTGATGGTGCGGGTAGCCTGAAAACCGTTCATGCCCGGCATCACGACATCCATCAGGATCAGGTCGGGCTGCAGATCGCGGGTTTTGGCCACTGCCTCTTCGCCAGACTCCAGAGCGATGACCTGGAAGCCGTTTTTCGTCAGCAGCTCACCCAGGAAATGACGCTCGGTCGGAGAATCATCAACAATCAGGATTTTCTTGATAGCCATGTGCTTGTACTTTGACTTTGTCGAAAATGAGGAAACTTAAAGAGTAATGCCGCAGGCGTCAATTCGGCTGGACATGCGCGCCAACGGCGGCCAGCAGGCTGTCCTTGGTAAAGGGCTTGGTCAGATACTCGTCCGACCCGACCATGCGGCCGCGCGCACGGTCAAACAGGCCGTCCTTGCTCGACAGCATAATGACCGGCGTGGCCTTGAAGCGCGGATTTTTCTTGATGAGCGAACAGGTCTGATAACCATCGAGCCGCGGCATCATCACATCGACAAAGATCAGGTCGGGATGGTGGTCGGCGATCTTGGCCAGCGCATCAAAACCATCCTCGGCCAGAATGACCTCGCACCCCGCCTGCCCCAGAAAAATCTCGGCACTGCGGCGGATGGTGTTGCTGTCGTCGATCACCATGACCTTTACGCCGGCAAGACTGCTCATTGAACCGCACCTCTTAATGAAATCTAATCTGAATAATGCATTTCCCGCCATCACCGGACAGGCAAGTAGGCAAGCCCGGCAATCCGCTGCGGCTGACCAGTCAAACGGCCTCGATCAAAAAAGATCAGCCTACATACAGGCAGGCCAGTTGAAATCATAAGGCGAGCCCGAGGCCTATCACAAGCGCAGCACCTGACAGCGGGGCGGCGCAACTCATGAAAACAACACCGGCACAGCCAGACAGCCCGAATTTCGGCAGGCCAGTGACCATTTTCGTCAGCCAAGCCCTGCCACGCCGGGTGCCGCATCGCTCACACCTGGCACGATCCCTGCTCAGACAATACTTGCGACAACAACAACCCAAGAATGCGAGTGCGCGATGAACCAACGTGGGTTTACACTGATTGAGCTGATGATCGTGGTGACCATCATCGGCATTTTAGCGAGCATCTCCCTCCAAACTTTTTTCGATGCGCAGCGAAGCAGTCGAGACAAGGCAGCACAAAGTGACGTGAGAAACTTGATCACAGCAGTGAGCACCCAAGCGGTTCAATAGAGACTCCACTGACCCCACATAAACCCCTGGCATGCTTTTTGCCAGAATTCAGCAGTGCATTGCCACCCCACACAAAACGGAGTTCACCATGAAAAAGCAACAGAAAGGCTTCACCCTGATCGAACTGATGATTGTAGTTGCCATCATTGGTATCTTGGCCGCCATCGCCATCCCCGCATTTTCCGACTATCAGCGCAAGTCCCGCGACAAGGCCGCTCAGTCCGATGTGAAGAATCTGATTACAGCCGTTGCCGCCAACGCGGTTCAGTAAAGCTACAGCCATTAGTTATATTAAGGACATTGATCATGAAAAAAGCCAAAATTGCGACCCTTACCGTCAGCGCTGCCATGTCCGTAGGCGCTCTGCTCCCCGCTCAGCAAGCGAGTGCCGCCTCTACCTGCACATCTGCAACGAACAAATCTACCGCACTCTCCTGCTCGATTGACACTGCCGGCTATTCAGCAGTGGCCTTCACTTTCACGGGCTCCAATGGTGTGCGTATGGGCATTAGCGACACCACTGGCTACTTTGCAGCCTGCGGCAACAGCGTCGATGCAAAAACCAATTTCGGCCTGACCACCAACGGCGGCTCGATGACCACCGGTGCTTACACCTCCGGCAGCGCACCTACCGCCACCAGCGGCGGCTGCTAAGCATCAGCCAAGGCTGATCCGGCCAGCAAAAACCACCTTTACGGTGGTTTTTGCTTTTGGCAAAAGCAAGCCCCGGCTCAATCGCGCGTAACCCACCGCAGGCATCACACCATGCTTTCCACAATCGCCCTGAACACTTTGCGCATGGGCCATCGCAACCATGGCGCGCGCATTGTCCTTGTCTTGAGCCTGCTGCTGCTGGGTGTAGCCTGGCTAGGCGGTAATTTCTCACCACGTCAGCCACAAACAGTGGCGCTGGACGTCGGCATCTCGGTGCTTCGGATACTGATGACCTTGCTGACGCTGTACTGGGTGCAGGAACTCGTCGCCAAAGAGGTTGAACGAAAAACCATACTCTGGTCCCTATCCTATCCACAGTCGCGAAACACTTTCCTTGTCGGCAGATACCTCGGCATTTTCATTCTGATCTCCCTGGCCCTAACCTTTCTAGCCACAGCCACGCTGATAGCCGGCCAGTTGGCGCTAGGGGATTATCAACAGACCACTGCCGTAGCAGGCGCCGGCGCCTACTGGCTGACCATCGCCCTGTTCGCGGTCGATCTGCTCGCCGTCAGCAGCTTCACGCTACTGGTCAGCAGTATCGCCACGGTACCGATGCTGCCATTTTTCATGGGCCTAGCTTTTGCCATTTGCGCCAGAAGCATAGGGCCAACGCTGTCATACCTGGCCTCGCCCGAGAGCCAGGGTATCACACGAGTGCAGGCGGTGAGCGCCAGCATTGAGCGCTTCGGCTGGCTCCTTCCCGACCTCAGCCGGCTAGATGTTCGCCACATTGCCCTGTATCAAATCGCCCCCGACAAGACCGCCATCGCTGCAGCGGCAAGCCAGACCCTGGTTTTCAGCCTGATGATGCTTGTTCTAGCCTGCGTGGCGTTTCAGCGTCGGCAATTCAACTGAGTACGACCCAAAGTCATGCGCAAATCCGTCACACTTGGTCTGACGTTTTTCGGCACTCTGCTGGCGATTTATATTCCGGCGACGAACTACCTGCTGCAACAGCGTGCCCCCCTGCAAGCAGATGCCATCAATGTCGCAATCTCCCCACCGATGCAAACGGTACTGTCCGGTGGCGACCGCTACCTGGCCGCCAATATTGGCACCCTACGCGCACTATTCCTGAGCGTTGAAAAATTGACAGCCAGCGACTATGCCATTTTGGCACGCGTTCAGGACGATTCATCCCTACTCAATCCGCGCAGCAATGACAACTACTACATTGCCCAAGCCATCCTGCCCTGGGCTGGCGAGCTGGAATCCACCCAGCGCATTCTGATCCGTGCGGCGGAGGCTTTGCCTAACGACCCGAACCCGTATTTTTTCCTGGGTTTCAACCACTGGCAATTCGAACGCAATTACCAAGCAGCAGGCGCAGCTTTCGAGAAAGCCGCCGCAACTACGCACGACAGCAAACAGCGCGATGCTTATCTACACATGGCGTCAAAGTTCTACACTCACACCGACGACCTGGATCTGGCGATCAAAACCATAGAACACTTGCGACAAACAGCTAGAGACCCGGCCCTGAAACAACATCTGCTGGCCCGCCAATACCGCATTCTCCGGCTGCAAATCTTACGAGAAAAAGCCCACGAATACCGCAAGCTCAATGGCAAACCGATTGGCAATCTAGAAGATCTGGTAGTCGCCGGCCTACTTGACCAAGTTCCGGCTGACCCGCTAGGTATCGGTTATGACGTCGACGCAAACGGCCAGCCCATCATGATCATCAGGCAAGGCCCCAAACGAATACAGTAGTTAATCCTGCCATTTCAAACCCGGGCAACACCATGAATGCCATTGAAATCCGCTCCCTCTCCAAAAGCTACAAACAAAGGAAATTCGCACGTGTCATAACCCAGCAGGCGCTGGATGCCATTGACCTCAGCGTCTCCGAAGGCGAAGCCGTCGGTTTTATCGGCCCGAACGGCGCCGGCAAAACCACCACCATCCGCGTTCTAACCGGTGCCATCCGTGCCGACAATGGCTGCGCGCAGTTATTCGGCGTCGACGTTTGCAAACCAGATGCGCGCGCCGGGCTTGGTTATGCCCCAGAAAACCCTTATCTTTACGACTATCTTACCCCACTCGAAACACTGACCATGGGCTGTCGCCAGCACGGATTGAAAGTCGACAATCTGGAAAAACATTGCATGGGCTGGCTGGAGCGTTTCGACCTAGCGACTGTCGCCAAGAAAACCATACGCAGCTTCTCAAAGGGAATGACACAGCGCACTGCGCTGGCACATGCATTGGCAATCAAACCCAAGCTGCTGATACTTGACGAACCGCTCTCTGGCCTTGACCCCATCGGCCGCAAGGATGTGGTGGACATTCTTGACGACTACCACAAGCAAGGTGGCACGCTCTTCTTCTCGTCACACGTACTGCACGACGTAGAACGATTGGCCAACCGCTTCGTAATGATCGTAAAAGGCCAGATCGCCCTGAACACCACGCTGGCGGACATCATGCAGCAGAGCAATGACTACCTGATCCGTAGTGCAGGCACGGCCCCCTTGCCCGGAATGGCGCAGGACAGTTCGGGCAGTTGGGTGCTTACGGCACATCGCGATGTGTTATGGGAAAAGCTTGCGCAACTGGAAAAGGCTGGGCACACCCTGCATGACGTGCGCGCGCAGACCTCACTGGAGCACATAGTCATGCAAATCGGTCAGGCGCGCTAATGCCCCCACGGGTATACCGATGAGTCCCTTACAAAAAAAGACCACACCAGCATACCCAAGAACCTATGCCACACTGCCCAGTCTGTCATCAGAACAGTCCAAATTTCTTCCCCTTGCCCGCCGATTTCCATGCGATCTTCAATCAAGTTGGGGCACGTTATTCGCTGGACGATTTTGAAACACTTAATCTAGGACAGCATTTTTGTCCCAGTTGCAGATCTTCGGATCGGGACAGGCTATATGCGCTGTTCATTTGGCGCCATCTGGCGCAATACACCCCCCCGCCTTTGCGCATCCTGGACATAGCCCCAGCACCAGCGCTGGGGAAGATGCTAAGAAATCTCCCGGGTGTGCTCTATCGCTCGGCTGACCTCTCCTCGCCCTTGGCCGATGAGCGCGTCGATATCTGCGACATGCGAACATATCGTGATAACAGCTTCAATTTCATTGTTTGCTCCCACGTACTGGAACACGTCGAAGACGATTCCTCGGCGATCCGCGAGCTGTATCGCGTACTCGAGCCGGGCGGGGTCGCCATTCTCATGGTTCCCATCCTGCTAAGCGCCACCAGCACCGATGAAGATCCGCACGAAACACGCATCGAAGAGCGTTGGCGGCGTTTTGGCCAGAACGATCACCTTCGCATGTACTGCAAACATGATTTTGTGGCTCGTCTGCAGCAAGGCGGTTTTACCGTGCAGGCCCTGAGCGAAAGCCACTTCGGCTCCGGGCAATTCCCTCGGCACGGCATCACCCCGCAATCCGTGCTTTATATCGGCCGAAAAAACTAAAGGAAGCACCATGCCCCCCTTGGTCAGCATCTGTATCTGTGCCTACAACCGCGCAGATTTCATTGGTGAAAGCATCGATTCCGCGCTGGCGCAAAGCTATTCGAATATCGAAATCATCGTGGTCGATGACGGCTCAAGCGACACAACACCCGGCATCATCGCCGAGTATGCCAAGGCCTACCCGGAAAAAATCAGGCCGTTTCTGCTCGAAGAAAATATCGGCCCCTGCCTCGTCAGAAATCATGCCTTCCAGCAAGCGCGCGGCAAGTATATTGCCCTGCTGGATTCCGATGACCGCATGCTGCCAGATCGTATTCACAAGCAGGTTGAATTCATGGAATCCCACCCCGACCATGTCGGAGTTTTTACCATGATCCGGGCAATCAACGCGCAAGGACTTCCGGACCAGAAACTTGATGAAGAAGCTGCACTTTTCAATATGCCGATCAATAATTTGCGCTATCAGTTATTGCATGGCAACTTTCTCAATGCTCCTTCCGCACTAATTCTCGCCAACACACTGAAAATGCAGGGAGGCTTGGAGCCCACGCTAACCTACCTGCATGATTATGATCTATGGGTCCGGCTATTGGCCATCGGAGAAATGGCGCGCCTCCCGGAAATCCTCACCGAATACAGGATTCATGGCGGCAACCTCAGCATTGGTGACAATGTGTTGCGTAATTCCGCCCAAATTGGAATGGAAATCGCCGCGACAATCAACCGTGCTGCACAGCTCTGGAGCATCAACCAGATCGCCGGAAGAGCGCTAACCACTTCAAAAGAAATTGCTGATCTGCAGCTGAACATCGCAGGAAAGCTTGCAGGCAAAGACATCGAGCTGTTCGGTGAGCCGAGGATGCTGACCGCAACCGCCTATGACTATGTGCTGCGGGCCAGCTGGCATGATCGTCCCCGCGCCCACGCACTTAAATTAGAACTGGAAAAGTGCGTAGCAAATAGTGCCGCCCAAGCCAGCGCAGCCATCCGATTGCCACCATCGCAAGAACTTTATCGTTTGGCTCAAGCAGGCTGGTCACACCCACCCCGAATTATTCTTGGTTCGTTTGTAGCGACTAGCCAGTTCGACCTGATTATACAAACCTGTCAATCCTTACTGGCACAAATCCATGAGAACTGGAATTTCCATATCGTGTGCTTCGACTCTGCACCCGCAGGCCTTCCAAATGACTCACGCATCATTTGGCACAGACTTAGCGATGATGATGACAGCTTAGAAGTTATAAACAAAATATTAATGAACGAATATGGGGACTTAGTTGGCGCAATCTATCCTGGCGACAGACTACCCGAGGAGGGTCTCTTTCATTTTGCACTGAAATTACATACCACTCCGTATTTGCAGTGGATTTATAGCGATGAAATGCAAATAAGCCAAGATGGCACTATCCACAATCCGATTTCCAATCCGCAGTTCCAGCATGAACTAACGGATGGCAGCAATTATCATGGCGGCTTAAACCTTTATAGACGAGAGCTATTTAGTAAACTCTCCGGATTTGATCTCGCATTCGAAGGTGTCGAAGACTTCGATATTGCCGTAAGAGCAGCAAAAACCCTACCCGAATCCGAAGCCTTCCATCTTCCTGAAAACCTTTATTACCGACATAAAGAAGGAAGAATGACTAGCTTAAACCTAGAAGAAGAATATTCATTACGTCGACATAGCATAGACAGAGCTTCCAATACAACAAGCAACCATTAGCAGGCATACCCCATGAAAATAATAAGCCACAGAGGATATTGGATAAACCAGAATGAGCAAAACTCCTACCATGCCTTTCATCGCGCACTTGAAAGTGGTTTCGGCATCGAAACGGACATTCGTGACCATAATGGACTGTTAGTTATATCGCACAACCCAGCCTCAGGAAAAGAAATGCCTGCGCGTAAATTTATAGAGTTGTGCACAAAGTATCGTGGAGCCGGACCACTTGCCCTAAATATAAAGTCAGACGGTCTCGCCAACCTGATAGCAGCAGAGCTCATTCGCCACGACATATCTGACTATTTTATATTTGACATGTCATTTCCAGACATGCTGAGCTATATAAAACTCAATTTGGCAACCTTCGCAAGAATCAGTGAATACGAAAAGCCACCCACACTAATCAACAAGTGCGCAGGCATCTGGCTCGACATGTTTAATCACGACTGGCCAAGTGAAGCATATATCAAGTCTTTAATTAAAACCACCAAGGTGTGTTTGGTATCTCCAGAACTACACAATCGAGAACACCAACCACTCTGGGCACTTATAAAAAACAGCCAGCTTTACAAATCACAATCACTCTATTTATGCACAGACTACCCCCAAGAGGCCAGGGACTACTTTAATGACTAAAATCAAGGCAGTCATATTTGACATGGACGGCGTCCTCATTGATGCAAAAGAGTGGCACTATTCAGCCCTCAATCGAGCATTATCATATTTTGGCATAGAAATTTCAAAATACGAGCATCTAGTCACATACGATGGACTTCCTACAAAGCAAAAATTGCAGATGCTGTCGATTGACCGAGGACTTCCAGTTGGACTACACCAGTTCATTAATAATCTAAAGCAACAATTCACTTCTGAACTAGTGTTCGCCAACTGCAAGCCACAATTTCAGCATCAGTTTGCGCTTTCGAATTTAAAATCAAATGGTTACTTGATAGCTGTATGCTCAAACTCAATAAAGCAAACCATTGAGATGATGCTTCAGAAAGCCGATCTACTGCGTCACATTGACTTCTACCTTTCAAATCAAGATGTTGTAAACTCAAAGCCAAATCCAGAAATCTACATTAAAGCAATATCGCGATTTAAATTACTCCCCGAAGAATGTCTAATCATCGAAGACAACCCAAACGGGATTAAAGCCGGCATAGAGTCAGGGGCCCATGTATTTGAAGTCAGCACCGTCAACGACGTAAACTATCAAAATATCATATCCAAGATTAACGAAATCGAAAGCCACCATGGTTAATATACTTATACCACTAGCCGGCAAGTCTCTTTTTTTTCCAGAGGATGAGTATTTTTATCCACTTCCACTCATAGAAATACATGGAAAACCAATCATTGAGCTTGTTGTCAACAATTTGCGTGACTTACACAAAGATAGCCAATTTATATTTATTGTGCAGCGAGAAGACTGTCAACGTTTTCACTTGGACAGAACCTTATCCCTCATTACAAGCAACGCAAAAATAATACGCTCCGAAGGCATTACTAAAGGAGCCGCATGCAGTTGTTTACTCGCCGTCGACCACATAAACAACGAAGACGAGTTGATTATTGCAAATGGAGATCAACTTTTTTTATCGGGCATTGAAGAATTCATCCCAACCTTTCGAGGAGCTAAAGCAGACGCTGGGTGCGTATATTTTAACTCAGTACTGCCAAGATGGTCCTACCTGCGACTAGATGGCCACACAATCACTGAAGCAGTTGAAAAAAAACCTATAAGCCGAAATGCAATTGCCGGGCTATATTATTTCAAAAACGGTAGAGACTTTGTCAAGGCGTCGATGAACACAATTTTCAAAAATGCATCCGTCAATGACTCATATTACATAGCACCAACCATTAACGAATTAATTCTTGACGGCAAAAGAACATATGCCACCCCAATTAAGAATGAACATTATTTCACATTTTATACCCCTCAGAAGATTCAGGACTATGAATCACTCTTGGCAGGAAATAAACAATGAATCAAAAAATTTTCAACCTTGACGACATGTTAAAAGGGTGGTTTGTCGGCAATTTCAAGCCAACCGCATTTGAAACAAAAGCCGCGGAGGTAGGAATAAAAACATACGCAGCAGGCGAAAAAGAAGCGAAACACTACCATAAAATATCTACAGAATTGACAGTAGTGATCGATGGAACAATTCTGATGAATGGCCAGACCTACGAAAAAGGCGATATAATCGTAATACCACCAGGGAATGCCACTGATTTTGAAGCCATAACTGATGCCAGAACCGTTGTAGTTAAAGTTCCTGGCGAACTTAATGACAAATACCTCGTGGATTAAATACAATGAACATTGTAATCCCCATGGCTGGGCGAGGCAGCAGATTCGCCGACGCTGGTTATACAACCCCCAAACCCCTAATCCCTGTACTTGGCAAGCCAATGATTCAGTGGGTCATTGAAAACATAAAAACAGACCTCAAACACCAATTCATCTTCATTTGCCAAGAAGCTCATATTCGAGATTATGACCTAGACTCCCAAATTAGAAAAATATGTCACAAATCAAGAATAATTTCAGTTAAAGACGTGACCGATGGTGCGCTAAGAACCGTGCTCTGCGCAAAAGACTATATCAACAATGACTCACCACTGACAATTGCAAACTGCGACCAATTCGTCGACATAAATTTTGATCACTATCTAAAATTCTCCACAGAGAACACATTCGACGGCGTAATAATGACTATGCCCGCCAGTGACCCAAAATGGTCATACGTTCGAAAAGGCAAAAACGGATATATCGATCTTGTTGTCGAAAAGCAAGTTATTTCATCCGAAGCTACCACAGGTATATATAACTTCCGAACTGGCCGTGATTTTATTTCCGCAGCGGAAGAAATAATATCTAGAAACTGCATGGTCAACAACGAATTTTATGTCGCTCCAGTATTCAATATACTAATTGAGAGAGGAGGGGTAGTAGCCAGCTACAACATTGGAGAAAAAATGCATGGGTTAGGAACTCCTCATGATTTACAGCTCTTCGAAGCCACGTACAGGAATGCAAAGTGACACCTGAAGACATTACCTTTATCGTTCAGGGATCCATATCTAGGCCCCCTCACCACTCGACGCTTGACTGTATTTCCAGCATTAGAAAGCACTTCCCTGGGGCAGAAATAATAATTTCGACCTGGGAGGGCGAGTCGCTCGATAAATTGGATGCAGACCACATACTCCTGCTAGATGATCCTGGCGTTGTCGGCCAGCAAAACAACGTTAATCGGCTACTAATTGGTGTACGTGAAGGGATCAAGGCTGCGACGCGTAATTATATATGCAAAATAAGATCTGATATCATATTCACCAGCGCAAACTTAATTAAGTACTACACGCAAGAGTGGCCACAGCGCCAGCCAGACTGGATAGCCTTTTCTGAAAGAATCATTATCCCCAGTTTTTTTACAAGAAAAGCAACACCATATTCACCATATCCATTTCACCCTTCAGACTGGGCTGCATTCGGCGAAAAGAATGATATCGCCGTTCTGTTTTCTCAAGAGAAGGCTGAATACACCGATATACACAGCATGTTCTACCCCAGCGTACTCTATCAAGAGCTTGGCACTTGGCAAATGTCGGTTACTCCCGAGCAATATATTCTTAGGGGACTTTTGAGCTCTACCTTCGGGGCTAAAAAAGACGTGTCAATTTTCCCGCTCTCCGTCAGCAATATCGAAAACTCAAACCGTTTCATAGCTGCGAACTTCATCGTTCTAGACACCGAAGAGCAATTTGGTATTTCTAATAGAAAGTACCCAAAAAGTGATATCAACCCTCGCAGCATAATGGTGCACAAAGACTGGCTTTCCCTTGCGCGCTCATACACTCCCGGCAAAGCATGCTCTACCCCAACTACGAAAATCATTTCTTCGCTCTCTGATAATCTAAACGAGGGTTTCGACCAAAGCCTAATTGAAAGTGCAAGAGTACATGGTCTGGAATGGCTTGCCACGCTCAATGAATCAACCCATACCATTAAATTGGGCTTCAATGATGCGACACTGGGTGGCATGAATCGCCATGTCAGAAGCGCCAACAATCAGCTCCTTCGCAAAATCACCACCAACTACGCAAATGAAATATCAAGCCACGCAATAAAAAACAATATAAATCAGCATTCAATATCAAGCCACGACCAAATTGAAATCGGATGCACCTCATATCCGAAAGATCGTTACGCAAAACTTAAGAAATCAAAACCTTTACTATTCATAGCAATACCTATATTTAACGCAGAGAAAAATCTCTCCCGATGCCTCGAAAGCATACTAAATCAAATAGATGTAAATCTGATGGTTGCTATTATCGACAGCGACTCTACAGACAACTCATCGAAAATCGCCATGAAATTCGCGGACATGGATGAACGTGTCGTATACTTTCACTTTAACTGCAACATTGGAAGAACGCACAACTGGAACAGGGCGATCAATTTTATTTGCTCACCTTTCTTCAAACTAATGATGGTTAATGACCAACTGGCCCCCACAGCATGCAAAAATGCACTTGACGCCTTCGCTAATGATTGCACAGTTTCCTTAGTTTCCGTTCGCAACCAAGTAATTTTACAAGGGGAACCCCAAGAATCGGAAATAAAAAAATTCAACGACTTCATTCTTGACCCAAACGAGACAGTAATTAAATGCATGTTGAATGGCAATACCCCGGGCGGCCCCTCTTCACAGTTCTTCAGAACACTAGTCGGTGAAATCCCAAGATTTGATTATCGGTTCGACTGGGCCGCTGATTTTGACTTCAGCCTCAGATATATAGAACTCGCAAGAGACAATGAAGGCAAAGGAAAATTTCGCCACATCGATGAAGCCCTTTGCATATTTGACGCAGGCACAGAAAGAAACTTTAACAGCACGCTCTTTGCTAAAAAATATGTTGAAGAATGCAATATACGAATCGCGTACATCCTAGAGCGCGCAAGAGAAATAAGTGTTGCCCTCCTAGAAAAAATAGCCACCAGCAACGACCTCCTATTTGACTACTGCTGGCGCGCGGCCATCAATGAAACAGATAGGATAATTTTGGATAAATCCCGGCTTGCGTGGCTGGACACCTTTACATTTATTCTTGGACTAGCAAAGAAAAATTATTCCCCAGCTGCAATATCAACCCATTACAGTCTGAAATTATTGTCATGGCAAGAACTGTCTCATCAATCACTCCTTATCAGCAAATCGGAGCCAACCAATAGCACGATAAATTATAACTCTAACGAAGACCCTCAGATTTTTCGTGAGCACAATCAAATTGAAGAATTAGACCACGCGGAACTAAAGCCCCCATCCCAAAATAGCAATGTAAATTACTACGACATCTGGCTCGACCTTCACCGTAAATCAGCACTTCCATTGTCGATTTATGAGAAGAGTATGCTCTATTGGGGGATCTATCCAAAGGTAACCATCACGACCTTTGCAGTTGAAAAGCAACACGCAGAAATCCGTGACACATGCTTTGCCCTACTTGCACAAATTTATCCGCACTGGAACTTAGACATCATCTCTTTCTCCCCCCCTCCAGCCGATTTACCTAGTGATAGCCGCATTTCCTGGCAGACTCTAAGTGATGATGATGATAGCCTAGAGGCCACCAACATAATTCTGACAAAAACTAATTCAGATTGGGTTGGGCGAATCTATCCGGGCGACCGACTAGCCCCCGAAGCACTGTATCTGCTGGCAAATATGTCGCGTCGAAATCCAGAATTGCAATGGCTGTATTCCGATGAGGACACCTTAACCATTAAAATTGAGCGAAATTCTCCATTGCTTAAACCCGACTTTGATGCTGATTTGCTGCGCAGCAGCAACTATATCGGTGGTTTATCACTGTATTCTCGTGCACTGTTTGCCAGCCTGGGAGGGTTTGATGCTGAATTCGAAGGCTGCGAGGATTTTGACTTTGCTCTGCGCGCCAGTGCGCGTCTCGCGCCAAAACATATAGGGCATATTGCCGAAATTTTGTACCACCGTTTTGAAAATGGCAGACTTAGTTATCACACGCCAGATGAAGAGCAGAATCTAGCTCAACAGGCTTTAAATCGCCATTTACACTCACTGGGTTGGCAGGCCGAAGTAAATTCATTCGAAGGGCGTTATTTTTCAATCGATTACCGCACGAATAACACTCCAATCGTTGACATTATAATTCCAACCCGCGATGGACTGGCTGATTTGAAGCGCTGCATCGATTCTTTAGTTTCACTAACGCGCTACCCAAATTACAAAATTCATATTATTGACAATCAAAGCCAGCAGCAGGAAATACTGGCTTATTTTGAGGATCTTAAGCAACGCGGCATGGCGGATATTATTCTTTATGATGCCCCATTTAATTTCTCTGCCATGCACAATGAAGCTATTGCACAACTCGATGGCGAGTATGTCCTTTTGCTCAATGACGACACTCAGGTTCTCGACCCAGAATGGCTAGACAAAATGCTTGGGATCGCCGAAGAAACCGATGCAGGAGTCGTTGGCCCCATGCTGGTTTTTGAGAATGGCAAGATCCAGCATGCCGGGATCGTGTTGGGTATCGATCATATGCCTGCCGAGCATGTATTCATCGATACGCGCCCCGAAGACACGCAGCTGATGAACCGCAACAAGCTGCTCCAGCAATACTCTGCGGTCACAGGTGCCTGCATGCTGTTGCGGCGAGCAGATTATCTGGCTGTGGGCGGCATGGATGCGGAGGTACTGACACTGACTCTGCAAGATGTCGATCTTTGCTTGAAAATCCGACAGCAACTTGGCAAACGCATTATTTGGACTCCTTCAACCAGGCTGCTGCACGATGGCTCGAAAACCACACACAAATTAGCCAGACGCCAGCCAGCTGCCGCAACCAAAGCACGCAACGAACGCATTGAACTAGAGCGCAACGTATTCTTCACGCGCTGGCGTGAGGTGATTTCCAACGACCCGGCATATAACCCCAATCTAACGCTGGCTAGCCGCACTGCGGCACTTGAAACCGATCCAGCCCTTACAGGGCATCGCTGTTTCCGTCCTGCGCCGCTCGCGCTAGCCTGCCCAGCCGATCATTTCGGCTGCGGAGAATATCGTGTCAAGGCGCCAATGCGTGCATTGATGCGGCAAGGCATGCTTGATGGCTCAATCACTGAACGACTGTATGGCCCCAGTGAAATCATGCGCATCAACCCAGACTCGGTCATTTTCCAGCGTCAACTGGAAGATCACCAGCTTGCAGCAATGCAGCGCTACCGCGACCGTACTGATGCCTTCATTATCTATGAGCTTGATGACCTGATCACGGAAAGCTGGCATCCGGACTTCACGAAGAGCGATGCGCTAGAGCGAACGGACAAGTTGAAAAAGGCGCTATCCATTGCCGACCGCTTGATAGCAAGCACACCGTTGATTGCAGAAAGCTATGCGGAATGGGCCAAGGAAACCGTTATTGTTCCAAATTTTATGCCGTTGGATCGCTGGGGAATGCTGAGACCGGCCCGCCGCCTAGGCAAAAAGCCGCGCGTTGGTTGGGCCGGGGGAAGTACGCATGGACCGGATCTGGCAATGATTGCGGATGTGGTAAAAATTCTTCACAACGAAGTGGAATGGGTCTTTCTGGGAACAGTACCCGAAGCAATGCGGCCTTACGTTCACGAGTATCATCAGGGTGTGCATATTTCAGGCTACCCTGCGGCACTTGCTTACTTAGAGCTTGATCTTGCGCTTGCTCCACTTACGGATAATCGATTCAATCGCAGCCGTACTTCACTTCGTATCCTTGAATTTGGCATTCTTGGTTACCCAGTCATAGCTAGCGACTTACCGTCCTATCGTGGCTTTCCGATTGTCAATGTCGGCGCATCGGTGGATGATTGGGTGAATGCGATCCGCGAGCATATTGCTGATCGGGATGAGTTGGCGAGACGAGGAGACAATTTGCGCCAACACATTATGGAGAACTGGATTCTGGAAAAAAATCTAGACGTATGGCGTCAAGCCTGGCTGCGTGGCTAAAAGCGCTCCAAGTGATCGGGTACTGGACAGGATGCCCGATCACTTATTGTGATTTATTGATGTAACCTCAAATTATCAGCTTAATCCGTAAAGCCATTGCCACTCAATGCGCCTCTTGATTGACAACGCATCAGCTCGTCTACGCACGGCCAGCCAGCATGCTGCTTATATTGCCGGGTTTCTGCCTATACGGGAACGGCGGATTTCTAGAATTTTCTGAGAAGGGTCGCTAATCCGGCTTTCCTTTGCATGGGTAAACCTATTATCTATCAGGTCCAAATTTTACCTAACGACAGTCACCTCCCAACACGCTGGAAATCTGTACCAAGAAGGTGTTCTGTACAACATACGTGACAACAACATGGAAATCAGCGTGCAAGACAATCTAGATTTAGCCGAGCTGCAGCAGATACTGCAAGGCCAATTACAAGCTGGACGACCACAGCAAGCTCTGGATTTCATTCAGGAGTTGCCTCACAACATTCATACACAGCCTGCAATTACCTGGATACAGGCTCACGCATTTCGACAACTTGGACGTCATGCTGAAGCCGCCCAACAGTTTCGCACTCTCGCAATCCAAGGGGGGCAGCATGAAGCTTACTGCTACTATTACGCAGCTTACTGCTGCCACATGGCAGGGGATGCACGGCAAGCCATCACACTGGCAAAAAATGCCATTCGCCTTCAACCAACCATTTCCGAGGCCAGAGCTTTGCTCTGCCAATGCTTGTATAAAAGTGAATGGTATCGTGCCGCTACACCACATGCAAAATGGCTACTAAACAATAGCAATAAGCCTGAAGAGCTATTTATTTCCGCCACCATCTTCATGGCGAACCGCAACTTTGACCAAGCATATCACGCCATATGCCACTCTCTTGAAATTTCGCAAAACATAGACACCGTCCATGACCAGGCCCTATATCTCTCACAGTACAATTGCGACTGGCACCTATTCCAGAAACTGGCCACCCACTACCAGGAAAATCATCAAACAAATAAATCGGAAAATATCCATGAGTCCGCCTTTAGCAATATAACATGGTGCATGGACGAGAAAATCAACAAACAAACAGCTCAAGCCACAACACTGCATGAATTTGGAAAGAAGTCTGCACTTTTCGACCACTCTATAATCCGCCACCCTAGATGCTTACGCATTGGTTATGTCTCTAGCGATTTTTATAACCATGCAACCCTACAGTTAATGGCTGGCGTATTCGAGAAGCATGACAGGAAGACATTCGAAATATTTGCCTACTGTCATAGCAGGGCCGATCAATCGGAACAACGCCAGCGTTTTGTCAATGCAATTGATAACTTGGTTGACATAACCAACCTTAGTGATGAGGAAGCAGCTCGGCGCATCTATTCGGATGCCATCGACATTTTGATTGATCTGAAAGGACCGACCCAGGGAAGCCGACTTGGAATTTTCACCTTAACCCCCGCTCCAATATCTGCCTCTTATCTTGGATTCCCTGGAAGCAGCGGGGCTGATTTCATTGATTACATCATCAGTGATGGCATTGTCACCCCGGAATCCAGCAAACCATTCTATACGGAAAAACTCTGCAGGCTTCCCGAAACTTATCAATGCAATGACAATGCACGTGCAATTGCAGCCAACCCCATTTCCCGGGATGAGCATACATTACCTAAAAACGGGGTTATATTTTGCTGCTTCAATCAGCCTTATAAAATCGAAGAAGTAGCATTCACACACTGGATGCGCATTCTCTCGGCCATTCCCGAAAGCGTTTTGTGGCTACTGGAAACGGGTGAGCTGGCCAAGCAGAACTTGCGAGCCGAAGCGCAAAAAAGAGGCATCTCCGCAGATCGGCTGATTTTTGCCCCAAAAACAGCAACCGCGCTGCACCTTGCCCGCATCAGCCTGGCCGATATTGCGCTCGATACGCGCATCTATAACGGCCACACCACGACCAGCGATGCGCTGTGGGCTGGCGTGCCGGTGCTCACCGTGCCGGGAACCCACTTTGCCAGCCGGGTCTCGGCCAGCCTGCTTACCGCGTGCGGGATGTCCGAGTTGATCCAGCCCGATTGGGAAACGCTGTGCGAAACAGCGATTGCGCTGGCCAGATCGCCAGAGCGGCTACGCGCATTAAAAGAGAAGCTGGTCCAGATGCGCCTCCAAGCCCCGCTATTCGATACTGAGCGCTTTACCCGGCATCTTGAGCGCGCCTACGCCATGATGGCCGAGCGCTGGCAAACGGGCTTGCCACCGGCTGATATCGACGTTCCGGCCCTCCCTCAACGAGAAGTGCCATTTGCCGATTGCATCCCGACCGTGGAAGTCAATCTTGATGCGACGACCGATGGAGACACAGAAAAGTGGCGGCATCCCCAGGAAAAATGCCCTGTGTGTGGCGGCGAAGATCTGGCCGGAGAGCGAATCGCACAGCTTGAATTCGAGAGCGAAGCCGCCACCAGCCTGCCACAACGCATTCACTGGGGGCAATGCGCGGATTGCGAGCATGTTTATACGCTCGATTACTGGAGCGAAGATGCGCAGGAGCAGCTGAATGAAATGTGCCCATCCGAGCGCTCCGATCCATCCATGCTGCATCGCCATGATGCGGGCCAGCTAGTCGAGCGAGCATTCGCAAATGCGGGAGGATGGCGGGCACTGCGTCAGCGTGGCTACCCACTTGTATGGCTGGAAGTTGATCCAGACACGCCCTGGGTTTACGCCTCAGCCCTCGAACAAGGAGCCGCGTTGACCGGACTGTCCGCGTCCTACCGGATGTCAGAACGGTTGCAAACGCTGGGTGGCCAAACTGCACACGCTGATTTTCTTGATCTCGAGATTTCTGGCCAAACAATTGAGGTGATATCCCTGCAAGGTGCGTTGGAGACGACCCCCTTTCCGCGCGACTACTTGCAAAAGGCGTTTTCACTGCTGGCCAGCGGCGGGGTTTTGCTTGCCAGCATCAGCAACAGCGCAAGCCCATACTGGAAAATGAAGGAAACGGAAGATGAAATGGCATGCTGGGGCAACCCCTTGCGCCAGCAGCTGTTCAGCACCGAGAATCTTCTGCGGCTCATTGAAGACTGTGGATTCAGGGTCATGGAAAGCCATGCCTGTGCATCACGGCTAGCGGGGGTTAGCCTGATAGCAATCAGGCCATAAGCCTACTGTATAGGATGGTAGCCTTCGAAAAACATGGCCTTGATCACAATACCCACCAGCCTATCTGTCGCCAGCCAATCAAGCAATCGTCCTGCTCCCCCACCACCCCGCCTCCTCGAACACCGACAAGCCTGACAGGTCCGCATGCGCGAAGCGGATGCGGCCGTCGGCTTCCCTCAGTGCCTTGAGGCCCGGGTTGTCGAGAAAACCGGGGGCGGGGGTGCTCATGGCGTGGCCGCGCACGGTGATTTCGACCTGCTTCACGTAGTGCCGCCAGCGCCAGCCATACACGGCGTGCAGATCCTGCGCGGCAATTTCGTAGAGATCGTCGGCGCTGGCGCGCTCCAGCTGGTGCCGCAGCGCGCGGGGGTCAACTCCGGAATAGGCGTGGTAGGCGGTGAACACGCTTTGCGCCGGCTTGCCCTGGCGGATCAGCTGGTGGGTACTGTTGATGTAGCCGAGGCTGTTGCTGCCATACACGACATTGTCCCAAGCCAGCGGATGCTCGTGCGGTTCTTCGGGAAAGGCGTCGATCAGGAAGTTGCTCACCTGCCAGGCGGCATGCGGCAAGGCGTGCCGCTCCGGGTCGTAGCCCAGATCGCGGATGCCGGTCACCACGCGGCTGGCCACGTGCAGCGGCATCGCGCAGATCACCTGGTCGGCGAGCAGGCGCACGCTGCGGCCCTGCCGCACGTCGAACACATCCACCTCGACATGCCGGCCCCTATCCGTCACGCGCACGGCCATGCCGGGCAGGCGCTGCTGCGGCTGCAGCCGGGACAGCATGTGCCGCGCCAGCGGGTTGAGCCCGTCCGGCCAGGTCAGCACCGCGCCGTTTTCGGCATTGGCGGCATGGCCGCCACGGCTGGCGAAATAGTGCAGGCCGGCCCAGGCCGAGACTTCGGCGCTGCCAGCGCCGTAATCGTCACGGCAAACGTAATCGAGATACCACAGCAGTCCGGGCGCGGTGTAGCCCTGCTGCTTCAGCCAGGCGGCAAAGGTCAGCTTGTCCAGCGCCCGCCACTCGGGGTCACTGGAGGACAGCGCCAGCGGAATCACGAAAAGGCGCCGGCCGTCGCGGCCCTTGCGCTCGCGCAAGCCGGCCACAAAATCCAGAAAGCGCTGCTGCTGCGCCAGCTCGTCCGCGCCCATGCCGATCCGCGGCAGCGTCCCCTCCTGCCAGCGCCCGTCCACCCATAGCCGCTCTTCCGGCGCATGCACGAGAACGCGCTCGTCGTAGCGCGGGCGCTCGCCGAATGGATCGGCTTCGATCACCCCCATTTCAAACAGCAGTTCGCGCACATGCGTCGACTCCAGCGACGGCAGTGGCAGATAATGCGCGCCGCGCGGATAGGGCTCGCCGCCCATGCTGCCAGCGGCGCAGTTGCCATAGCGCTCGGGGCCCTCGACCAGCAGGATGTCCTGCCGGCCCTGCCGCGCCAGCTGCCAGGCGGCGAACAGTCCGGCCACGCCGGAACCGAGAATCGCCACGCCAACCTTGCGCTCACCGGACGGGGCGGGGATAGGGGTATTGCCACGCAGCCAATGGCCCTCCTGCATCCCCGGCCAATACCCGGTGATATCCAAGCCAAGTTGCAGCGGGTGGCGGCAGCCGCCCAGCAGCCAGCCAGCCCCCATGGCCGCCCCCAGCTGCAGCATGCGACGGCGATTCAGCAGCATCAGCGGATCACCCGCGACCAGTCCTGCTCGAAATAATGCACCAGCGACTGGTTGTTGAGCCGGTTGGCCTCGACCTCGACCGGCTGCATGTCCGGCGGAAAGAAGAACATTTGCCGTGTCGATTCGGCATCAAGGAAGCGCATCGGCAGGCGATACGCTTGCGGCGGCTGGTAGCCGCCCTGCCTGCCGGCGAGGATGAAACCCCATTCGCCGAAGGAAGGCACATAGGCGTGGTAGGGTGTGGTCTGCCAGCCGGCTTCCTGCAGCGTCTTGTTGATCGCCCAGTAGGAGCGCGGCGCATGCATCGGCGAGGTGGACTGCACCACCACCAGCCCGCGCTCGGCCACATGCCGCGCCAGCAGGCGGTAGAAAGGCAGGGAATACAACTTGCCCAGCGCAAAATTGCTCGGATCCGGAAAATCGATGATCACCGCATCGAACACGCCATGATCGCCTTCCAGCCACAGCCCGGCGTCCATATTGACAATGCTGGCGCGCTTGTCGAGCAGCGCCCCCTTGTTGAGCGCCAACAGCGGCGCCGACGTACTGAAGAGCCTGGTCATCGCGGGATCAAGGTCGACCAGCGTCACGGCCTGCACGTTCGGATAGCGCAGCACCTCGCGCAGCGCCAGCCCGTCGCCGCCACCGAGAATCAGCACGCGCCGCGCCCAGGGCAGGCGCTCCAGCGCCGGGTGCACCAGCGCCTCGTGATAACGATGTTCATCGCGACTGGAAAACTGCAGATTGCCGTTGATGTACAGCCGCAGATCGTCCTTCCATTTGGTCAGCACCAGGCGCTGATACGGCGTGCTTTCGGCATGAATGATCTCATCGCCATAAATGGCCTTTTCGCTGAACGCCGTCAGCCGCTCGGACGCGATAAAGGCACCGGCCAGCGCCATCATCACCACCCCGCCGCGCAAATATTGGGCAAACGGCGAAGGCAGTTCCTTGCGAAACACTCGCGTCGTCCACAGCGCGACTCCGACATTGAGCACGCCGAACAGCAAGGCGGTGCGTGCCAGCCCCAGCTTGGGCGCGAGCACCAACGGAAACAGCAGCGAGACGGCCAGCGCGCCCATGTAATCGAAGGTCAGCACGCGGCTGACAATGTCGGCAAAGGCCGTCTTGCGCTGATTGAGCACGCGCATCACCAGCGGAATTTCCATGCCGACCAGCGCACCGGTGATCACCACCAGCGCATACAACACCGTGCGGAACGGTGCACTGGCCCAGGCGAACACCAGAAACAGGAACAGCGCCGAGAGCCCGCCGATCAGGCCGACCAGCAGTTCGACATCGATAAACGTCGCCAGCACCCGGTCGTCGCGCACATATTTCGAGCAGTGCGAACCCAGCCCCATGGCAAACAGATAGGTGCCGATGATGGATGAGAACTGCAGCACCGAGTCGCCGAGCAGATAGCTCGCCAGTGCACCGGCAATCAGCTCGTAAGCCAGTCCGCAAGATGCAACTACGAATACGGAAAGGATGAGCAGCCGGTCTCTCATGGCAAAAACTTGTAATTTGGGTAAGAATGAACGGCATTATGCCTGATTGCCGCAAGGAACCCGCATGTTCGCCACGTATCTGCCGCTGTTGCTGACTTATCTGAGCTATCTGGGCAGCGGCATCGCGCTGTTGCTCGTGTTCTCCGTGCTGTATGCAAAAGTGACGCCGCTGGACGAGCTGAAACTGATCCGCGAAGGCTGCACGGCGGCAGCGCTGTCTTACGGCGGCGCGCTGATCGGCTTCTCGCTCACGCTGGCCTCCAGCGCCTGGCACGTCAACATGCTGCACTATTTCCTGATCTGGGGCGCGCTGGCCATGCTGGTGCAGATCCTGGTGCATATCGTGCTGAGCCGCTGCATCAAGGGGCTCGCGCAGGCGCTGATCGAAAACAACATCGCCGTCGGCGCCTTCTCGGGCAGCGTGTCGCTGGCAGTGGGCATCATCAACGCCGGCAGCCTGTCCTGACACATACCCAGCCACGCATATTGGCATGACCATTGCGGCAGAAGCCCTGCCGATCAATACCCACAAACCGATCTAAGTCACTGGAGTCAGCAACATGGGTCTCGGTTCATTCATCAAGAAACAGTTTATCGACATCCTGGAATGGCAGGAGGATCAGGATGGCGTATTGTCCTGGCGCTATCCGATGGCCGACAACGAAATCCAGTACGGCGGCAGCCTCACCGTGCGCGAATCACAGGCAGCGGTGTTCGTCAACGAAGGCAAGATCGCCGACGTGTTTGCGCCGGGGATGTACAAGCTGACCACGCAGACCCTGCCGGTGCTGACCTACCTGAAAAACTGGGACAAGCTGTTCCAGTCGCCCTTCAAGTCGGATGTCTACTTCTTCAGCACCCGCCTGCAGCTCGGTCGCAAGTGGGGCACGCCGCAGCCGATCACCATCCGCGATGCGGATTTCGGCATGGTGCGCATGCGCGCCTTCGGCATCTATTCCTACAAGATCGCCGACCCCAGGCTCTTCTATACCGAAATCAGCGGCACGCGCGAGAGTTACACGCGCGAGGAGGTCGAGCAGCAGCTGCGCAATCTGGTGGTCTCCACCATGACCAGCGCGCTGGGCGCCTCCGGCGTCCCCTTCATCGACATGGCCGGCAACCAGGGCCTGATGGGCGAGAAGATCAGGGAAGCGCTGGTTCCGGTATTCGCCAAGTACGGCCTGCTGCTGGACAACTTCGCCGTTGAAAACGTCTCGCTGCCCGAAGAACTGCAAAAGGCGCTCGACACCCGCATCAGCATGGGCATGATCGGCAATATGCAGACCTACACGCAGTACCAGGCCGCCAACGCGATTCCGCTGGCCGCGCAGAACGAGGGCGGCATGGCCGGCATCGGCGCGAGCATGGCCGCCGGCATCGGCATGGGCCAGGTGATGGCGGGCGCGATGCAGACTGCACTCAATCCGGGCGCAGTCCAGCAGCCTGTCGCTCCGGCGGCGGCCGGTGTGGTCATGGGGGCGGATGGCGGCGTGGGCGTCGGCATGGTCGCCGGCAGCACGCCAGCGGCGCCTGCCGCGCCGGCTCCCGCAGCGCCGGCCGCTGCTGAAGCGGATGATCCGCAGGCCAAACTCGCCAAGCTCAAGGGCCTGCTCGACGCCTGCCTGATCAGCCAGGCCGATTACGACACGGCCAAGGCCGAAGTGCTGAAAAAGTTGCTGGGGTGAGCGGTGCGCAAATCCCAGTGGGATTTGCACACCCTACCCGGGCTTCACCGGAAATCAACACCCAACGCAGCGACGCAGAGGCGCGGAGAAATGCGAAATTCCATGCTTGCACAGATGACATTTGCTTCTCCGGTTTTCTCTGCGTCTCTGCGCCTCTGCGTTGAGGTTTGAACGACTTTATGTACCGTACCGCCTGCCCCAGTTGTGGCGCCGAAGTGCTGTTCCGCTCGACGATCTCGACGATCGCCGTATGCGAGTACTGCCAGAGCACCGTGCTGCGCGATGCCGACGAGGTCAGGGACATCGGCAAGATCGGCAAGGTACTCGAGGATTATTCGCCGATCCAGATCGGCACCTCGGGCACGTTTGCCAAACGCAGCTTCACCGTCGTCGGCCGCATCCAGCTGCATTACGACGCAGGGCTGTGGAACGAATGGTATGTGATGTTCGACGACGGCCAGGGCGGCTGGCTGGCCGACGCGTCGGGCCAGTACATGGTCACGCTCGACATCGGCCCGGCCAAGAACGCCACGCCCTTCGAGCAGATGCGGCCCGAATTCCGCTTTGAACACGCCGGGCGCAGCTTTGTCGCCACCGATGTGCGCACGGCGCGCTGTGTCGGCGGCCAGGGCGAGTTGCCCTTTGTCGTCGGCGCGGGTTATGAAGCAAAGGTCGTCGACTGCCGCTCGGGCGACCGCTTCCTGACCATCGACTATTCGGATGCCGCCCCGAGGCTCTATGTCGGCTCGCCGGTCACGCTTGCGGAGCTCAACTGCCAGCTGCTGCGCGATGGCGACCAGATCCTGCAGAGCGCCGGCAAGCTCAAGGGCGCCAACAATGTGCTCGACTGCCCGAACTGCGGCAGCCCGCTCAATTACAAGGCCGGCGTCGCCACCCAGCTGGTCTGCCCCGCCTGCCACAGCGAGGTCGACTGCTCGGGTGACCGTGCCACGGTGCTGGCCAAGCACGAGGAAGCCAACCGCTATCACGCCACGCTGGATGTTGGCGACTCGGCAACGATTGATGGCGATCACTGGTGGAGCATCATCGGCCTGGTCGAGCTGGAAGAAGTCGGCGATGACGATTCGGGCTGGAGCGAATACCTGCTTTACCACAAGCACAAGGGCTTTCGCTGGCTGGTGGAAACGCGCGAGGGCTGGTACGACGCCAGCGTGCTCGACAAGTGGCCGGAAGCCTGGAGCGAAAACTCGGTCACGCTCAACAAGGAGCAGTACCGCAAGCTCTACCCGGCCTACGACGCGCGCGTGACTTACGCCGCCGGCGCGTTCAACTGGCGCGTGAAGGTCGGCGACATCACCACCTACCGCGAATACGAACGCAATGGCGTGCGACTGGCCAAGGAAAGCACGGCCAGCGAAATCAACTGGTCGCGCTCGAAAAAGCTGACCAACGAACTGGTGGCGCAATGGTTTGGCAAGAAAGAGATTGTCACGCCCAAATACGAGACCGGCGAGGCCGATGATCCGGCCGATCTGAACAAGCTTTCCATCATGGCCATTGTCTGGCTGCTGGTGATCAATGTACCGCTGCTGCTGTTTGGCAGCTTTGGCAGCGGACTGTTCTGGACCGTGCTCGCCTGGTGGCTGCTGCGCCTGCCACTGAAATTCAACAAGGACGACTAAGGTCATGGGGCGCGGATTTTACAAGGCCTACTGCATTGCCATCGTGTCGCTGGCGACGCTCTTCAACATGAGCTCGTGCTCCGGCGGCAGCAGCACACGCGGCTGGAGCAGCGGCTCTTCCAGCGGCTGGAGCTCCGGTGGAGGCCACAAGTAATGCCCGAAGCACTGGGCCGGCACCTGCTGGCCGATTTTCACGGCTGCGATGCGGCGCTGCTGGCCGACCCGCAGCGCATCACCACCGCGCTGCTGGCTGCCGCCCGGGCTGGTGGCGCCACCATCCTGCAACAGCACTTCCACCATTTCGGCGCAGGACAGGGCGTGACCGGCGTGCTGCTGCTGATGGAATCGCACATCAGCATCCATACCTGGCCGGAACACGGCTATGCCGCCATTGATCTTTTCATGTGCGGCCACGCCGAAAGCGAGGCCGCGCTGCGCAGCCTGCAGGAAAGCCTGCAACCCGGCGTGCAGGATGTGCAGCGCATCCTGCGCGGAGCGGTGATGGCCGACGCAAAGGAGCGCGCGGCATGACCCCCTTCGCTCAGGAACTCGCGGCACTGGAACGCAATCTTTTCAATGAGCCGATGATCACGCTGCAGCATTGCCGGCGGCTGCTGGCGCGCCTGCGGCAAAACGACGATGCCGAAGGCCAGATCCGCGCCGCCATCCTGCTGGGCCTGATCGAAGACCAGCTCGGCCAGCAGGTCGGCGCACGCGCCGAGTTGCTCGAAGCACTGGCCACCTGTCGCCGCCACCACCTGCTGACGCTGGAACCCGCCATCCACGAGCGGCTGGGGCGCGAATTCTACACCGCGGGCGAATACGTTCCGGCACTGCGCCACTGGTCCTTCACGCTGGAACTGGGCGCCAGCGTGGCGCTGAGCGACGAGCTGCGCTGCATGAGCTACATCGGTCTTGGCCATTGCTGCAGCGCCTTTGGCCAGACCAGGCTGGCGTCACGCTTTCATCGCGCGGCCATGGCGCTCGCCATGCCGCTGGGCAATATCTATCTGCACAGCAAGGCGGCCATCAGCCTGGGCTGGACCTTGCGCGAGCTGGGCAACAGCGCCGAGGCCAGAAGCATTCTGCAAGATGCGCTGACCGAGTGCCGCACCCACGATTTCCGTTTTTTCCAGCCGGAAATCCTGCTGCGCCTGGCCGAGATCGAGCTGGAGCACGGTCGACAGGACGAAGCGGAAAACCTGGCCGAAGAAGGTCTCTCCCTGCTGGTCTTCACGCCCTCGCACTGGTGCGAAGCCAATCTGCTGGGGCTGCTGGCCGACCTTTACGCCCGCCACGAACAGCTGACGCTGGCGCTGGACCTGATCCAGCGCGCCCTGCGCATCGTCGCCGAAGACCGCATGACCCATGTCGAGGCGCGGCTGTGCCGCCAGGCCGCGCATTACTGCGCACAGCTTGGCGAGCCCGTGCAGGCGGCCGCCTATCGCGAGCGTGTCATCAGCCTGCAAAGCAGCAACGCCCGCCACTGGCAGGCGCCGGGGGAACTGCTGGCACAGCTGCCAGGCTTCCTGCCCCCAGGGGCATGAGCAGCTGCCGCCGCAGCATACCCAAACCCCTACCATCCCACAACCTTTTCCAATAAAGGGTTCTGGTCACATACCCCGCTATTCGGACGCGCCCGCCGCCACGACGCGGATTTCCACCGCCTCATCGACGAGCACGCATTGTCCGGGGCGAATCTTGCAGGTCTTGCGCAGCTCCTGCTGACCATCGACCTGCACCACCCCGGTCGCCACCAGCGCCTTGCCGGCGCCCCCGCTGTCCACCACTCCGGTGATCTTCAGCAAATCGTTCAGCGGGATGTAGTCCTGATCGATTTCCACTTCAAATGCCTGCATGGCTCTCTCCTCGCTAACAGGCTGGTAAACACAGCCTGCGGCCCGTTTTTGCGGCTTCGCCAAAAAAACGCAGCTCAACCAAAAACAAGCCATTGATATTACAGGCAATGATTTGCGCCGGGCTTTGCCCGGCGCCTGAGGCCGGCCGCAAATCCGGCTTCTTCAACACCTGCCTGGTTCTGCTGACGTTATGTTTGCACGGCCCATCTGTGCTGTTTGGGCCTGATGCCAGGCGCGAAGCCCGAAGCATGGCGATTCGATGTGCGGGCTTTGCAACGCATCATCAGGCCAAAAACAGCCAAACCGGCAGCTTGATGAGCCATCCGGCTGGGCGCGTTTTGCGCCGGCGGCTGCGCAAGCAAAACCTCAACAGCAGCTGAAGGGCAACAGCATAACAGGCCGGACACGGCGCGGCTTGAGCCGCTGCACGCCAGCGCCCCGCGCAGCCGGATCGGCACAGCGCTGACGGCGCCAGCCGGCATGCCGCTGCGGCAGGGGAAGCGGGGGCTGCCAGGCCAGCGGCCAGGATGGCGCACACAAGGGCAAGCCCGACGAGAGCCACCCCATAAGCACCCAACCCATACGCAAATTGAGCTTCAAGCCAATACCCGGACAAAAAGGCACCATCAAGCTACTGGCAGAAGCAGTGCGGCCTGCGCCAGACAGGCCGGACAGCGGCAATCCGCCCCGCTGCCCAGCGGCAGCAGCGCCGGCAGATCGGCGCACCAGCAGCCGCCATTCTGGCCGCCAGTGCCACAGACAAACAGCGCACCACACTGGCTGCAGCGTTTCTCTGCACTGCGTGGCGGCAGCGCCAGCAGGCGCTGCCAGACGGCGCGCTGCTCGGTGGCGCTCAGCGCCGACCACTGGCTGATTTCGGCGATGGTGCGCCGGCAACCGCTGCACACGCCATCGGCATCCAGCGCACAGCGCTTGATGCAGGGTGAAGGCACGCCGGTGCCGGAAAAAAGGGGGGATGCAGACATACCGCCAGTCTAGCAAGATTGCGCCCGGCCTGACGCTGTGCACTAGACTTACATCCCGTTCATGCTTGCTGAAGCCCGCCATGAAACGACTGCTGCCCTTGCTGTTGCTGCTTGGCCTGTTGCCGGGCCTGCTGCGCGCCCATGAAATCCTCATCTATGGCGACATCGACTACAAGCCGATGTCCTGGCTGGAAAACAACGAAATGCAGGGCATTGCCGTTGCCGCCGTCGAGCACGTCCGCCAGCAGACCGGCTTGCCGGTAAGGCTGGTGCTGCAGCCCTGGAATCGCAGCTACAACGCCGCACTGGCCGGCAAGGGCGGCATCATTGGCCTGTCCTATACCAGGGAGCGCACCACGCTGTTTGACTACTCGCCGGTGGTGTATGACTCGAAAATCCGCATCGCCACCCTGCGCAGCAAGGCCTTCCGCTACAAGAGCGTTGACGATCTGCGCGGCAAGCGCATCGGCAGCCAGCTTGGAGCCAGCTATGGCGAAGCCGTCGATACGGCAGTGCGGGCCGGCACGATCACCATGGTGCGCGACACCAGCCTGGAAGTGCGCATCCGCAACCTCTTTGCCGGCAATATCGATGTGATCCTGATGTCCTCCAGCCCCAAGTCGCTGGAGGATGTGGTGCGCAACGATCCGGAGCTGACACCGCGCGCCGGCGAGGTGATGATTCTCGACGAGCCGCTGAAAAGCGACCCGCTCTACCTCGGCTTTCGCAAGGGCAGTCTGAACCCCGAAGTCCAGCAACAGATCTTCGACGCCCTGGCCCGCTTCAAGCCACCGGCGCAATACCAGTAAGCTGTCCAGTCCTGCTAAACTCGCGAGCTTGATTGCTCTTCCGTTTCTGACAGGACCAGGACTTATGACCACGCGCGTGCTGACCGGCGTTACCACCACCGGTACTCCCCACCTTGGCAACTACGTCGGCGCGATCCGCCCGGCCATCGAAGCCAGCCGCAAGGCCGATGTTGATGCGTTTTTCTTTCTGGCCGACTACCACGCGCTGATCAAGTGCGACGATCCGGCGCGCATCGAGCGCTCGCGCATCGAAATCGCCGCCACCTGGCTCGCCGCCGGCCTGGACCCGGAACGCGTGACCTTCTACCGCCAGAGCGATATTCCGGAAATCACCGAGCTGAACTGGCTGCTCACCTGTGTCACCGCCAAGGGCCAGATGAACCGCGCGCATGCCTACAAGGCCAGCACCGACGCCAACGAAGCCGCCGGCGAAGAGCCCGATCACGGCGTGACCATGGGCCTGTTCTGCTACCCGATCCTGATGGCTGCCGACATCCTGATCTTCAACGCGCACAAGATTCCGGTCGGCCGCGACCAGATCCAGCACATCGAAATGGCGCGCGACGTCGCCGCCCGCTTCAACCACACCTTTGGCGCCGGGCGCGAACTGTTCGTGCTGCCGGAAGCGCATATCGAAGAGCACGTGGCCACGCTGCCGGGTCTGGACGGCCGCAAGATGAGCAAGTCCTACGACAACACCATTCCGCTGTTCGAGGGCGGTGCCAAGGCCATCAAGGATGCGATTGCCCGCATCGTTACCGACTCGAAACTGCCGGGCGAGCCGAAAGAGCCCGACAATTCGCACCTGGTGACGATTTATGAAGCCTTCGCCAGTGCCGACGAAGCCGCGGCCTTCCGTGCGGCGCTGGTGGGCGGCCTCGGCTGGGGCGAGGCCAAGCAGCAGCTGGTGCAGTTGATCGAGCGCGAAATCGCACCGATGCGCGCCCGCTATGAAACGCTGATGGCCAACCCGGAGCAGATCGAAGAACTGCTGCAGATCGGCGCGCGCAAGGCACGGGCAATTGCCACCCCGCTGCTGCAGGAACTGCGCCACGCCGTGGGCTTGCGCCGCTTCAACGCCATCGCCAAACCGGCTGACCATGCCGAGAAAGCGAAGGGTGCACTGCCGCTGTTCAAGCAATACCGCGAGGCTGACGGCCGCTTCTACTTCAAGCTCACCAGCCACGACGGCCGCGTGCTGCTGCAAAGCGAAGGCTTCGACGCCGGCCGCGATGCGGGCCAATGGGTAGGCAAGCTGAAGAAGGAAGGCGCGGCGGCGCTCAGCGATGCGCCGGTCAGCCTCGGCGCAGGCGTGGCACACGACGACGTGGCCGCCGCACTGGCGCAACTGGCGGCCGAGTAGGCAGGGTATGAACCTGCAGCCCATCACTACCATTGGCTGCATGGCAATACCCCAAGAAGAAACCTGAGTAGCTAGCCAGCTCAGCAACTCGTCATCCCGGCGTCCCGCAGGAATGACGAGTTGTACTTTGCTGAGATAACTACCTATTGATCCGGCCCTCAGAAGTATGAATTTCCGTAGGAGCGAGCTTGCTCGCGAAACATTGCTTATCGCGAGCAAGCTCGCTCCTACGAGTGAAAACATCAGGGGGCCGGATCAATAATCAGGCACGGCATTGGCCGCGATAAAGACCCGGTTGCGCCCGGCTTCCTTGGCGGCGTAGAGCGCCTGATCGGCAGCCAGCAGCAGGCTGGCTTCATCCAGACCATGGGCCGGATATTCGGCCACGCCGGCGGAAAAGGTCAGCCCGCTCAGCTCGCCTCCCGGCGACATCACGCGCTGGCTGGCGTACAGGCGCTGCAGATGGTGTACGCAGCCCTGCGCCTGTGCACCGGTCAGGTCGGAGAGCACCAGGCAGAACTCCTCGCCGCCATAGCGCGCGCTGAAATCGACCGAGCGCAGCCCCATGCGCAGCACGCCAGCCAGCGTGACCAGCACCGCATCGCCCACGGCATGGCCATGCACATCATTGACGGCCTTGAAGTGATCAAGGTCGATCATCACCACGCAGCAGCGATAACCCTGGCGCTGGGCGCGCTGCAACTCCACCGGCAGCGTGTCCTGCAGATAGCGGCGGTTATACAGGTGGGTAAGCGGATCGCGGATCGCCTGCTCCTGCAGCTGGTATTGCAGGCTTTCCACCTCGACCATGCGCACCGCCAGCTCCTGGTTGACGCGCTCCAGCTCGGCGCGGGCCTCCTCCGCCTCCTGCTGGCGACGCATGGCCATGTCGCGTTCCTGCGCCAGCCGCTCGGCAGCGTCTTCCAGCTGGCCGGTCCAGTGCAGGAAGAAGCGGTACCCCAGGAACACCATTGCCAGAAACAGCACGGTCAGGATCCAGTACACCGCCACGGTGGCATCGTGCGTGACCACCGCCAGCTGCCGCCAGGCTTCGGCCGCGTTTTCACTGCGAATCTGCACGCTGCGGTTGCTCAGCACGAAGGACAGCCACAGAAAACCCAGCACGCCCAGCACGCCCAGCGCACCGGCGCTCAAAAGGCGCCAGGTTTCCAGCAGGCCGCAATCCGGCATCGGGAAATGCGTCTGCCGCCAGCGCAGCACCGCCGGCGTGCACAGCGCCAGCACCGGGCCAACGATGAACACCGTCTGCAGGAAACCACCCAGCCACCAGCCCTGCCACACGGCAAAGGCATCATGCTGGTTCAGGGCATTGGTGTGCGACCAGACAAAGGAACCGGTCGCGCTGAAGACATTGGCAATAAAGGCAATGGCCACAAAGAACAGGATGGCCGGGGCGCTGCGCAGCGCGCAGGGCATCTGGATGGCGCGATAGGCCGTACCCAGCACCAGATAACCCAGCACATTGGAAAAGGCGAACAGCAGGGACCAGTACCAGGGCATGCCCGACACGACGGCCACCGCCAGTGTCGCCAGATAGGCTGGCACCGCCCCCCAGCGCACGCCAAACCACAGCACCCACAGCGTGCACAGCACCAGTGGCGGATAGATGGTCACGTACACCTGGGCGCCGCCAAAGCGCAGCGCCTGACCGGTCAGCTCCCAGTAGATCGTCAGCAGCGCAAACAGAATGCACAGGACAAGACTGCACCCCCAGGCCAGCGCCAGCGTACGACGCGGGCCTGGCGGCAGACTGCGGTCGAGCAGGATGCGCAGCGGCAAGCCTTCCTGGATGGCCGGATGCGGCCAGAACGCGACAGGCGGGACAGGAGAAGCGTGCAGCGGCCGCCGGGATTCGATCATTGTTAGAAAAATTGTCAGGTTTTATTCAGTTAACTATACAAAACCCGCATGACAAACCCAGCCTGTCCTGTTCATGAAATGGCAACAGGCAAGAAAAACATGGGTATATCAGCCAAACCAAACATATAAAATGGATCTAGGCACATACAGCATAATGTATATGGATCACCATTCATCGGTTACCTGGCGTAGCCAGCAAATGGTCGATCACCCGGTTCAGCCCCTGCCCCAGCGCGTGCAGCGAGGCCTGAAAATCCCAGGCTTCGTCGTCAAGCGTCACGCGGTTGGAAACCGCGCGCACTTCCAGAAAGCGCTGCTCCTCCTGCAGGCAGGCATGGAAAAACGCCGCGCCTTCCATGTTCTCGACATCGACGCCGGCATGCGCGACAAAGGGCGCCAGCGCGACATTCAGCGAATTGCTGCTGGCGAGCGGCAAGGGCGGCTGGGCGGGCAGCCACGGGCAGTGCAGCACGCGCCGCACGCTGAACTCCATGTCGATGTCCAGATCGGCCAGATGCGTGAAGCCGGTCTTGCCGTAAAAGCCGAGGTCGGCCTCGCGTTCGCTGGCGACCAGCACGACATCGCCGATTTTCAGTGCCGAGCCGGGGTAGACGCCGGCAATGCCGGCGAGGATCAGCCAGTCCGGCCGCTGCTGCAGGATCAGCTTCGTCGTCGCGTGCGCGGCCTGCACAAGGCCGACGCCGCACACGGCGACATCAACATCGCTGCGGCTCAGGCAGCGCGCCTCGGTGACGGTGGGAAACAGCACGGTGATGTTCATCGTGAAAGCCCGGCGGTGAAAACGCCAGTTTACGCCAGGCAAGGACAGGCCGCGTTCCTCTGTCTTTCCTGACACGGCGTTCTACGATAAGAAGCTGACAACCTGGAAAATCGTGATGGCCCGCCATTATTCCGCCACGCAACTGCGCATCCTGCTGATCGAGCCATCCGGCGTGCAGGCGAGCGTCATCACCAGCTATCTGCAAAAGCTCGGCGCCTCGCAGATCGACCACGTCGGCACCGCGCAGCAGGCCATGGCCCGCCTGCAGCAAGGCGAATACGAACTGGTGCTGTCCGCCATGTACCTGGCTGACATGACTGGCGTCGAGCTGCTGACGCTGATGCGCAGCCTGCCGGAAACGCAGAACCTGGCCTTTATCCTCGTTTCCAGCGAAACCCGTCCGCAAATGCTGGAGCCGGTGCGCCAGCTCGGCGTCTGCGCCATTGTTCCCAAGCCCTTCACGCAGGAGCTGCTGGCGCGCGCGCTCAATACCACGCTCGACTACCTGTCCGACGACACCTCCTTCGATGAGGAAGTGTCGCTGGACAGCCTGCGCGTGCTGCTGGTCGACGACTCGCGCGCGGCGCGCAACTACATGCGCCAGGTGCTCGGCAAGGTCGGCGTGCGCCTGATCACCGAGGCCGCGAACGGCCGGGAAGCGATGAACCTGCTCGAAGCCAGCAGCTTCGATCTGGTGCTCACCGATTACAACATGCCGGAAATGGACGGCCGCGAACTGATCGAATACATCCGCCACCACAGCTGGCAAAGCGAGCTGCCCGTGCTGATGGTGTCGTCCGAAACCCATGCCGGCCGGCTGGCGGCGGTCGAACAGGCGGGGGTTTCCGGCATCTGCGACAAGCCCTTCGAGCCTTCCGTCATCCGCGCGCTCATCGGCAAGGTGCTGCAACAGAAAGAGCGGGAGTAAGCCGGATCCTGACTGGCTAGCCTTCTCGGCATGCAACAAAAACCTTCTTGAACCACAGAGACACAGAAGCCACAGCGCAAGAAAAACCCGAGCAATGCACAAGTCTCCTCCTGCTTTTTCGCTGTGATCTCTGTGCCTCTGTGGTTCATTTGGGTTTTGCCGAGAAGTCTTGCCGATCAGGAACCGGATCACAGCAACAAAAAAGGAGCCTCGCGGCTCCTTTTTTGCTGGGCTGCGCGCTTTACTGCGCTGCGCCGCCGCCGATGATGTCGAGCACTTCCCACTTGCCGCCCTTGACGGTGTACAGCGTCACCGCGCCGTTCTTGATGTCGCCCTTTTCGTCGAAGGCAATCTCGCCGGTCACGCCCTTGTAGTTGGTCTTGGCCAGCTCCGGCAGGTACTTGGCCGGGTCGGTCGAGCCGGCGCGCTTCATCGCGTCGACCATCACCATCACCGCGTCATAGCAGAACGGGGCGTACAGCTGGACTTCGGCGCCGTTCTTGGCCTTGAATTTTTCCAGGAACTCCTTGCCGCCCGGCATCTGCTCCTTCGGCACGCCCGGGATCGAGGCGACCATGCCCTCGGCGTCGCTGCCGGAGAGCTTCACGAACTCGGGAGTCTGCGCGCCGTCGCCGCCCATCATCTTGGCCTTGATGCCCAGCTTGGCCAGCTGCTTCTTCATTGGCGCAGCTTGCGCATCCATGCCGCCAAAGAACACCAGATCCGGCTTGGCGGCCTTGATGTTGGTGAGGATCGAGCTGAAATCGGTTTCGGCATTGCTGGTGAATTCACGCTTCACCACTTCGCCGCCGGCGGCCTTGGCGGCAGCCTCGAACTGGTCGGCCAGGCCCTGGCCGTAGGCGGTGCGGTCGTCGATGATCGCGACCTTCTTCGCGCCGAGCTTCTTCACCGCGTATTCGCCGAGCACCTTGCCCTGCTGCGCGTCGTTGGCCATCACGCGGAACGCGGTCTTGAAGCCCTGGGCGGTGTAGGCCACGGCGGTGGCGGACGGCGAAATCTGCGCAAAGCCGGCTTCGTTGTAGATCTTGGACGCCGGGATGGTGGTGCCGGAATTCAGGTGGCCGATGACGCCGTTGACCTTCTTGTCGACAAAGCGCTGGGCGATGGTCGTGGCGACCTTCGGGTCGGCCTGGTCGTCTTCGGAGATCATTTCGATCTTCATCTTCTTGCCGCCGATGTCCACGCCGCCGGCTTCGTTGATTTCGTCGATGGCCATCTTCACGCCATACTCGTTGTCCTTGCCAAGGTGGGCAATCGAGCCGGTCAAGGGACCGGCGTGGCCGATCACGATCACGTCGGACTCGGTGCTGGCAGCCGGAGCGGCGGCACTGGCCGCCGGCGCGCTGGCTTCCGGTGCGGCTTCGGGTTGCTTGTCGCCACAAGCGGCGAGGGACATCACGGCGGCAGCCATCAGGCTGTATCGGGCAAGGCTCATTGCATCATCTCCGGCTGATTGGAATATCGTGGGCGCATTGCGCGCCATCCGTTGTAGGTGATGCCATCCTTGTGCGCAATCCACGCCGACCATGCGCAAGAAAAATGTCACCGTGCAGCAACAGTCAGGCAACACGGCTGTCATCTTGCGGTCATCCACAGCTACTACAGTCGCTGGCTTTCCATCCTGCCCAGAGAATCGTCCATGCGCCGCCATCTGTTTGCCCTGCCGCTGCTGCTGAGTCCCCTCGCCGCGTTTGCCGCGCCCTACGCCCTTGATACCCCGGCGCACCCGGTGGTGAGTGTGGTCGAGCGTTACGAGCTGCAAAGCCCGCCGGCGCTGAACGTGCCCTATCAGGGCGAATTCAGCAGCGAATTTCCGCAGGGCTTTCCCTTTGCCCCCGGTTCGGGGCTGGCGCTGAAGAAAATCGACAAGGATGGCGCGCTGGTCTTCTGGGCGGTGGGTGACCGCGGCCCGAACGGTGACGCCCCGAAGGTGAACGCCGGCGAGAAGCAGCGCAGCGGCAAGGTCTTCCCGACGCCGGATTATGTGCCGCGCCTGGCGGAAATCCGCGTCAGCCTGGCCGAACGCGCAAGCGTGACCGCCAGCCAGGCCATCAGCTATGAGGGCAAGCCGGCCAGCGGCCTGCCGCTGCCGGATGGCACGACCGGCGCGACCGGCGAAGCGGCGCTGTCCGACCGGCTGGCGCTGCTGGGCAACTCGCCGCTTGGCATCGATCCTGAAGGGGTATCGCCCGACAAGGAAGGCAAGCTTTGGGTTAGCGACGAATACGGTCCGTTTATTGCCCGCATCGATCCGTCCAGCGGCGCGGTACTCAAGCAACTGGCGCCGGGCAAGGGTCTGCCCGAAGTGCTGGCGGCACGCTACCCGAACCGCGGTTTCGAAGGGGTTGCCGTCGCTCCGAACGGCAAGGTTTACGCGATCATGCAGTCCACGCTGGACATCAACCGGGAAACCCGCCATCAGGCTGCCTTTGTGCGCGTGGTCGAATACGACCCGGGCAGCGGCGCCACCCGCATGTTCGCCTACCCGATCGACAGCGGCTACAAGAAAAACGGCGACGCCAAGCTGGGCGATCTGGTCGCCATCGACAACACGCGCTTCCTGACCGTCGAGCAGGGCAAGGGCGCGGACAAGGTCATGCGCAATGTGCTGTATGTCATCGACCTGGCGGGCGCCGACGATCTGGGCGAGAAGAAGCTCGCCGATGGCCGCGAATTCGAATACGCCAAGGCTGAAGAACTGGCCGGTCTGAAAACCGTCCGCAAGCAGCGCGTGCTCGATCTGCGCGAGCTGGGCTGGCAGGCGGAAAAGGCCGAAGGCCTGGCGCTGGTCGAAGGCCGCATCGCGGTGATCAACGACAATGATTTCGGCCTGAAAGCCGAGATCAGCGGCGCGGCCAGCAAGGATGCCGAAGACGGCCTGATCATCGACGGCAAGCTGCAGGAAGGCCGCTACGCGCTCAAGGCCAACCGGGAAGCCACCACCCTGTGGCTGCTGCACCTGAAGCAGCCGCTGAGCAGCTTCTTCCCGCGCTGAGCCGGATCGCACGTCCCCCTGCGGTGCAGTGTTGTCTGCCGGTGTGCCTGCGCGCATAATCGGCAGCTGCAGCAAAGCTTGCTGAAAAAGCAAGCTTTGCGCCTTTTCACACTCCGCCCCGGGAGCGTTCCGTGAATGCCGCCGCGCTTCTGCTGCTTGCCGCCACCCTGCTGACGCTGGGGCTGGCAGCCCATACCTGGCGCCGGCGGCTGTTTCCGGGGAAATTTCATTTCATCGGCATGCTGTTGTCGGCCAGCTGGTGGAGCGGTGCGGCCGGCCTCGAACTGGCCCTGCCCGGTGCGGCCGAAAAAGTGCTGCTAGCCAAGCTGGCCTGGCCCGGCATCGTGGCAGCGCCCAGCTACTGGGCACTGTTCATCTGGACTTATGTGAAGGGCGACTACCGCCCCCCGAGCCCGCTGTGGCATGCCGCCATGCTGCTGATGCCGCTCTTCACCGTGGCCATCGCCCTGAGCAATGACAGCCATCTGCTGATGTACACCGCCACCACGCCGGTCAGCCCGGCACCGGGCGCTGCCATCCGCTACAGCCACGGCCCGTGGTTCTATGTGTGCACGCTCTACCTGTATGGCTACATGGCGCTGAGCATGCTGGTCATCATCAACGCGCTGGCGCGCGCCACACCGCTGTATCGCCGGCACTACCTCGGCTTTGCACTGGCCATGGCGCTGACCTGGCTGAGCAATGCCGCACATGTCTCGGGCCTGCTGCTGGTCTTCGATTTTGACCCGACCCCCTTCAGCTTCCTGCTGATGGGCGCGGTGTTTTACTGGCTGATCAGCCAGCGCCAGCTGTTCGACATGCACCCGGTCGCCCACGACATCCTGCTGGATGCCCTGCCCGACGCCGTGCTGCTGATCGACGATGCCCAGCGCATCGTCCAGTGCAACCGGGCCGCCGCCGCACTGCCCGGCCTGGCTCCGCACCCCGAGGGCCGCCGCCTGGCCGACCTGCCCTGCCTGGGTGCGCTGGCGCCGCAACTGGCGAGCGGAACGCCCCCGCTGGCTGGCGGCTTGCAGATCGGCGAACAGCACTTCGACCTGCATACCGCCCCGGTGCTCTACCGCCAGCATGCCATCGGCCGCCTGTTGCTGCTGCGCGACATCAGCGCGCACCAGAAGATCCAGATCGAGCTGCGCCAGGCGCTGCAGGCGCTGGAAGAACAGCTGGACTCCAACGCCGCGCTGCACGCCCGGCTGCGCGAAGCCGCCATCCGCGATGCGCTGACCGGCCTCTACAATCGCCGCTTCCTCGAAGAAGTGGCGCCCAGCCTGCTGGCGGGCGCACAGCGCTCGGGCCAGGCACTGGCCGTGGTAATGCTGGACCTGGACTTCTTCAAGCGCATCAACGACGAGCATGGTCATGCCGCCGGCGATGCCGTGCTCGTGCACCTGGCCCGGCTGCTGCAGGGCGCCATCCGGCAAAGCGATTTCCTGTTCCGCCTCGGCGGCGAGGAGTTTCTGCTGTTGCTGCCGGCAACCAGCCGCGAGCTCGCCGTCCTGCGCTCGGCCTTCTGGCGCACCCGGCTGCAGCAGCAGCAGCCGTCGTGCAACGGGCGGCTGCTGCCGGTCACCTTTTCGGCGGGCGTGGCCAGCTACCCCGACAATGGCGACACACTCGATGCCTTGCTGGCCATGGCCGACCTGGCGCTCTATCAGGCCAAGGCGGGTGGTCGCAACCGCAGCTGCAGCATGCCGGGCGCGGATGCGGCGCCGGAAAATACTCCCGGCGGCGTTCTGCCGGCATAATTGCCCCCGAAATGCGCGGCGATATGGAACCCCCGGGCTATCAGGGGGTCGCTCAGAAAGCACAATTCAAAACCTGACCGGCGGGCATCACCCGCGCGGGCGTTGCGGTCGGTCGGCATACGCATTCACGCATCACAAAACCGGAGGAAGAACGGTGCAAGCCACAACCATCCAGATGATCGCGGCGGCCTTGTTCGCCATTGCGATCCTGCACACCTTTTCAACCAAGTTTTTCGAAAACCTCGCGCACGGCGAGTCGCGGCATGCCGGCATCTGGCACCTGCTTGCCGAGGTCGAAGTCGTTTTCGGCTTCTGGGCCATGGTGCTGATGGTGCTGTTTTTCGCCATCGAAGGCCCGGCGCCCGCCAAGGAATACATCAATTCGCGCAACTTCACCGAACCGCTGTTCGTCTTCGCCATCATGGTGATTGCCGCCACCCGCCCCATCCTGCAGGCGTCGGCGGCCGGCATCCGCGTGCTGGCGAAGCTGATTCCGCTGCCGGGCAGCATGGCCTATTTCCTGGTCGTGATGATTGCCGTGCCGCTGCTGGGTTCCTTCATCACCGAGCCGGCGGCAATGACGCTGGCCGCGCTGATCCTGGCCGAGCGCTTCTTCTCGCAGGGCATCTCCAACCGCTTCAAGTACGCCATCCTCGGCGTACTGTTCGTCAACATTTCCATCGGCGGCACGCTGACTCCCTTTGCCGCGCCACCGGTGCTGATGGTTGCCGGCAAATGGGGCTGGGACATCAGCTTCATGCTGCAGAATTTCGGCTGGAAGGCCGCCATTGCCGTGGTCGTGAACGCCGTGGCGCTGACCATGCTGTTCCGGCACGAGCTGGCAAAACTGGCGCCACCCGATGACAGCGCCGCCGCCGCACCGGTGCCGCTGGCGCTGACCATCGCCCACTTTGCCTTCCTGGCCGGCGTCGTCGTGTTTGCCCACTATCCGCCGCTGTTCATGGGGCTCTTCCTGTTCTTCCTGGGCCTCACCCACGCCTATTCCCGCCATCAGGACCGGCTGATCCTGCGCGAGGGCCTGCTGGTGGCCTTCTTCCTGGCTGGCCTCGTCGTGCTGGGCGGTCTGCAGCAATGGTGGCTGCAGCCGGTGCTGATGGGCATGAGCAGTGATGCGGTGTTCTTTGGCGCGACCGCGCTGACCGCCTTTACCGACAATGCCGCGCTGACCTATCTGGGCTCGCTGGTGGAGGGGCTGAGCCCCGAATTCCAGTACGCGCTGGTCGCCGGTGCGGTTACCGGCGGCGGCCTGACGGTGATTGCCAACGCGCCCAACCCGGCGGGTCTCACCATCCTGCGCGGGCATTTCGCCAATGGCGCGGTCAACGCCGGCTATCTGGCGCTGGCTGCCCTGCTGCCCACACTGGTTGCCGCCGCCGCCTTCCGCCTGCTCTGAGCGGGCGAGACCTCAGACCTCCGGCGAGGCCGGATGCCGCCACCCAACGCCGGGCTCAGCCCGGCGTTTTTGCATCCGGCGACCTGCTTGGCAACCCAGCCCGGCAAACCAGAAAACCTATTGAACCACAGAGACACAGAGGGCACAGAGGAAGCAAAATCCTGAGCAATGCCGATGGTTTGCTCCCGCTTTGCTCTGTGATCTCTGTGCCTCTGTGCTTAATTCGGGTTCTGCTGGGCAGTCTTGCCAATCCGGTCCGGCGATGTCGCCACCTTGCCGACATCCCTGATAGGAAGTTGCACGACACCAGCACAGAATGCCCCCAGGAAGACCATAACAATTCCGGGGGAGTCGCCCATGCAAGACCTTGTCAACCTGATCAATGGCTACGTCTGGAGCCCGGCACTGGTGTATCTGTGTCTGGCCGTGGGCGTGTATTTCACGATCCGCACCCGCTTCATGCAGGTGCGCCACCTGCGCGAGATGGTGCGCCTGATGTTTGACGGCAAGGCCTCCGACGAGGGTGTGTCGTCCTTCCAGGCGCTGACGATGACGCTGTCGGGCCGCGTGGGCATCGGCAATATCGCCGGCGTGGCCACCGCCATCGCCTTTGGCGGCCCCGGCGCGGTGTTCTGGATGTGGATGGTGGCCTTTCTGGGCGCCAGCACCTCCTATGTCGAATGCTGCCTTGGGCAGATTTACAAGACCAATGTCGACGGCCAGTATCGTGGCGGCCCGGCCTACTACATCGAGCGGGGCTTGGGCATGCGCTGGTACGCTGTCGTATTTGCCCTGGCCACCATCCTCGGCTGCGGTCTGCTGCTGCCCGGCATGCAGGCCAACGGGATTGCCAGCGGCCTCAACAACGCCTTCGGCATCACGCCGGCCACCAGCGCACTGGGCATCGTGATCGCGCTGGGGCTGATCATTTTCGGTGGAGTGAAGCGCATCGCGCGCTTTGCCGAAATCGTCGTGCCCTTCATGGCGCTGGGCTACATCCTGATGGCCTGCGTGGTGATCGCGCTGCACATCCGTGACCTGCCCGAAGTGCTGCGCCTGATCGTCAGCTCGGCGCTGAGCTTCGACGCCGGTTTCGGCGCGATGATCGGCCTGGCCATCCAGTGGGGCGTGAAGCGCGGCGTGTATTCCAACGAAGCCGGCCAGGGCACCGGCCCGCATGCCGCCGCCGCCGCCGAAGTCAGCCACCCGGCCAAGCAGGGCATCGTGCAGGCCTTTGCCGTGTATGTGGATACGCTGTTCGTCTGCTCGGCCACCGCCTTCATGATCCTGATCACCGGCAAGTACAACGTCGCCAATCCGGCCGGCGGCTTCCTGTTCAGCGGCCTGCCCGGCATCGAGGCCGGCACCGGCTTCACGCAGTCGGCGGTCGAGAGCATCTTCCCCGGCTTTGGTGCGATTTTTGTCGGGATAGCCCTGCTGTTCTTCGCCTTCACCACCATCCTGGCCTACTACTACATCGCCGAAACCAACCTCACCTATCTGGTGCAAAAGCACGCCGGCAGCGGCACGGCGCTCTTCCTGCTGAAGGTGATGCTGCTGGCCACCGTCGTGTATGGCGCCGTGCGCACCTCGGATCTGGCCTGGGGTCTGGGCGACATCGGCGTCGGGCTGATGGCCTGGCTGAACATCGTCGCCATCCTGATGCTGCAAAAGCCGGCACTGAAGGCACTGGACGACTACGAAGCCCAGCAGGCGAAAGGCATCGAACCGCAATTCGACCCGCGCCCGCTGGGTATCCAGAATGCCGATTACTGGGTCGAGCGCGCCGACAATCTGGTCGACGAGGGCGACCCGCGCAAGTAAGCGGTCAGAAAACGCAATTTCCGACAAACCGGCACCGCAAGGCACTGGCATCATGCCGGCAGCCTTGCGGTGTTGTCGTATCCACCGCAGGCGTGTTCCCCTCCGACCTGCGAGCATCCCGTGCCGAATTGATTGAACACTCCGCCGCCTGCATCACCGCCTTGCCGCTGCAAGCCGGTGCCGGCTGCCCATCGCCCGATTCTCCCTGCGCTCGACAAGCGGCGCGGACGGGCCTGTTCACTCTTTTGTCATGGAAATACCGATGCGCTCTTCGCTTACCACCGCGCGGCTGACGCTGCGCTGCTTTACCCCCGCTGACTTCGACGCGCTGTTTGCGCTGACCCGCCAGCCGGAAATCACCGACATCCTGCCCGACTGGGCGATGAGCGCCGCGCAGCTGCAGGACTATCTGCACTGGTGGCAGGACAACTACCCGCAGTTTGATCCGCAGAAGCCTGCCTGGCTGTACGCGGTGTGCCTGACCGCTTCCGGTGAGCTGATCGGCTGGGTGGGACTGTGGCCGAAGGAAGGGCTGGACTCGCCCTTCCCCGAAGTGGCCTACGCGCTGTCGCGCGACCATCGCAGGCAAGGGTATATGTCCGAGGCCGTTATTGCTGCTTGCTCCGAGCTGCATACCCAATGCCCTGACCTGCCGGCCATTGTCGCCATCGTCAAGGACTGGCATGCCGCGTCACGCGGCGTGGTGACGCGCGCCGGTTTCCTGCCGCGCGGCACTGCGACCCTGCCCGATGACGGTGAATTCGATTTCTTCGTGCTGCCGCGCCCGCAACTGGCGCGCCGCTTTCCGGTGCGCTTGCGCCCGGCACGCGAAAGCGAAGCCGGACTGCTGGCAGCACTCCAGACCGCAGCCTATCGCGAACACGCCCGGCGCTGGGGCCCCTGGAATCCGGACGCCAGCGCTGCCGCCGGCCCCGGCGGCCATGATTCACCCGAGCTGATCCGCTACCTGATCCGCAGCGCGCACTATCTGGTCATCGAGGCGGGCGGCGTGATGGCTGGCGCGGTCTGTGTCGAAGGTCCTTACGGTCGCGAGGGCTACATCGCCTGGTTATTCATTGATCCGGCACTCGGCAAGCAGGGTCTGGGCCAGCAGGCGCTGGCCGCACTGGATGCGCAGTTTCCCGAGGTGGACTGCTGGAATCTGGGAACCAGCCTGCGCAGCGAAGACAATCGGCGTTTCTACCTGCGCTGCGGCTATCAGGAGACCGGCTGCGACGCGGCATTCCGCTATTTCCGCCGGCAACGCCGCGAAAGTCAGCCCCAGCCCGGGCATTATTCCGGCGTGGCACTGGCACAGCCCTACTGGCACGACAGCCTGCTCAACGAGGCGCTGTTTTATGACTGCGCCCTGCCGGGCCTGAGGCTTGCCAATTCGACCATGATCGACGCGCACTTTCACAATGTGAATGTCACGGGCCTGCGCATCGGCGATGCGCGACTGGCCGGGCTGGAGCTCTGCCATGCCTCGTGGGGCGGCGCCTACCTGCACGATCTCGCCCGTGGCTGGCACGACGATCATGCTCCGGTCAGGCTGGAGCGTGTTGATCTGGGCAGCGCCAGCATCGCGGATTGCGAGCTGCGCGACGCCCGGCTCGTCGATTGTGATCTGCGCGACGCACGCATCGAGGGCGGCCGGCTCGACGGTCTGCTGATAGCCGGCGTGCCCTACGCCGAACTGCGCGCGGCCTGGGAAGCCCGCCTGGCAGCACCGCAAACCGCCTGACCGATTGGCCGCTTGTCGATCCGGCCAGCGGAAATCTGAACCCCGTGGGAGCGAGCTTGCTCGCGAAGCCGTGCAGATCGCTAAGCAAGCTCGCTCCCTCTACCCGAGACCGGGTCAATCGCCAGAAACGTCATGTACCGCATCATCAATTTCAAGCAGCACCACAATCCGGACGAAGCCATCCGCTACTACCACGGCCAGTGGGGCGGGCCGGACAACTTCGCCTTTTTCGACGACGCCATGCGCCACGCGTCCGACAGCGCGCCGCATCTGCCGCGCTTTTACGTGCTGCTGAAAGACGAGCGCATCGTCGGCTGCTGCGGGCTGATCAGCGCGGATTTCGTCAGCCGGGGCGATCTCTCGCCGTGGATTTGCGGCATCTTCGTCGACCCTTCCGAGCGCGGGCAGCAACTCGGCAGCCGGCTGATCGCGCACGCCGCAAGGGATGCCGCGGCGCTGGGCTTTGCCGCCGCCTACATCAATACCGACCACGACGGCTATTACGAGCGCTACGGCTGGCAGCGCATCGAGGATGGCTATGATCTGTTCAGCGGCCAGCCCACGCGCATTTACCGGCTGGCGCTGGCAGACACCTCGCAGATACCCACCCCCCCCATAAGCACACAGCCCTTTCACACAATCAGCCACAACTGAATACCCGGCGAAAAGCGGCAAGAAGCTGCATCCTCCCATGCCGGACGATGCGCCGGCCGCGCGGTCAGCGCGCGGATCGCGGGCGACGGACTAGCATGAAGAGCATGAGACCCATTTTCGTCCGCATCCTGACGCTGCTCTGGCTCGCGCTGCACCTGCAACCGGCGCAGGCCTGGTATCCCGTCGACGTGCTCGCCGACGGCAAGCCGCAACGCTACGAGCCGCTGCCCGGCGCCAGCCGGCCCTGGCGGCTGTGCGCGCTGCTGCCACACGGCAAGGACAAATTCTGGTGGGGCGTGGCCTGGGGGCTGGACGAAGAAGCGCGCCGCCAGGGCGTGAAGCTGGGCATCTACCAGGCCGGCGACTACCGCAATCAGGCCCGGCAGCGCGAGCAGTTCGCCGGCTGCCTGCGCAGCAAGGCCGACGCCATCCTGCTGGCGGCAATCGATGCCAGCGCGCTGGATGCCGAGCTGGCCAGTGCCAACCGGCTCGGCATACCGGTCATTGATCTCAGCAATGGCATCGACAGGCCGGGCATCAGTGCCCATGTCCGCAGCAGCACGAAAGAGATGGCAAGGCAGGCTGGCGCCTACCTGCTGCTGCGAATTGGCTGGCTGCCCGGCCCGCGCGGCGCCGACTGGGTCGATGCCGCTGAAGACGGCGTGCAGCAAGCGCTGCAGGACGCGCCGGCCGTGCTGCTGCACGGCGGTTATGCCAGCCCGGAACTGGGCCAGCAGATGACGCTGTTGCGCGGGCTGCTGAAGCAGCACCCCGACGTACTGCTGCTCAACGCCCCGGCGGCCGAGGCCGCGACACGCCTCTTCAGGGCGAACCCGGCACTGCGCGTGCCGGTCGCGGCCTATTACGGCAACGAAGCGGTCATCGGCGCACTGCAGCAGAATCAGCTCGACGCGGTCGCCGTCAACGCCCCGGTGATCGAGGCGCGCATTGCCGTCGACCTCGCGGTACGCCAGCTTGAAGGCCGCGAATTCGCGCAGGAGGTCAATCCGGTCACCCAACTGCTCACCCCATCCAGCCTGAAAGGCTTCGACCGGCGCCGGCTCTTGCCTCCCGACGGCGTACGCCTTGAAACCAGGCCCATGCCCTGAGAGCCCGTTGACGGGCTTCTTCACGCCTGCGCCAAGCCCCGGGCACCAGGCGTACTGCACAGAAATGCGTGTGTCATGCCGTGGCTCTGCAGGGGCGCAGGCTGGCAGGCCGATTGCGGCCCTGCAAGCCGCTGGGGTACTCGCGCCGTGCTTGCAGCCCTCCGGGAAATTGTCCACAGAGAATCGTGCGCCAAGCCGCTACACTCAAGGACACTCCCGCCCAATGCCCTGATCACCCATGCCCCCACCGCTGCTTGCCGCCCTTCGTCCCGATGGCCGTCCCTGGCAGCGCCAGCGCGTGCTGCTGATCGTGCTGGCCTATATGCTGCCGCTGCTGGTGCTGGGCAGCAGCGGCCGCTGGCCGGCGATGGCGCTGTTCGGGCTGGGCGTGTTCTACATGCTGCTGCTGGACATGGGCGAGCGCCGCCGCGAGCGCATGGAAAACATGCTGGTCGGCTTGGCCTGCCTGCTGGCCGGTGGCGCGGCCGGCTATCTGGTCAGCAGCGCCAGCGCGCCGGCCTGGTGGCTGGGCGTGGCCGGCTTCGTGATGCTGGGTGCGGCCTTCAATGCCGGGCTGGCGCTGGAAATGCACCTGCGCAACATCGGCCTGGGCTATCTGTTTTGCAAGGTGCCCATCCTGTTGCCGGTGGCGCTGCTGCCCTGGCTGCTCGGCGGCGCCTTGTGGACGATTGCGCTGAGCACGCTGTTTGCGCCACGCGCACACAACCCCACACCGATTCCGGCCGCGCCGTTCTGGCGCGCCGACTGGCAGCGTGGCCGCTCGGGCCAGTTTGTCGGCTGGCTGTTCGGCGTGGTGATGATGCTGGCGGTGCTGCTGAGCCTCGTCATTACCAGCCGGCTGCAGCTGTTGCACCCGGCGATTCCCGCGATGACCACGCTGATGGTGCTGCGCCCCGATCACGAACGCACGCTGCTGCTGGTGTGGCAGCGCGTCTGCGGCGTGCTGTTCGCCTCGCTGCTCGCACTGGCCGTATTCCTGCTCAGCCATGATGTGCTGGTGTATGCCGCGCTTTCGGCGCTGGCGATCTGCCTCTTGCCGCTCGCGTTTGCCAGCGGCATGGCCTGGCTGGCGGCCAACGCCACCTTCCTGATCATGATGCTGTTCGGCCTCCTGGGCCTGCATGGTCATGAGGCGCTCGTCACCATCGAGTACCGCGCGCTGGAAACGCTGCTGGGCGCCGTCGTGGCCGGCCTGGCCGGATTTGCCTACCTGCGCCTGCTGGCCTGGCGCGCCGGCGCGACAGACTGAGACGCACCGGGAACCTCTGCCGGGCGCATTCGTCGAATGCGGCGCTGCGGCTGCGCGATCAGCTGATACAGCCATACCTATTGCCTGCAGGCCTTTAAATCATAAAGGCACGCCCCATATACCCCGCATTACTCGCCTCACACTGGAGAAATGAGATGTTCAAGAAACTGTTTGCCGCCATGGGTGTTGGCGGCGCCGAAGTCGATACCGTCCTCGAAAACCCCAGCCTGCGCCCCGGCGACACGCTGCGCGGTCATGTGCAGATCAAGGGCGGCAGTGTCGAACAGACCATCGAGCACGTTGACCTGGTACTGATGGCTGAAGTGGAAGCCGAAAGCGGCGACCACGAAGCGCGCGTCGCGCGGCCGCTGGCGAGCTTTCGCGCCGCCGGCAGTACCCGCATCGCCGCCGGCCAGGAAATCCGCCTGCCCTTCGCCCTGCCGCTGCCGCTGGAAACCCCGGTCAACAACCCGCAGGCGCTGGCCAGCCCCGGCAGCCCCTGGGCGCCGCAGGTGCGCGCCGCCGTCTGGATTCACACCGATCTGGCCATCGCCAGCGCCGTGGACGCCAGCGACCGCGACTGGCTGGACGTACAGCCGCTGCCGCAGATGCAGGCGCTGATCGCCGCCATGGCCCGCCTCGGTTATGCGCACGCCAGTACCGATGTCGAAGCCGGCACCGCGCGCATCGGCCATGTCACCAGCACGCTGGGCTGCTATCAGGAATTCGAATTCCGCCCCGTGCAGGGCGGTTTCTCCAGCGTGCAGGAAGTGGAAATCACCTGCATCCCGCGCCCGGAAGGCGTGCATGTGCTGGTGGAAATCGACCGCCGCTTCCGTGGCGACAGCTACCGCAGCTTCGTGATGAGCAATGACTGGCAGACGGTCAACTGGGACGCGCAACTGCGCAGCTGCCTGGGCTGATTGGCACGACCTTCCGGCCCCAAGCCATATCCCCGCAGCGGCACAGTGCAAAACCAGACCGGACAACAAGCGCGACAATGCCGCCTGTTCGGCGCAGGTTTTCGCTGTGCCGCTTTGCCTTTGTTGATTCATGGTTTCACGATTATGTTTTTCCAATCAGGAAGTCCGAGAAACAACGGCATTGCTTAGCACGCCCAGCCCTGAAGAGAAGCGCAGTTTTTCCGGGATCAGGCGCGGGACGTGTCTGAGGGCGAAGCCCGAGTTGTCCCGCGTCCCCGGAAAAACGAGCATCGCAAGGAACCCCGCGCAGCGGGGCGGCTGGCCGGGCGCGCCTTGGGGGTGTCGGGGGGCTTGGCAAGACAAGCCCCCTGACGTGCCGCCGGGCACCCCCGGCATGCAACACATCGCGCCGCATGCGCTGAAAACCTTGCCTCTTGAAAGAACAACACCATCAGGTAAAGCATTGGTCGGGCAGTCTTGCAGACCAGCCCGGTGCTTGCGCCAAAGTCCCGCGTAGCATCAGCCGCTCTGCAGCAGCAGGCCGCCACCACGATCCTCCTCAAACCCGGCGGCTGCGCCGGTAGTCGGCCGGGGTCTGGCCGGTTTGCCGCGCGAAGAGGCGGTAGAAATTGCTGGGGCTGGGAAAGCCGCTGTCGGCGGCGATGCTGTCCAGACTCTGCTTGCTGCCGATCAGCAGATTGCAGGCATGCGTGACGCGCAGCTGATTGAGGATGCCGGTCACGCTCTGGCCCAGCTTCTCGGCCAGCAGGCGCTTGAGCGTCGCCTCGCTGCAGCGCGCGGCCGCCGCCACCTCGGCCAGCGTCACCTTGTGCCGGTAATGCCCCTGCAGATGCGCCAGCGCCAGCTCGATGCGCGCGTCGGGCACCTGCCGGGCCAGCGGGTCGCCCAGCGGCTGGGCGCCCTCATCACGCTGCAGGGCGGCGAACAGCGTGAACAGCAGATTGACGCGCTCCAGCCCGCGCGCCTCGTGCAGCCGGGCAAACAGCGGCAGCGCGGCCGCAATGGCCGCAGGGCTGAAACACAGACCATGGCGCACGCGCGCCAGCCAGCCGCAAATCTGCCGCAGCTCGGGCAGGCCCTGCTCGGCCAGCGTCTGCAGCCAGCCGGCATTGAAAAACACGATCTGCAACTGCTGGCTGCTGCCATCCGTGTTGCGCGCCGATTGCCAGCTGTGCGGCTCGTTGGGCGCCACCAGCACCAGATCCGGCCCGTCAAAGCGCGCCATCTCGCCGCTGACATAACGCAAGCCGCAGGCATTGCGCGTCAGCGTCAGCTCGAATTCGGGGTGGTAATGCACGCGAAACGGGATCTCCGGCACGATGTATTGCTGGTAGTGCCAGGGCTGGTGGCGCGGATTGGTGATCCATTCACGAAAGGGCATGGGCTGGTTCGCAGGTGGCAACTCAACAATTTCAGCAAACTGCCACACTGTCGTCAGCAAGAGCAAGCCGATCATGGAGAAAAACAAGCCAAAGCAGGAGTTTTGTGGCGGGCGTTTCCCGACAATGCAGCACATGTAGTGCCGGAAATGCCATTACATGCAGCGGCTGCCTTGCCGGAGCATCCCATTCCTGCCTTGCCCATGCGGAGACCTCAAATGAAGCACCCACGCCAATTCGCCACCTGCCTGCCCCTGATCGCCCTGCTGGCCAGCGGCCTCGCGCACGCCCAGAAAACCCCGGTCGAGTTCTGGACCTTCAATCTGGCCAGCTTCGCGCCCTACTTCGAAGAATCGGTAAAACAGTTCAACGCCAGCAACCCCGATCTCGAAGCCAAATGGGTGGACATGAACTGGGACCAGATCCAGCCAAAGCTGATCACCGCCATGGCCGCCGGCACGCCGCCGGCGCTGGTGAACTTCAACGTGCCCTGGACGCACGAATTCGCCCGCAAGGGCTCGATTCAGCCGCTGGACAAACTGGTCGGCGCGCAGCGCAAGGTCTACCTGCCGGTGGCGCTGAACGACCTCACCGTGAACCAGCAGCTCTACGGCCTGCCGTTCTACAACAGCGTGTCGGTGATTGCCTACAACAAGGATGTCTTCGGCAAGGCCGGCATCAGCAGCCAGCCGCAGAATTTCGAGCAGTTCATCGCCCAGGCCAAGCAGATCAAGGCGAAAACCGGCGTCGCGGCCTTCTCGCCCAAGCTCGCCACCAAGAGCGGTGACGGCGGCATGCTGCGCTGGTTCATGTACCTGGGCCTGCCCATCGTGGACAAAGGCCAGGCCGTGTTTACCGGGCCGGAGCACGTCAAGGCCGTCGAGCAGTTTGCCGAGCTGTACCGCAGCGGCGTGATTCCGAAAGACAGCTTCCGCCTGGAATACGAACAGGAAATCGCCGCCTACACCTCCGGCAGGCTGGCGATGATGACCACCTCGCCCACCGCGCTCAAGCGTGTCGAGATCGACAACAACGCCGTCTACAACAAGACCGACGTGATGCCCTTCCCGGTCGCCGGCGGCAAGATGGCCATGGGCGCCTGGCTGATGAGCTTTGTGGTGCCGAAGAACTATGCCAAACCGGAAGCCGCCGTGAAACTCGGCCTGTTCCTGACCAGCGACGAGCGCCAGCTCGCCTATGCCCGCACGACGGAAACCACCTTCCCGTCCACCGCGCAGGCGCTGCAGGACAAATACTTCACCGCCGGCGCCACCAGCAAGGCCCCGGTCGAGCGCGCCCGCGCCGCCGCCGCGCAATCGATGCAATACGCCCGCACACCGATGCTGCCGCCCGGTGCGCTGCCCGATGAAACGACGATGATGAAGCAGTTCAACGACCAGATGCAGCTCGCCATCGAAGGCCGCAAGCCGGCCAGGGCCGCGCTGGAAGAAGCCGCCAGGATGTGGAATGCGCGGCTGACCAAGGTCGCCGCGAAGTAACCCTCCCGGCCGGAACCAGACCGGCCGGAACGCTCTTCCTCAGGCAGCAACTTGACGGGTATGTCGCCACAGCCATTTATGCGAAATGGCTACGGCGATATACCCTTATTTCATTCCTGATTATGTCTATCTTTCAGAAACCCATTTCTCGTCATGCCCGCGAAGGCGGGCCTCCAGAGCAAAGCTTGATTTCACACCCTCATCTGGATTCCCGCGTCCGCGGGAATGGCGATTCTGAAGCAGAGACATAATCCGGGACTTCATTCCTGATCATGGCCAAGCTTCAGAAGTACACCTCCTGCCCTTACTGCCACACGGCACAATCGCAATCCCGGCGCAGCCTGCACTGGCCCTGCAGCACTACACTCAGCGACATCGCGACAACGCAGATCGCAGGCCACCAATGCCGCAAGCCAGACCGCATTACCTCGTGCTCACCCTCGGCTCCACGGGTGATCTGCACCCCTTTGTCAGCCTCGCCCGCCAGCTGCAGGCACTGGGGCGCACGGTCACTGTGCTCACGCACAGCTACCATGCCGCACGGGTCGAAGCGGCCGGTCTGCGCTGCATCGCGCTAGGCAATGACGAAGACTATCTGGCGCTGCTGAAAAATCCCGACATCTGGCACCCGCAGAAATCGTTTGCCGCGCTGCTGGCCAACTACGCCGATGGTCTGCGCGAAATCGGCACGGCGATCAGCCAGCTTGGCGCACCGGCATCCAGCGTGGTGATCTGCCACCCGTTTGCCGTGCCGGCCGCCGCCATCGCCCGCGAGCAGGGGCTGGTGGCGCATGTGGTGGCCGGCATCCTCGCGCCGTCGAACCTGAAAACCTGCCACGACCCGCTGACCATCGGCCCGCTGAGCGTACCGCGCTGGGTTCCCCTGAGCTGGCGGCGCGCCTACTGGCGCTTTGTCGAGCGCGGCTGGATCGACCCGGTGGCGCTGGCCGAGGTCAACACGCTGCGCAGCGAGCAGGGGCTGGCGCCGGTCACGTCCTTCATGGATCACCTGGCGCACGCCCCCGATCTGTCGCTGGCGCTGTTTCCCGACTGGTTCGCGCCCACGCAGCCCGACTGGCCGCAGCCGCTGCTGCGCGGCGATTTTCCACTCTTTGAGCTCGACGCCGGCCGGCCGCTGCCGCGCGAGCTGGCGGATTTTCTGGCGGACGGCGCGCCGCCGCTGGTCTTCACCGCCGGCACCGGCAATCTGCACGCGGCGCGCTTTTTCAGCTGTGCGCTCGCCGCCTCGCAGCGGCTGGGCAAGCGTGCGCTGCTGCTGAGCCGCGAGCGCGCGCAAATCCCTGCCGAATTGCCAGCCAGCGTGCTGTGGCAACCGTATGTACCGCTGGCCCAGCTGCTGCCGCACGCCGCGGCACTGGTGCATCACGGCGGCATCGGCACCACCGCCGAAGCGCTGCGCGCCGGCATCCCGCAGCTGATCACGCCGTTTGCCTGGGACCAGTTCGACAACGGCGCACGCATCGCCGCACTGGGCTGCGGCCTGCGCCTGCCCGCGAGCCGCCTCAGCCCGGCAAGGCTGGCACGCACACTGGGCAGGCTGCTCGATCAGCCGGCATTTCGCCAGCAGGCCACGGCGCTGCGCGGGCATTTTGACCCGGCACACACGGGTCTGGCGCCGGAACTGGAGCAGGCACTCGCCCGCCTGCCCTGATCGGCTTTAGCGTTACTGCTGCTGGCGCGGCTTGCCTGCGCCGGCCAGCAGCGTGCGGATGCTCGCGGCCACCCGCTCCGGCGCTTCGGTCTGGATGTAATGCCCGGTCATCGGCAGCGTGAGTACCTGTGCCTGCGGCAAGCGCGCCTGCCAGTCGCGCCGCAGGGACTCCAGCACGGTCTGGAAGCGGCCAAGCTCTTCCGGACGCCGCCGGCCGCTGAACATCAGCACCGTGGGTACGGCGCGCGGCTCGGGCCGTGCGGCGGCCTGCGGGCACAGCGCCTGCTCGTCGAATTCCTGCCGCATTGCCGGCGTAAACAGCGTATGGCGCAAACCGGTGACCAGTGCCGCCATTTCCGGCGCCCCGCTCTGGATGCGCGGCCAGTGCTCCGGGTGCGTGGGATCGAGCAGCAGCAGCCCAGCCAGCCGCTGCGGGTACTGGCGCGCAAAGCAATAGGCATAGAGCCCGCCCAGCGAATGGCCAACCAGAATCACCGGCGCATCCGCGGCCTGCTGCGCCAGCAATTCGGCCAGCTCGGCGGAAATCGTGCAGGGCGAGCGCTCGCCGTTGCGGGCGGCACTGTCGCCATAGCCGGGGCGATCATAGGCCAGCACGGCCTGGCCCTTCGGCAAGCGCTCGATCACCGCCCCCCATACGGCCTTGCCATCACCCAGCCCGGCTTCGAAAACCACGATCGGCGCACTGCCCGGGCGACTGAACACGGCGATCTCGCCACCTGCCAGCGGCTGTCGTGCCGTGGTCGGCACCGCTGCGCAGCCGCTCAGCACAAGAAGAACCAACAGGGGCAGCACACACTGCAAGACGCGATTCATGGGGATTCCCGCCAGGATTTGCCCGCAAGTACACCGCAGGGTGATGACACGGCAATGACAGCCCCCGGCTTCTCAAGCCTGAGACTGGGCTGGCGGTGCGGCCAGCTGGCGGCGCTGCAGCTTGCCGATGGCATTGCGCGGCAAGGCCGTGACGGCAAAGCACGCCGTCAGCCGCCAGTGGCCGGGCAGCGCGGCATTCAGTTCGGCCAGCGCCGGCGCCGCGCCAACCAGCCAGCAGGCCAGCCGGTCGTGCGAGCCGGGCAACAGGCCGACGGCCGCATCGCTCACACCGGGCAGCGCGCGCAGCCGTTCTTCCACCTCCTGCGGGACGATGTTTTCACCGCCGATGATCAGCAGATCATCCAGCCGGCCCAGCAGCATCAGCCGCCCGGCGGCATCGAAGCGCCCCAGATCACCGGTGCGCCACGCGCCGCGCCCGCGGCCTGCCTGCCCCAGATAGCCGTCGAACAGCAAGTCGCTGCTCACCGTCACTTCACCGGGTTCACCCGCAGCGACCGGCTGGCCGGCACGGTCGAACAGCCGCAGCGTCACCCCGCTGATCGGACGTCCCACGCACGCCGGGTTGGCCTGCAGATCGGCCGGGGTGGCCAGCGCCAGCATGCCGGTTTCGCTGCTGCCGTACAGATTGAACAGGCATGGACCAAGACGCGCGAGCGTCGCACTCGCCAGCGCCGCCGGCAGCGGTGCCGAGCCGCTGAGCACCCGCGCGGGCGCGGGCCAGTCGGGCTCGGCCAGCAGGCGCTCCAGCAGCGTGGGCACGGTCACCAGCACGTCGGGACGCTGGCGGCGCAGCAACCCGGCAAGCGCGGCGCCACGGGTATGGCGGCTGATGATGCAGGGTGCCGACAAGGCCAGCGCCAGCGCGAGTGACGCCAGTCCGTAGCCGTGAAACAGCGGCACACTGACCAGCGTGCGCTGGCCGCAGGCCAGCCCCAGCTGCTGCAGCAGCGCCTGCACCACGCCGGCCACCTGTGCCAGATCGGGCTTGCGCCGGATGCCGCGCGCTGCGCCGGTGCTGCCCGAGGTCAGCAGCGTCAGCCCACCGGGCAAACGCCAGCCCAGCGCGCGCGGCGGCGTTGCCAGCCAGTGCGCCAGGCCGGGAACGGGATGCGCCAGTGCCCGGTCGGCCACCAGCACGCGGCCGGCATAGCCCGGCGGGAGCAGCGCGCATTGCGCCTCGTCGAGCAGCAACAGATCGGGGCTGAACTGGCGCAGCCAGCCAGCCAGTTGCGGCGCATCGGCGCGACTGTTGAGCAGCAGCACATCGGCGCCGACGCGGCTGGCAGCCAAGAGACCGAGCACAAAGCCGCGATGATTGCGCGCCAGCAGCGCCACCTTCGTGCCACGGCCGATGCCGCGCACGTGGAAGGCACTGGCCAGCGCCAGCGTTTGCGCCTGCAGGCTGGCGTAATCCAGCTCGCCCTCGTCATCAATCAGCGCCAGCGCGCCGGGATCACGCCGCACGGCCAGCGCCAGCAGGGTGTACAGCGACAGCCCCTCGCGAAGCGCCGCCAACAACAGCCAGCCGCACACGCGCCAGAAGCCGGGTGCAAACACGCCGGCCTGCGCCAGCGCATGGCGGATGCGCCAAACGGCGCGCACGCTGGCCAGCATCAGTGCCGCCCCCGCGCGAACTGCCGGCGTGCCAGCCACAGCCAGCCCGCCCCCAGCCACGGCGCCAGCACTTCCAGCGGCCACAGCCACCACGGCGCCAGCCGCGCATCCCCCCGGCACACCAGCCGCGCAACGCAGGCCGCCGCATCATCCGTCGTCATCCCCGGCACGCGCGCATAAATGCCGGTGGGCGCACTCATCGGCGTATGCACCAGTGGCAGATACAGCGAGCCCAGTCGCAATCCGTCGCCCGCCAGCTCGGCTCCGGCAGTACGAAACCACAGATCGAAGCCGGCCTTGCTGGCCTGATACGCCGACCACAAGGGCGCTGGCGGCAGCCGCGTCACCACGCTGGACACATTGACAATGCCGCCGCTGCCACGCGCACGCATTGCCGGCAACAGGCCCTGCAGCAACAGCACCGGGCCGTGAAAATTGACGTGCAGACAGCGGCCGATGTCCTGCGGGCGCGTGCAGCTGTCGATGACACTGCGGCGCAGCGACTTGCCGGCATTGCTGATGATGAAATCGGGCGGCGTTGCCGTCAGGCTCTCGGCAAACGCGTTGACGGCAGCCAAATCATTCAGATCGAGCGCGCGATATTCGGCCTGCCCGCCTGCGCTGCGGATGGCGGCACACAGCGCGGCCAGCTCATCCTCGCGGCGCGCCAGCAGCAGCACGCGCGCACCATGCGCCGCCAGCAGCCGCGCGCACGCCGCGCCGATGCCGGACGACGCCCCGGTAATCAGCACCAGCCGCCCCGCCACCGTCGCCCGCAAGCGCGCCGGCGAAAAGGCGCGGCGCGGCTGCAGCCAGCCGGGCATGCGGCGCAAGGGGGAATCGGCAACGGTCACGGCGAGTCCTGGCTAAGGGAGGATGCGGCATTGTCGCATCGCCTTTTGCAGCGCACCATCAACGGGGAAGCAACCGTGACGCGAATCACTCGGGCATCAGGATGGAGGACGGCGGGACAATCCGCGCCCAAAGCATAACCTGATTAGGTAGCTACCTCAGCAAAGTCCAGTTCGTCATTCCGGCGAAAGCCAATGGGATGGACTCCTCCCTCCTGAAACGGCATCAAGTGCCAGACTGGGACGTGTCACCAACCAGTCCAAACGGAACGAGGAGCCCATCATGACCATTATCCGCATCGGCATTGACCTTGCCAAAAACGTCTTCCAGGTTCATGGCGTCAACGCCAACGAACAGGTCGTCTGCACCCGGAAATTGCGCCGGGAGCAAGTCCTCGATTTCTTCAAAAAACTCCCGCCCTGCCAGGTCGGCATGGAAGCCTGCGGGGGCGCGCATCACTGGGC
>NZ_KE386629.1:0-52750 GCF_000428145.1 Chitinilyticum litopenaei DSM 21440 | reverse complement strand
CAGGCGCTGAAAACCATGCTTCCTGAAAAAAGACATAATCAGGAATGGCTTTCCTGGCGACCTCAGAGCGTGACCGAATGCTCGCGGGTCGAGTGGAATTGCAGCTTGGGCCAGCGTTCCTGCGTCAGCTCCAGATTCACGCGGCTGGTTGCCAGATAGGCGAGGCTGTCGGCGGCATCGCGCGCGAGGTTGTTGACAAGGTTCTTCTCGAAATCGGCCAGCATGCGCGTGTCTTCGCAGGTCACCCAGCGTGCGGTGTAGATGGTGGTCGATTCGAAGATCGCTTCCACGCCGTATTCGTTCAAGAGGCGCGAGGCGACCACTTCGAACTGCAGCACGCCGACGGCGCCCAGGATCAGGTCGCCGCCGTTGAGCGGCTTGAAGACCTGCACCGCGCCTTCTTCGCCGAGCTGCTGCAGGCCCTTCTGCAGCTGTTTCAGTTTCAGCGGGTTCTTGATGCGCACGACGCGGAACAGTTCGGGTGCGAAGTAGGGAATGCCGGTGAACGACAGCACTTCGCCCTCGGAAAACGAATCGCCGATCTGGATATTGCCGTGGTTGGGCAGGCCGATGATGTCGCCGGCAAAGGCTTCGTCGACCTGTTCGCGGCCCTGCGCCATAAAGGTCACCACCGAGTTCGCGGCGATGTCGCGCCCCAGGCGCAGATGCTTGAATTTCATGCCGCGCTCGAACTTGCCCGAGCAGATGCGCAAAAACGCAATGCGGTCGCGGTGCTTCGGGTCCATGTTCGCCTGGATCTTGAACACGAAGGCCGAGAATTTCTCTTCCGTCGGGTCAACCGAGCGCACGGTCGCGTCGCGCTTGCCCGGAGACGGCGCCCAGTCGACCAGCGCGTTCAGAATCTCGCGCACGCCGAAGTTGTTGATCGCCGAGCCGAAGAACACCGGCGTGAGCGTGCCGTTGAGGAATTCTTCCAGCACGAAGGGATGCGAAGCGCCGCGCACCAGTTCCAGCTCCATGCGCGTAGTGCCGATTTCCAGCGGAAACAGCTCGTCCAGACGCGGATTATCCAGCCCTTTGATGATTTCGACTTCGTCCAGCGGCCCCTGGCCCGGCGTGAAGATGATCACCTCGTCGCGCAGGATGTGATACACGCCGCGGAAGGTCTTGCCCATGCCCACCGGCCAGGTGACCGGCGCGCAGCGGATTTGCAGCACGTTCTCGACTTCGTCGAGCAGCTCCAGCGAATCGCGCACTTCCCGGTCGTATTTGTTCATGAAGGTGACGATGGGCGTGTTGCGCAGGCGGCAGACATTGAGCAGCTTGATCGTCTGTGCTTCCACACCCTTGGCCGCGTCGATCACCATCAGCGCCGAATCGACGGCGGTGAGCACGCGGTAGGTGTCTTCCGAAAAATCCTGGTGGCCCGGGGTGTCGAGCAGGTTGATCGAATGATCGCGGTAGTCGAACTGCATCACCGACGAGGCCACCGAAATGCCGCGCTGCTTTTCGATTTCCATCCAGTCGGAAGTGGCGAACTTGCCGCCTTTTTTGCCCTTGACGGTGCCGGCGGACTGGATCGTGCCCGAGAAATACAGCAGTTTTTCGGTCAGCGTCGTCTTACCCGCGTCCGGGTGGGAAATGATGGCAAAGGTGCGGCGGGAAGCCACTTCGCGGGCGATGTCGGTCATGGGGGCTGGGCCTGGGAGGATGCGGGGCGGCACGCGTTTTTGCCAACTCGGATGGCAAAGGGGTCGCCAGGCCGTTGTTTGGCAACGGCTTGGTGCCGGGGCGTGCCCAAAAAACGCGCAATTGTACGCGAATTGCCGCGCCGGGCCAAACCGGTAAGAAGGTCAGCTGGCCAGTGCCGGCACCGTGGCGGCCGTGGGCAGCAGAATGGTGAAGAGCGCACCGCCATCGGGGTGATTGCTGGCAATGATGGCGCCGCCGTGGTCTTCCATGATCTGGCGGCTGATGGCGAGCCCCAGCCCCGTGCCGCCATCGACGCGGATTTTGCTGCTCTGGATGAACTTGTCGAAAATCGTTTCCAGCTCGTCGTCGGGAATGCCCGGGCCATGGTCGCGAATCTGCACGCCAACGGCGTCGCCGCCGCCGGGCAGGCTGGCCGCATCGAGAATGGCAATGTCGATCACACCGCCGCGCGGGCTGAACTTGATGGCATTGGAGAGGATGTTCACCATCACCTGCGTGATGCGGGCGCGGTCAAACAGCGTGGCGGCATGGCTGCCTGCGGCGGCGATGACCGTTTGCAGCTGGCGCGTGCTCATCAGTCCGGCCAGCTCGGCATTGGCCGCCTGCACCACATCGGCCAGCAGGCAGTGCTCCTTGTCGTACTGCATCTTGTTGGCTTCCAGGCGCGACATGTCGAGCAGGTCGTTGAGCAGCACCAGGAGCCGCTTGCCCGAGGCGTGGATGCGGTCGAAGTAGCGCGCCAGATTGCCCGGTGGCGTTTTGTCGACCTTGGCCAGGCCGATTTCCGAGAAGGAGAGGATGGCGTGCATCGGTGTGCGCAGTTCGTGCGACATATTGGCGAGAAACACCGATTTGGCCTGGTTGGCGCGCTCGGCCGCTTCCTTGGCCTCGACCAGGCGCCGTTCGATTTCCTTGAGCCGGCTGATGTTGGTAAAGAAGGCGAAGGCGTGTTCCATCACGCCATCGTCGCTGTACACGCCGCCGCTATTGATCAGGAAGGGGCGCAGCTCGCCATCGCGCGTCAGCAGCGTGACTTCCTGCACATGGTTGTAGCCGGGGTGCAGCTGGATTTCCGGCGGGAAAATGGCGCGGAAGCGGTCATCGCCCCACAGCAGCGCCGGGTCCTTGCCGATCAGCTCCTCGCGGCTGTAACCGAGCATCAGGCAGATGGCCGGGTTGATCTCGGCAATCCGCTGTTTTTCATTGATCAGCAGAAAGCCGTCGGCACTCTGGTCGATGACGGTGCGCTTGAGGCGTTCGGATTGCCTGAGCACCTGCGCGGCAATGCGCTGGGCGGTAATGTCTTCGATGACGGCGATTTCCCCCTTGCTGGCGTCGCCCGGCACCAGTGCCTTGACATACACCATTGCCCAGAAGGGGGTGTGATCGTGGCGGTAGAGCTCGATTTCGTCGCGGTAGGTGCCGCCGCTTTGCAGGATTTGCGCGATCAGCGCGCGCTGCTCGGTGTAGTGGCTGGCCGAGGCGAAAATCGTGTGCGTCGGGCTGCCGATGATGTCGCTGGCGGGAAAGCCGAGCAGGATTTCAAAGGCCGGGTTGACCAGGCGAATCTTGCCCTGCACGGCCAGCATGATGGCCAGCGGGCTGGCGTCCAGCACGGTGCGCACTTCGGCCGTGCGTTCGAGCACCAGCTCCTGCAACTGGTCGCGGTGGCGGCGCAGCTCGGTTTCGGTGTGCATGCGCTGCGTCATGTCGCGCGCGGTGACGCAGAGGTATTTGCGCGACTGGTAGTCGATCAGCGCCAGGCTGATTTCCACCGGCAGCAGCTGATCACCGGCGATGCGCAGCTGGGTTTCCTGGGTCAGGTATTGCTTGGCCTGCAGCTCGCCCCACAGCGTTTGCCATTTTTCTGCGGTGAGCCGGGGAAAGAAATCGGTAAAGCGCAAATGCTGCCACTCGCCCTTGTCGAGCCCGGCGAGCTGGATCAGGTTCTGGTTGGCGTAGCTCAGATAGCCATTGTCGTCGCACCACAGCACCGGATCGGGTGAATGGTCGACGGTGAACTGCGTCAGGTAGAGCCGCGATTCGACCTGTTCGGCATGGCGGATCTGGCGGATCAGCAGATAGAGCAGGGCGGCAATGACCAGCATCAGCACGATGGCGGCCAGAATGCGGATGGCGCTGTCCTGCTGGTACTTGGCCAGCACGGCAGCCTTGTTGCTGCTGACCCGCACGATCAGCGGCACCCGGCCTTCATTGACATGAAAGGACACCAGCTCGTCCTCGCCGCTTTGCGGGTTGTGCCAGACGATATTGGTGTCCTTGTTCTTTTGCAGCAGGGCAAACTGTTCGGGCGTCAGCTCGCGCTGGTTTTGCGCCAGCTCCTTGTCGTTGAACGGGTAATTGAGCAGCACCGTGCCATCGCTGCGCAACAGCTGGATGCGCTGGTCGGGCCCCAGATTCAGCGAACGGTAAAAATCCTGGAAATAGGCCGGTTCGACGCCGGAGAGAATCACGCCGCCAAATTGGCCATCCGGAAGATCAATGCGCTGGGTAACCGGAATCAGCCACTTGCCGTCGGTGCGCGACAGCAGCGGCGGGCTGATCACCGGCTCGGCCAGCGGATTGTTGCGGTGATAGGCGAAATAATCGCGGTCGGCCAGGCTGATCTTGCGGGCGGGAAATTCGAGGCTGTGCGTATGAATGCGGCCCCGGGTATCGATGGTGATGATGCCGCGAATCTGCGGGGTCAGTGCGGTCTTGTGCTTCAGCAGGCTATAGAGGCTTGCTTCATCGGCGCCATCGACGCCCCCCTGGCGCGAGAGGTCTTCGCCGATGTTCTGCATCGCCTGTTCGACCGAAATGAAGCTGCGGGTCGCGTGTTCATCCAGCGAGCGCGCCAGGGCATTGTTGCGGTTTTGCGCCTGTTCCATGGCGTAGCGGTATTCGCGTACCGAAACCCAGACCACGGTCATCACCACGATGGCGCTGAGCAGCGCACAGACCAGCAGCAGCCCGGCGCGCAGGCGCGCCAGCGAAGGAATGCCCGCGCTGGCGGGCTTGCGGCTGCTGAATCGGGGGATTTTCATGAATTGGCGTTGTGTTTGGCTTCCAGCTCTTCCCAGCGCTCAAGCTTTTCCATCAGCTCAAGATCGATGGCTTCGATTCTAGCCTGCATTTCCCGTGCTTTCAGCGGCGCCGTGCGATAGAGCTCGGGATCAAGCAAAGACTGTTGCAATTCGGCCTGCTCAGTCTCCAGAGCGGCAATTTCCCCCGGCAGGCGCTCCAGCTCGCGCGTTTCATTGAAGCTGAGCTTGACCGAACTGCGCTTGCGCTCCTGCACCGGCCTGGCGGTGGCCTCGTCCGCACGATTGGTGCTGGCGACGGGCGCCCTGCTGGCCAGCATGCGTTCGCGCGCGATGAGCCAGTCGGCGTAGCCGCCGGCATTTTCATAGAGCTTGCCGTCACCCTCGAAGGCAATGATCTGGGTGACGACGTTATCCAGAAACTCCCGGTCGTGGCTGACCAGAAACACGGTGCCCGGATAATCGGACAGCAGGCCTTCGAGCAGCTCCAGCGTGTCGATGTCCAGATCATTGGTCGGTTCGTCGAGCACCAGGATGTTGGCCGGCTTGGTGAAGAGCTTGGCCAGCAGCAGGCGGTTGCGCTCGCCGCCCGACAGCGCCTTGACCGGGCTGCGCGCGCGCTCGGCCGGGAAGAGGAACTCTTCCAGATACCCCATCACGTGCTTTTTCTGGCCGCCGATCTCGACGTAATCCTTGCCATCGCCAATCACGTCGACCAGCGCGGCTTCCTCATCGAGCTGCTCGCGGAACTGGTCGAAGTAGGCGACCTGCTGATTGGTGCCGCGCTTGATGAGGCCGGTATCGGCTTCCTGTTCACCGAGGATCATCTTCAGCAGCGTGGTCTTGCCCGCACCGTTGGGACCGACGAGGCCGATGCGGTCACCGCGCAGCAGCCGCGTGGTGAAGTCGCGGATCAGCGTGCGCCCGCCAAAGCCCTTGCTGACGTGCTCCAGTTCGGCGACCAGCTTGCCCGAACGCTCGCCGGCGTCGAGCTGGAAGGACACATTCCCGACACGCTCGCGGCGCGCGGCGCGGTCGCGGCGCAGTTGCTCAAGGCGGCGCACGCGACCCTCGTTGCGCGTGCGGCGCGCCTCGATGCCCTTCCTGATCCACACCTCTTCCTGCGCGAGCACCTTGTCGAACTTGCGGTTGACGGTTTCTTCCTGCGCCAGCAATTCCGCCTTGCGCTGCTGGTAGGTGGCAAAATTGCCCGGAAAGCTCAAGAGCCGGCCACGATCGAGTTCGATGATGCGGGTCGAGACATTGTCCAGAAAGCGCCGGTCGTGCGTGATGAACAGTACGCTGCCGGCAAAGCCCTTGAGCAGTGTTTCCAGCCATTCGATGGCGGACACGTCGAGGTGGTTGGTCGGCTCGTCCAGCAGCAGCAGTTGCGGCTCCTGCACCAGCGCGCGCGCCAGTGCCACGCGTTTTTTCCAGCCACCGGAAAGGGTACTGATGAGGGTATCGGCCGGTAACCCAAGCTGGCTGAGGGTTGCAGAGATAAGGGAGTCGATGCGCCAGCCATCGCGCGCTTCCAGCTCGTGCTGCAGCTCGGTGAGGCGCGCCAGCGCGGCATCGCTGCCGTCCAGGTGTGCGGCGGCATGGTGGTAATCCACCAGCAACTGGCGCAGCACGCCCAGGCCATCGGCCACCGCTTCAAACACCGTATCCTGGGGATTGAATTGCGGTTCCTGCGGCACAAAGGCCACGCGGACGTCCTCGGTGACGCGGATATCACCGTCATCCAGTTTTTGCAGGCCGGCCACGGCCTTCAGCAGCGAGGATTTGCCGGCGCCATTGCGGCCGATCAGACCGACGCGTTCGCCCGGTTCGACGACGAAGCTGGCATCGTCCAGCAAGGCCCAGTGGCCAAAGGCGAGGTGGGCGTGTTCTACAAGCAGGAGCGGCATGGTGACGGCTTATCGGCAAAAACGCGGATTATAACCGCCCGTGGCCCCGAATGACCGGCTGAGCGCGGCGGCCGGTCACCGCCTGGCCCGATTTATCAACGGTCGGCCGCGCAAGCCGCTGCCAAATCCTTCTGCCGGGGCGCTGCGCGCACGGACAAAACACCTCCCGACAGCAAGCCCGCATTGGCCTAGCGCTTGGTAAGCCCCTGATTATTCGGGCTTGCCTGTGCCACTGCCAGGTACGCCATTTTTGCCACTGGCCAGCAAATTGCACTTGGGAAGCCCGCCGGCAAACCGTAGAATCGCCGCATGAATGCCTTCCGTGTATTGCGCGGCCTTTGCGTCAGCGCCTTGATTCTGCAGTCTTTTCCGGTGCAGGCCGCCAAGGTCGCCGGGCAGGAGACCGTCCATCCCGCGCTCAAGAGCGAGGCGGCCAGCCAGCCGGCATTTGCCGACAATACGCTGCCCGCGCGCCTGCGCGTGCTGGTCGCCCTGGGGCCCAGCACTTACTTTCTCAAGGATGGTGCGCCGCACGGCATCGAACACGCCATGCTGAGCGGCTTCGAGCGGCAGTTGAACCTGCGCGTGCCGAAAGGCCAGCCGCCGGTGCGCCTGCAGCTGATTCCCGTCGAGGCCGGCGAACTGATTCCCGCCTTGCTGGCCGGGCGCGGCGATGTGGCTGCGGGCCTGTTGCCGGTCTTGCCCGGCGCGGCCAGCCTCGTTGATTTCACCCGGCCTTACCGGCAGGACCGCTTTTGCGTGGCCGGGCCTGCCGGCGTGGCGGTGCGCAGCCTCGACGAGGTGGGCGAGCGCACGCTGGCCGTACCGGCCGCCAGCTTCCAGCTGCGCTGGTTGCAGGAACGCCAGGCCGAGCGCGAACAGGAGGGGAAGGCGGCTCTGCAGATTGATGCCCGGCCTGCCAGCAGCAGTATCGAAAGCCTGCTCGTGGGCATGGGCGAAGCCGGTGCGCCGCTCACGGTCGCCCTGCAAAGCCAGCTGGAGTTGTGGAACAAGGCCGCGCCGCAGGCCCGGACGCTGTTCTGCGGGCCCGAGAGCGTGCCGCTGGCCTGGGCCGTGCGCAAGGATCATCCGGAATTGCTGGCCGAACTGGACCGCTTTCTGGCCGCAGAGGGCAGCAAGCTGATCGGCCGCGCCATCGCGCAGACGCGCCCCTATCTGGAGGGCAGCGGCAAGGCCGCCCGCAGCGCACCACTGACGGGCAATGACAAGCTGGGTCTCTTTGCCCCCGCCTTCAAGCTCGCCGCCGACGCCACCAATATGGACTGGCTGCTGCTGGCGGCGATCGCGCAAAAGGAAACCAAGTTCACTCATGTGGTGCGCACCAGGGGCGGGCCGACCGGCGTCATGCAAGTCAACCCCGCCACCGCGCGCGCCATGGGTGTGAAGGATCCGCACGACACCGAGCAGAATGTGCTCGCTGCAGGGCGTTACCTGGATTACCTGCGCAAGCGTTTCCAGCGCCAGGGGGTTTCCGAGGCCGACACGCTCTATTTCATGATCGGCGCCTACAACGCAGGAGAAGGCCGGCTGGACCAGCTGCGCCGCCAGGCCAAGGCCCAGGGGCTTGATCCGAACCGCTGGGTCGGCCATGTCGAAAAGGTGGCGCACGGCAGCGTTGGCCAGCGCATGGTTGATTATGTATCAAGCGTCAACCGCATTTATCTTGCCTACCAAGCCGCTGATGCCAGCCGCCTGCGCAAGGACAAGCGCCAGGCCAGTGCGGCGGGCAGCGAGTAGGCGTCTGCCGGAGATTGCCTTTGCCTGCGGCATGGGCCGCAGTTCGGCTGGATTGATCATGGCGTCTGGATCATTCCGCCAGCTGATGTCCATGCGGCCGGCATCCTGCGCGGCCTGGCATGCCCTATATGGGTATTGCGCCACAGCCTTTTCCTGTCAAGGGCTAAAGGGCAATACCCATTCTATTTGCTATCGCTGCTCCCCTCATCCGGGTCACCGTATGCGGCGCTGGCCAGCGGGGCGTACAGTGCTTCGCGCCATGCCTCATGCCCGTCGGCGGCCTGCAGCGCGGCGTAGTCGGCAAAGCGCAGGCCGAAGTAGGGGTCATGGTCGATCAGGCCCTTGCGTTCATAGCCGCCTTCCAGTTTTTCGAGCACGGCCTTGTGAGCGCTTTCTTCCCCTTTGCCAATGGCGAAATACCATTCGCTGGCAAGTTCCAGATGCGCGGGCAGCGGGGCTTGCATGCCGGCCAGCCAGGCAGCGCGTAGCGTGTCGAGCCGTTCACGGGCTTCGCCGGCATCGAGCGGTGCCAGCGTGAGGGTGTCGTCGTAGGCGATCAGCAGCGTGTGGTGTTCGCCCAGCGTGTTGAGTGCCAGATGGTTGACCCAGGCGTCGGCCAGCCGGTGCAGCTTGATTTGGCCTTTTTCCTTTTTCACTCCGCCATTGAGCAGCACCAGCCGGGCGCGCAGGCCGGCTTCGTCCTGATACAGATTGCCGATCAGCTCACCGACTTCCGGCTTGCCGTCGCGCGCGGGCAGGGCAAAGGGCTGGGCGGGGAGTTCGATCTGCCAGGTAGTGCGCGCCAGGCTCCAGTTTCGATGGGCCAGTCGCGCATACCCGTCGAGCCTGTTCGATGCGGCATCGGCGAAGCCGGCCACCGGCAGGCTGCCTGCCCGGCGCAGCGCGGCGATGCGGTTCTGGATGGCGTCGTTGCCGTGTTCCGCCGGGGCGGCCAGTGCGGCGGCGACCAGCTCGCTTTCAAACACGGTTTCCTGCAGGCGGTCGAGCGCGAAGGGCTCATCGTCGTCGGGCAGCGTATCGCCTTGTTGCCAGTTCAAGCGCAGGCGGTCGCGGTAGTAGCTGCCAACCGGATCCTTGTAAAAGCGCGCCAGCTCGGTGAGCGTGAGCGGCGTGTCGCGCTGCAGCGCCGGCATTGTGCCTGTTTCCGTCGCGATGGCGTGGGCGTGCCAGTGCGCGGCGTAGGTGAAGCAATGCGGGGCACCGGCCAGATAGGCGGCACTGAAGGGTTGCAGCGGGTGGCTGGTCGTCAGCCACTGCGCAAGCGAGCGATCCGGCGCGGTGGCAGGGCAGGCGCTGCGGTCGAGGTAATCACGCAATTGCTCGATCAGCACCGAGGCCGGGCGTTCGCTGTTGTCGCGCGCGCTGTGGCCCACCCAGGAAATGCAGAGCGCATCGCGTGCCGAGAGCAGCGCCTCCAGCAGCAGGTAGCGGTCGTCGTCGCGGCGCGCACGGTCGCCCGGGCGGGTGATGCGGCTGCCGTCGCTGCGCTTGTGGCTGGCCATCAGGTCAAAATCGGTGGCCTGCTGGCGGCGCGGGTAGGCGCCGTCGTGCAGCCCCAGCAGGCACACCACGCGGTAGGGAATCGCGCGCATCGGCATCAGCGTGGCAAAGGTGACGCTCGCAGCGGGATAGCGCTGGCTGCGGCTGTGCGCGTCGACGTCGTTGAGCCAGCTTTCGCGCACGATGGCTAAAGTGAGCGTGCCGCTGAACCCCGCTCCCTCGCAGGCTTCCTGCCAGCGGGCCAGCGCGCGCTGCAGGTCGTTCAGCAGCGCCAGATCGTCTTCGTCGCTGGCGCTGAAGAAGGCGTCGAGCAGCGCGCTGAGGCGCTGCTGCCAGATGGCCGGCGTCGCCGGCGTCTGCAGGGCCTGCCAGCTGGTTTCCAGTGTGCTGATCAGCATGGCGAGCTTGCCCGCGCTGGCGGCCGCCATGCCGGCGACTTCCGGATAGGGCTCGATGTCGCACCACGCGCCGGCGTCGCCCACCGCGTAGCCCAGCAGCATGCGTTTCAGCCCGGCCACCCAGGTGTTCTGCGCGATGGGCGGCACGCCAAAGGCCTGCCGGTGCTGCGGCGACAGGCCCCAGCGCACCTGGGCGCCGCGCACCCAGTCGTGCAGTTGCGGCAGTTCGTCGTCATGCAGCTCGAAACGCTGGCGCAACGCCGGAACGTCCAGCAGGTCGAACACCGTGCTGGCAGTCAGGCGCTCGGTGTCCAGCGCCAGGAGCGTATCGAGCGCGACCAGCAGCGGATGGCGGCGGCGCACGCCCTGATCGGTAATGGCATAGGGTATGTGCGTGGAAGCCTTGCTGTCCCTGCCGAATACGGCGGAGATATGGGGGGTATATTCGGCGATGTCCGGCACCATCACGATGATGTCGCGCGGGGTGAGGGTCTTGTCCGCCTCGAACATCGCCAGCAGCTGATCATGCAGGATTTCCACCTCGCGCTGCGGGCTGTGTGCGCTGTGAAACGCCAGCGAACGGTCCTGCCCGGCTACCCGGTAGCGCTGCGCCGGATCGGCGGGCGGCGGCTCCAGATCGAGCATGCTGCGCTGGACGTGCGCCAGCAGCGTATCGGCCGGCGGCGGCGTGAAGCATTCCACACGCAGGCTGTGAGGTTGAGTGGGAGCGAGTTTGCTCGCGAATTCTGTGCTGTCGTGTTCTTCGCGAGCAAGCTCGCTCCTACTGAGCCACTGGCCGGTCTGGTCGCGCTCGTCCAGTAGCCGGATGTAATCCCGCCCCTGCCGGCCCCATTGCGCGAGCAGCGGGTGGCTGTTGAGGTGCAGCGCGGCGGCGTCGAGTTTGACTTCGCGGCCGATGCCGGCCTTCTTGCCTTTCACGCGCTGGTGCGTGCGGCGCAGCAGCCATTTGCTGTCGACCACATCCCCCCAGTAGAACTGGCAGGGGTTGAGAACAGTTATGATGACCTGCGTATGCTTCGCCAGCGCGGCGAGCGCATCCAGCCATTGCTGCGGCAGCGCGGAAATGCCGAACACCACCACGCGTGGCGGCAGGGCGGCCTGGATTGAGTCGGGCAGCGTGTCCTGCCGCAGCGCGGCCAGATAGCTCTCGTGGATGTCGGCGCGGCTCAAGCCGGCCTCGCGGCCGAGGTCCGTGCGGATCGCCCGCCACAGCGCCGGCTGCCAGCGCTGCTCGTCCGGCACCGGGTCGGTGAAATCGTCGAGCACGTCCTGCCCGCTGGCCCAGTGGCTCAGCCAGTCGGAGCGGTAGACCTGGTACTGGTCGAAGAGATCGGCGAGCTTCTGCGCCAGCTGGAAGGGTTTGCGCCCGTCGGCGTCGCCCTGCAGAAAGCGCGCCAGCGGTGCGTAGACGGCCTGCTGCGCGGGATCGGCCAGCAGCGCGGGCAGCAGCCGCAGCAGTCGCCACTGCAGCCTGTCCTTGTCGAAGGGGCTTTCGCGCGGCACGGCGTTCTTGCCGAGCACGGTGCGGTACATGCGCCACAGAAAGCGCGAGGGCAGCTCGGTGTCGATGCCGGCGGCGACCTGCATCGCCGGATGGCTGGCGATGGCGATTTTCAGCCACTGCGCGATGCCGGTACTCTGGATCAGCAGCGTTTCGGAGGCCAGCGGCGCCAGCGGATGCGCGGCCAGCCATTCGAGCGTCAGGTCGCGCAGGTCTTCCAGACGGTTACCGTGCAGGACGATCAGGCCGGCGGCAGGCGGGGCAGGGTGTGCGGACATCGGCAAGCAGAAGCGCAAAATGCCACTTTAGCACGGGGGAGGTGGCGCAGATTGCAGGCGTGCAGACGCGTGATGGCAATCGCCGCAGATGTCACCGTGGGTTTTGAGCTACCGGCTTGCCGCCGCAAAGCGCTGCCGCGTAAAAGTTATATTTAAAGTACAATATTAAACCTGCCCTTGCACCGAGCACCACCATGCGCCTGAATGCCTTTACCGATTACTGCCTGCGCACGCTGATCTACCTGGCCGTACAACCTGAAGGCCTGGCGACGCGCGCGCAGATCGCCGCAGCCTACGCTGTCTCGGACAACCACCTGATGAAGGTCGTGCATTTTCTGGGCAAGGCCGGGCTGATCGAAACCTTGCGCGGCCGAGGTGGCGGCATGAAGCTGGCCCGCCCGCCTGCGGATATCCGCATCGGTGCGCTGGTGCGCCTGTGCGAGGATGACGCGCCGATTGTCGAATGTTTCGAAGAGGGCGGCGGAGGCTGCCGCATCGACGGCATGTGTGTGCTCAAGCGCGCGCTTTTCGAAGCCCGTGAAGCCATGTACGGCGCACTGGATCGCTACACGCTGGCGGATCTCACCAGCAATCGCGACGCACTGGCTGCGCAGCTGGGGGTGATACCACTGGTGCCGGCGGCTTGAGACCTCAGCCCCCTGATTGGCTGCGAGCGAACGTGCCGCAGCTTGTTAGAGAGGTTTTGCTGCCAGCCGATAAGAGGTTTCATGTCGGGCGTCTTGCAAAGCCTTTTCCGGCAAAAGCCATGCCACTAGCCGGCGCAATCTGAAACCGGTCAGCCTTTGCGCTCTGGCGTCCATTTTGGTGCAAATTCTTACAAAATCCTGCTCCGGGATTTCCGTTTACGGTAAACGCGCTACACTCTGCCCATTCATTTTGCGGGAGGCATCCATGCGGATCTGGCTTCTGGCGTTTGGCGTGTTTGTGGTGGCGGCGCTCGTGGCCGGTCCCGAGACGGGGCTGCTTGTTGCGATACTGGCGGGCCTGCTGGCTTATTTCTTGTGGCCGGCGCCTGCCGAAGAAAAGCCGGCCCGACCTGCACGCGCAGCCTCTACGCCCGAGGTGGCGCCATCAGGTGCTGGCCTGACCCGCTTTGATGCGCTGGCGCTGCGCGTGGCGCAGCTGGAACGCGAAATGGCCGAATTGCGCCAGCAGCTGGCAGAGCGACCCGCGCCGGCATCCTCCGCGGCGGAACTGCGCTTCAGCGAGCCCTTGCCCGCAGTGAGCGAGCCCGTGCAGGATGAGGTCGTGGCGCTACCGCCACTGCAGCCACTGCCCCTCGACAGTGCTGCCGAGCCGGCCACGCCGCTGCCAGAGCCAGCCCTCTCTGCGCAGGAAGAGGCAGGCAGTGCGCCGCTGGTCTCCCGCGCTCAGCCTGTAGCGGAAGCCGCGTCGCTCGCCGGCAGCGCAAGCAAGTTGCCTGAGACGGACTTGCCGCCTGCGCAAGCCAGCCCTGCATCGGTTGCACAGCGCCGGCCGGCGGTGGCACGCACACGCCGGCCTGCCGAGCCCGATCTGTTCCAGAAAGCCTGGCATGCCGCGCGCAACTGGCTGCTGGGCGGCAATACCGTGGTGCGCGTCGGCATCCTCATCCTCTTTTTTGGCGTGGCCTTCCTGCTCAAGTACGCGGCCGACAGCAACCTGCTGCCGATCGAGTTGCGGCTGGCCGGGGTGGCGCTGGGCGCCTGCGCTCTGCTCTTTACCGGCTGGCGCCTGCGCGAGAAGCGGCGCGGCTACGGGCTGATCCTGCAGGGCGGCGGGGTGGGCATGCTCTACATCACCGCCTTTGTCACGCTGAAGCTCTTCAACCTGCTGCCGGCCGGTGTCGTGCTGGTGTTTCTGGTGGTGCTCGCCGTGCTGTCGGCCCTGCTGGCCATACGCCAGGATGCGCGCTCGCTGGCCGTGATGGGCATTACCGGCGGTTTTCTGGCGCCCTTGCTGACCAGTACCGGCGGCGGCAATCATGTGATGCTGTTCAGTTATTATGCGCTGCTCAACGCCGGCATTTTCGGCATGGCCTGGTTCAAATCCTGGCGCTCGCTCAATGTGCTGGGCTTTGCCTTCACCTTTGGCGTGGCGACGCTGTGGGGCGTGCTGCGCTACGAGCCGGCGCTGCGCGCATCGACCCTGCCTTTCCTCGTACTGTTCTTCGCCTTCTATCTGGTGATCGCCATCCTGTATGCGCTGCACCGCGAGCTGCAGGTACGCCATTATGTCGATGGCACGCTGGTGTTCGGCACGCCGCTGCTGGGTTTCGGCCTGCTGGCGAAGCTGCTGCAGGGCGTGCCCTTCGGGCTGGCCTGGGGCGCGGTTGCACTAGGCGCGCTGTATCTCGGTCTGACCTTCTGGCTCAAGCGCGCCTATCCGCAGCGCCTGCATCTGCTCGCGGAATCCTTCCTCGCGCTGGGCGTGATTTTTGCGACGCTGGCGATTCCGCTGGCCTTTGATGGCCAGACCACGGCGGCGATGTGGGCGGTCGAGGGCGCAGCCATCGTCTGGATCAGCCTGCGCCAGCAGCGCATGCTGGCGCTCGGTTTTGCGCTGCTGCTGCAGGTGCTGGCGGCAGGCGCCGTGTTGCTGCACTGGAGCCCGGCCGCCGCTGCTGCCATGCCGGTCTTCAATGGCACCTGCATGGCCTCGCTGCTGCTGGCGCTGTCGGCACTGACCACGGCCTTCCTGCTGCAAGGCGCAGCCGCAAGAGAGTGGCTCCCGGCCTGCCGCGCGCTGGCCATCGTTTTTGCCGCGCTCGGCGGCATCTGGTGGTTTGTCGCCGGGCTGAGCGAAATGCAGCGCCTGGCCGCAGCCGCAAACCTGTCTTCGCTGTACCTGCTGTTTACCACGCTGAGCCTGGTGCTGGCCGGCGTGCTCGCCCAGCGGCTTGTCTGGCCAGACCTGCGCTGGCCGGTGCTGGCCCTGCCGGTGGTGCTGGCGGCATGGAGCCTGTATCTGCTGGCGGTGCCTGCGCATCCGCTGGCGAACTGGGGCTGGCTGGTGCTGCCACTGGCGTATGCCGCCGGCTGGCTGGTATTGAAGCGCCACGAGGAGGGCTTGCCGGGGGGCGCCGTGCTGCACCTGCTGCTGGTCTGGAGTCTGAGCGCCTTGCTGGCGCGCGAAACCGCCTGGCAGTTGCAGCAGCTCATCCCTGAGGGTATATGGCTGTATGTTGCCATCCCGTTGGCCTGTGGCCTGATACTGCTGCTTGTATCGTTGCTGATGCCGAAATGGACCTGGCCGGTGCAGCTGCACCGCACTGCCTATCTGCTGATCGCCCCCTTGCCCTTGCTGCTGGCGCAAGCGCTGTGGTTTGTGTTTGCGCTTGCCAGCAATGGCGATCCGGCGCCGCTGGCCTATCTGCCCTTGCTCAATCCGCTGGATGTGGCCGTCGGGCTGACGCTGCTGTCCGTACTGGTCTGGCTGCGCCTGCTTGCCCGTGAACAACTCTGGCGCGTGCCGGCGCAACTGCCGGCCTGGCTGCTGTGCGCCAGCCTTTTGCCCTGGCTGAGCAGCGACATCCTGCGCCTTTTCCATCACTGGAACGGCATGGACTACGGTCTGGCCACGCTGCTGGGCTCGCTGAAGGTGCAGGCTGTGCTCGTGCTGTTCTGGTCCGGCGTCGTGCTGGTGCTGCCGGGTCGCTTGCGCAGCGAGGCGGCGCGCCAGGTGGTGCAGCAGCTCTTTGCTGCCTTGCTGGCGCTGATGAGCGTCTGGGCGCTGCTGGCAAACCTCAGCGACGGGCAGGTGCTTGCGCTCGCTTACATCCCCTTTTTCAATCTGCTGGAGCTGGCGCAGCTGGCTGCCATTGGCGCGGTGTACGGCTGGTGGCGACAGGATCGCACCCACGCCGCGCAGCCGGGGCTGACCGAGCCGGCGGGCTTGCCCGGCTGGCTGCTGCATGGCGGCTGCCTGGCGCTTTTCCTGCTGCTGAATGCCGCACTGTTGCGGGCGTCGCATGCGGGCTGGCAGGTGGAATACTCGCTGCTTGGCATTTTCCGCTCGACCGGTTTGCAGCAACTCTTTGTCCTGCTCTGGCTGGGCGCGGCCGGGCTTGGCCTGTGGCTGGCCTGGCGCGAACGCGAATCGCGCCTGCTGCCGGTCGCCGGCGGCCTGCTGCTGCTGCTCTGGTTGTGGAGCTTCCATGCCCATGTTGCGGATTCCGGCGGGCGTATGGCGGTCGTGCCGCTCCTCAATCCGCTCGATCTGCTGCAGGCCATGATTCTGGTGCTGCTGGGGGTCTGGTTCTGGCTGATGGCGCGCCAGCGCGGCGCAGCGCTGCTGTCGGCGACGGCGCTGCGTGCCTTCTTCGGGCTGAGCGGTTTTGTCTGGCTCAACGCCGTGCTGCTGCGTACCGTCCATCACTGGACGGGCGTGCCCTATGTCTGGCGTGAGCTGATGCAATCCATGGTGGTGCAGACCGCGCTGTCGCTGTTCTGGACGGTGCTGGCACTGCTGCTGATGGTGCTGGCGACCCGGCGCAGCGACCGCGCGATCTGGAGTGCCGGTGCGGCATTGCTGGTGCTGGTGGTCGGCAAGCTGTTCGTGCTGGATCTCTCGCAGGTCACCGGCATTGCCCGCATCGTCAGCTTTATCGGCGTGGGCGTGCTGCTGCTGCTGATCGGCTATCTGGCGCCGCTGCCGCCAGCCAGCCGGGCCAGGGAAGGCAGGGAACAAGATCATGCATGAATGCGTGCTCGCCAGAGGGCAGCAGCTGCTGGCCTGCGGCGCTGTCCTGCTTGTGCTGGCGGCTTCGGCCCAGTCGTCTAGCCAGGACCGGGAAACGCCCGCTCATTACGCCGTGCGCCAGCCCATCGTGCTGCACGGCCAGGCGCCTGCCTACCGTTTCGATGTGCCGGCCAGCGTTTATGCCGCCAGCCGGCATGACGGCCTGCGTGACCTGCGCGTTTTCAATGCGGATGGCGAGCCGGTTCCCGTGGCGTATTCCCCGCTGTATGCCCGGCCCGCTGTGCGCGAACACCGGCAATCTCTGGCATTTTTCGCCGTGCCGGCGCTGGCCACCGAGCAGGTCAGCCAGGATGCCGACGGGCGCCTGCAGCTGCAGCGCACGGTGCCGGATACCCCGGTGGGCCTGCTGCTTGATGCCAGCCAGCTGCCGGAGGGCGACTGGCAGGCGCTGCGCCTGCAGCTGGCAGAGGCCACTTACCGTGGCCGCGTGCACTGGCTGCTCAGCGACGATCTGCAGAACTGGCGCACCGGCGGTCAGCAGGAGCTGCTGAAGCTGGCAGGCGGCCCCGGCCAGACTAGCATCGATCTGGCCGGCCAGCGGGCCCGTTACCTGCGGCTGGACTGGCTGGACAAGCCGCTGCAGCTGCACGGGGCCGAGCTGGTCTGGCATGAGCGCGCAGCGGCGGCTGCGGTGCTGCGCTGGAGCGCCTGGCAGCGCGCCACGCCTGGAGAGCACGCCGGCGAATACCTCTTTGACCTCGGCCTGCGCGCGCCGGTCGAGCGGCTGGAAATCCGCCTGCCGCAAGCCAATACCGTGGTGAACGCACGCTGGCAGGGGCGCGCCATGGCCCAGCAGCCCTGGCAGCCGGTTGCGCAGGGCAGGCTCAGTCAGCTCGGCGTGGCCTCCGTGGCGCTGGAGGATGTCGGTGGTGCGCCCTGGCGTTACTGGCGTCTGCTGGTCGATACGCGCCAGGGGGGGCTGGGGCAGGGTATGCCGGAGCTGCGCGCGGCCTGGCCGGCCGGGCAGCTGACCTTTATCGCACGCGGCAAGCCGCCCTTTGTGCTGGCCTATGGCCGGGAGCACGCAGGCGCTGCCCCGCTGACGCTGGACGAGCTGCTCGATGGCCAGCAGATCGCCATTGCTTCGGCCACGCTCGCCGCCCCCATGCTGACGGCCAACCGGCCCTCGGCCGCCAGTGCCGAAGCGGACAATGCGCGCTGGCGCAAGGCCGGGCTGTGGGCCAGTCTGGTTCTGGCGGTGCTGCTGCTGGCCGTCATGGCCTGGAAACTGCTGCGCGAGCCTGCGGCCGGGAATGATGGCGCTGATCAGGCTTGAGCCGATCGGGCGCGTTGATTATCGATCCGGCCCTTTGCTGTTTTCAGTCGTAGGAGCGAGCTTGCTCGCGATCAGCAAGGCCTCGCGAGCAAGCTCGCTCCTACGAAAGTTCAAACTTCTGAGAGCCGGATCAATAGCAGGTTCTGCACTGAAAACCGAGCTTCCAGCAGGACCGCCATACGCACGGCGCTCGATCAGCCGACAGGCCGGGCAAGCGTAGCGGCTTTGGCCAGGCTGGCACTGCCAGAGGGCCTTATTCCGGCCAGTCGGGCAAGCGCGGCAATCAGGAGCTGATTTGCCTCAAGCGCAAGCCGCATAAATGGTGCTAGCGTGTTGATAAGCGCCATGGTCGCGCAGCAGGAAACCCGTCATGCATGAACTGAGCCTTGCCGAAAACGTGATCCGCATCGCCGAAGACGCCGCCCGCCATGCTGCGGCAAAAAGGGTCAGCCGCGTGCGGCTCGCCGTGGGCGCCTTCGCGCATGTCGATCCGGACACGCTGCAATTCTGCTGCGAACTGGCGGCCCGGCAGACACTGCTGGAAGGCGCCGAATTTCTGGTGGAGCGCACGCCGGGCCAGGCCTTCTGCAAGGATTGCGCGCAGGATGTGGCGCTGGAACGCATCGGTTTTCCCTGCCCGCTGTGCGGCGGCTTCGATTTGCGCGTGACGGGCGGCGAGGAAATGCGGGTGCTGGATATTGCGGTGAGTTGATCTGGTGGGTATATGGCTGTGGCCATTTTCCATAAATGGTTGTGGCCTTATACCCATGGCTAATGGGCGGGAAGAGGGAGCTGGGCATGTGCACCACTTGCGGTTGCGGTCACGGTGAAACGACGATCAACGGCATCGCGCCGGTCAGGAAACGCCACGCCAGCGGGCCGCTGGGCGCCTACCGGCGGCTGGAGCAGGGCGCGGCGCACGCAGCTGAAGCAGCGCCGCTGGGCGCGGCGCATGCGCCCGAAGTCGACCCGGAACGCACCATCCGGCTGGAGCACGACATCCTCGCCAGCAACGACGCACTCGCCGAGGCCAACCGCCGGCAACTGGCGCAGCAGGGTATTTTCGCGCTGAATCTGGTGTCCAGCCCCGGCTCGGGCAAGACCACGCTGCTGGTCGAAACCATCCAGCGCTGGGCGCGGCAAACACCGGTGGCGGTGGTCGAGGGCGACCAGCAAACGGCGAACGACGCCGAGCGCATCCGCGCCACCGGCGCGCCGGCGGTGCAGATCAATACCGGCAAGGGCTGCCATCTGGACGCGCACATGGTCGCCGGTGCCCTGGCAACGCTGCGGGCCGAGAATGCGCTGCAGGACAACAGCCTGCTGCTGATCGAAAACGTCGGAAATCTGGTCTGCCCGGCGGCGTTTGATCTGGGCGAGGCGCACAAGGTCGCCATCCTGTCGGTGACCGAAGGCGAGGACAAGCCGCTGAAATACCCCGACATGTTCCGTGCTGCCGACCTGCTGATCCTGAGCAAGATCGATCTGCTGCCGTATCTGGATTTCGATGTGGATGCCGCCATCCGCATGGCGCGGCAGGTGCGCCCGGGGCTGGAAGTGATTCGCCTGTCGACCCGCAGCGGCGAGGGTTTTGACGACTGGCTGGCCTGGCTTGCTGCCGGCTGTGCCAAAGCACAGCGGGGCTGAGATGGATCGCCAGCGCCTGCGCCTCACCGTTCGTGGCATTGTGCAGGGCGTTGGCTTTCGGCCTTTCGTGTATCGCCTGGCGCACGAGCTGGGCGTGGCCGGCTGGGTGCGCAACGACGGGCAGGGCGTGACGCTGGAAATCGACGGAGATCCGGCCTGCCTGCAGGACTTTGCCCGGCGCTTGCAGCACGAGGCACCGCCGCTGGCGCGCATCGACGCCTGCGAAATGGTCATGGTGGCGGCGGGCGAGCCACATTGGGGGTTTGAAATTCTCGATAGCGACGCGGCGGCCGCATCCGTCGTCAGCGCGAGCATCGGTGCGGATTCCGCGGTCTGCCCGGCCTGCCAGTCTGAATTGTTCGACCCGGCCAACCGTCGCTACCGCTACGCCTTTATCAACTGCACCGACTGCGGCCCGCGCTACACCCTGGTCAGACACCTGCCTTATGACCGTGCTTCGACCAGCATGGCGGCGTTTGCCCAGTGCGCGCCGTGCCTGATGGAGTACCGCAATCCGCTGCACCGGCGCTTTCACGCCGAGCCGAATGCCTGCCCGGATTGCGGCCCTGCGCTGCGCTTGCTTGACGGGGAGGGCGGCGAAATCGGCGGCGATGCGATTGCCGAAACGCTGGCGATGTTGCAGGCCGGGCAGATTGTCGCCATCAAGGGGCTGGGCGGCTTTCATCTGGTCTGCGATGCCCGCAACGTGGACGCGGTTGCCCGCCTGCGGGAACGCAAGCACCGCGAGGAAAAGCCGTTTGCCGTGATGGCGGCGAATACCGCCTCGCTCGCCGGTATTGCGGTGGTGCATGAACACGAACGAAACTGGCTCGAATCCGCCGCGAGGCCCATCGTATTACTGAATAAAGCCCCCGGAGCCGCGTCTTGGTCATCGCCGTCATGCCGGCGAAGGCCGGCATCCAGCTGCAATGCTGATTCCTCCGGCGCTCTGGATACCGGCCTTCGCCGGTATGACGAGTCAGCGGCAGGAGTTAAGCTCCGCTTTGTGACGCAGAACAGAACGCAAGGCTTTTTAAAGGGTATTGCTCCTGGACTTAATGAAATCGGCGTATTGCTGCCCTATACCCCAATTCATTTTCTGCTGTTTCATGAGGCCGCCGGCCGCCCTGCGGGCACGGACTGGTTGGCAGAACAGCAAGACCTGCTGCTGGTAATGACCAGCGCCAACGCCAGAGGCGAGCCGCTGGTGACCGGCAACGCGGAAGCGCTGGCGCAGCTGGCCGGTATTGCCGATGCCTTCCTCATGCACGACCGCGATATCGTGATCCGCTGCGATGATAGTGTGCTGCGAGTCGGGTATGACGATGCAGCCCAATTCATCCGCAGGGCGCGTGGCTATACCCCACAAGCGGTGCCGCTGGCGCTTGCTTTGCCGCCGGTGCTGGCGCTGGGTGGTTTTTTCAAGAACACGCTGTGCGTGACCAGAGGACGTCAGGCCTATCTGTCGCAATACATCGGCGACCTCGACCGCGTCGCCAACTGCACGGCGCTGCAGGATGCCAGCACTCACCTGCTGCACCTGCTGCAAGTAAAACCGGAATGCATCGCGCACGACAAACACCCCGATTTCTACAGCAGCCAGCTGGCGCTGCAGCTGGCCGGGCAATGGCAGATTCCGTGCCTCGCGGTCCAGCACCATCACGCGCACATTGCCGCGGTGCTGGCCGAGCATCAGCTTGACGAACCGGTGCTGGGGCTGGCGCTCGATGGTGTGGGCCTGGGAGACGATGGAAAAGCCTGGGGCGGTGAGCTGTTGCTGGTCGACGGCAGCCATTATCAGCGCCTTGGCCATCTGCGCACCCTGCCCATGCCCGGCGGGGACAAGGCCGCGCGCGAGCCGTGGCGGATGGCCGCCAGCGTGCTGGTGGAACTTGGGCGTGGCGACGAGATCGCCGGCCGCTTTGCCGCGCAGCCTGCCGCCTGCCTCCTGAACCAGCTTTTGAGGCGCCCGCAGCCGGCCACCAGCAGCCTGGGCCGCTATTTTGACGCCGCCGCGGGGCTGCTGGGTGTTGCGCCGGTGATGAGTATCGAAGCGCAGGCCGCCATGCAGCTGGAAGGGCTGGCCGCGCGGCATGGCGCGTGTGCCGCAGAGCCGGGCCTGTACTGCATTACTGACGGCGTGCTCGATCTGCTGCCGCTACTGTCGGTGCTGGCTGATAGCCGTGACCCAGCGCACGGCGCGGCGCTGTTTCATTCTGTGCTGATCGATGCGCTGGTCGACTGGGTGGCAGAGGCGGCCGAACGTACCGGCATCCGCACGGTGGCCGGTGGCGGTGGCTGTTTCCTCAACGCGATCCTGTTGCGCGGCGTGCGGCAGAAGCTGCTGGCGCGTGGATTGCGCTTTTACACGAATCAGCTGGTGCCCTGCGGCGATGGCGGGCTGGCGCTGGGGCAGGCGTGGGTAGCACAGAGGAGCACGCGATGACTGGCGTCGTCTTTACGCTGGCGGAGGGGGTTTTAGCGCCTGCGGCGCGGGGTTTTACATGCCGGTTCCGCCCGGCGGACGGGAAGGGGGATTTGTCTCGGCAAATCCCCCTTCACCCCAAAGCCGAGCCCGGTCAGCCGGCCCTTCGGGCTGCCCTGCGATGCTCGCTTTTCCGGGGGCGCGGGACAACTCGGCCCTGCGGGCCTCAAACACGTCCCGCGCCTGATCCCGGAAAACCTGCGCTTCTCGGCGGCTTTCAGGGCGATCCCGTGCTAACAAATAGTCGTGTTTATCAATCAGTGTTAAAGCGCCTTCGCTTATTAAGAATGCCGATGCCCTCGCAGTCGCCGAGAAGCGCAGTTGCTGGCAGGGTTTCGACGGGGGGAGTGTTTGAGGGCGAAGCCCGAGTTGCCCCCCGTCGCTGCCAGCAACGAGCATCGCAGGGCACCCCGTCCAAAGGACGGGGCGACGGAGCGGGCGCGCCTTGGGGGTGTCGGGGGGCTTGGCAAGACAAGCCCCCTGACGTGCCGCCGGGCACCCCCGGCATGCAAACCCCGCGCCGCAGGCGCTAAAAACCACCAACACGGCTCGTCGCAGCACTGCGGCGAGACCATTATTGATGAGGTATCCCCATGTGCCTGGCAATCCCCGCGCGTGTCACCGAGCTGCTTGACGGCGACCGGGCGCGTATCGAACTGGGCGGCGTTCACAAGGACGTTTCCATCGCGCTAGTCGAGGATGTCGCTGTCGGCGACTACCTGATCGTCCACGTCGGCTTTGCCATCGGCAAGCTTGATCCGGTCGAGGCCGAGGAAACGCTGGCGCTGTTCGCGCAGATGGCAGAAATCGACCCCGCCAATCCCACCTCCTACCAGTGAGGCCGGCATGAAATACATCGACGAATTCCGCGATGGCGAGCTGGCCCGCGGGCTGGCGAAAGCGATTGCCGCGGCTGTGAACCCCGCGCGCGAATACCGGCTGATGGAGTTCTGCGGCGGCCACACCCACGCCATTTCGCGCTACGGCCTGCAGGATTTGCTGCCCGCCAATGTGCGGCTGATTCACGGCCCCGGCTGTCCGGTGTGCGTGCTGCCGATTGGCCGCATCGACAGCGCCATTGCACTGGCGACACAGCACGACGTGATTCTCTGCACCTACGCCGACACGTTGCGCGTCCCGGCCAGCGGCGGGCTGTCACTCTTGAGGGCCAAGGCGCAGGGCGCCGACATCCGAATGGTGTACTCGTGCGACGACGCGCTACGCATCGCGCAGGAGAATCCCAACCGCGAGGTCGTGTTCTTCGCCATCGGCTTCGAAACCACCACGCCACCCACCGCCGCCATCATCCTGCATGCGCAGCGGCTGCAGCTTTCCAACTTCAGCGTGCTGTGCAACCACGTGCTGACGCCGGCGGCGATGGTGCACATCATGGAAAGCCAGAACGATCCCGCCGCCGTCGCTATTGACGGCTTTGTCGGCCCCGCGCATGTCAGCACCGTGATTGGCTCGGGGCAGTACGAAGGCTTTGTCGCACGGTATCAACGACCCGTCGTCATCGCCGGCTTCGAGCCGCTCGACGTCATGCAGGCCATCCTGATGCTGATCCGCCAGATCAACGACGGCCGCGCGGAAGTGGAAAACGAATTCACCCGTGCCGTCACGCGCGAGGGCAACCGCAAGGCGCAGGGCCTGTGCGAACAGGTATTCGAATTGCGCGAAACCTTCGATTGGCGCGGCCTTGGCGAAGTGTCGCTGAGCGCGCTGAAAATCCGTTCTGAGTTCGCCCGGTTCGACGCCGAAGTGCGCTACCGAGTCGGCTACGCGCAAGTGCCCGACCACAAGGCCTGCGAATGCGCCGCGATTCTCAGAGGCCACAAGCGCCCGGCGGACTGCAAGGTATTCGGCACAGTCTGCACGCCCGATCACCCGCTCGGTGCGTGCATGGTGTCGTCCGAGGGTGCTTGTGCGGCACACTATACGTATGGGCGGTTCAGGGTTGAGGCGTGAACAACTCGGGTAGGATGGGTGGAGCGCAGCGATACCCATCATGATTACCCGCAACGATACCCTTCACCGATCCGGCAATTTATCCAATCGGAGCTTTCATGACCAACTATCGTCGTGATCGTACCTGCGGTGGCACCTGGTTCTTCACCGTCAATCTCGCCGAGCGTAACCGGCAGTTGCTGGTGGAGCAGATTGAGGTATTGCGCGAATCATTCCGGCAGGTGATGCGGGTTCATCCATTCAGGATTGACGGCATTGTGGTATTGCCCGAGCATTTGCATGCCATCCTCACTTTACCGGCAGGCGATGCGGACTACGCCTTGCGCTGGCGGCTGATCAAAACCGGGTTTTCCCGTTCACTTGCGCGTATGGAACGCATTTCGGCCAGTCGGCGCAGCAAAGGTGAGAGAGGTATCTGGCAACGGCGATATTGGGAACACCTGATTCGCGATGACAACGATTTTGCTCGCCATCTGGATTATCTGCATTTCAATCCGGTGAGGCATGGCCATGTCCAGCACGTTCGCGATTGGCCTTGGTCTTCATTTCATCGCTATGTGAAACTGGGGTTGTTGCCGGTCAATTGGGGTGATGGTTTGGCGGTTGACGGGGAGTTTGGAGAGGGATGATGGGTATCGCTTCGCTCAACCCATCCTACGTGCTGGGGCGGGCCAAACTCTCGAAAGCCGGCCCGGCGCGCGTTCGCGCCGTGCTGTACATGGCTGCGATTGTTGCGATCAGGTACAACCCGCACGTCAAAGCGGTCTTTGAACGATTGATTGCACGTGGCAAGAGCAAAATGTCTGCGCTGGGAGCTGCCATGCGCAAGCTGGTGCATTTGTGCTTCGGGGTACTGAAAACGCAAAAAAGATACCAAGCGGACTACCAAAATACTTGACCGGAAAGACGGTATCTACGTGCTCGTTTTGATAGGAGTTGATCGAAAATGAAATTGCTGATGATGTGTCTAATGTGCTTTTTAGCTGGGATGGCATCCGCCAGCGTATATCGCTGTCAGCAGAAAAATGGCAAGGTAGAACTTAGAGATTTTCCCTGCGATATGGCTGGTCGTCCAGCTCCGATTGTTAATTCGTCGCCATCTAGCCTGGGTTCAAGTAATGAGAATTACGAGCTAATGTATAAAAATTGCATGGATTTGATTTCTAAATATGACGTGCGTGCGCCATTATTGCGCTGCAAGAATGGCGATTCTGTGTGTGCTAAAAATGCGGCAAATGAAATGAATGTTATTTTTCAAAGGCTGATAGCTCAGCCAGGCTGGGTGAAAAATCGATGCGACATTTTACTTAAAAGCGGCGGTGGTGGTGATGATGCTCAGTTTTCTGTTGTTGGGGTTGTTCGTGGTTGTAAGTATTTTGTTGCCGAGCAACGTGGTAGCTATTCCTTGATTGAAGAATGGAGCTGTTATCGTCCATATCGTGGTGATGTTGGTTATGGAGACATAGAATCATATGGTATTCAGGATGTAAGTCTCAATGGAATGAAGTGCTCTTTATATGTGGATTCGTGGCTTCTTGGGAAGAGTAGGGCGGCAGAAAAATTGGCTGAAAAATGCCAATAAATTTGCTGCTTACGTGTCGGGTTTCGCTTGATTATCTTCCTCGGCGTAGCCCGTAGGATGGGTGGAGCGCAGCGATACCCATCATTTATTACCAACGGCGCTGCGCGCCACCCACACTACACACCGATTTACAACTCATTAGGTTCTTCCATGAAAACCTACACCCGCCCCCTCGATCTGAAACATGGCCGCGTGGACATGAGCCACGGCAGCGGCGGCCGGGCGATGGCGCAGCTGATCGACGAGTTGTTTGCCCGCCATTTCGCCAACGACATCCTTTCTGAACAGGGCGATGGCGCGTGTTTTGCGCTGCCGGTGGGTGCGGGCCGCATGGTCATGGCGACCGATTCGCACGTCGTCTCGCCGTTGTTTTTTGCCGGTGGCGATATCGGTTGTCTGTCGGTGCACGGCACGATCAATGATGTGGCGATGATGGGCGCGAAGCCGCTGTATCTGTCAGCCGCCTTTATTCTGGAGGAAGGTTTTCCGCTGGCGGATTTGCTGCGCATCGTGCAATCCATGGCGCAGGCCGCGCGCGAGGCGGGCGTGCCGATCGTCACCGGCGACACCAAGGTGGTCGAGGCCGGCAAGGGCGACGGGGTGTTCATCACCACCACCGGCATTGGCGTGGTTGCAGAGGGTATTGACCTGAAGCCCTCCAATATCAGAGTGGGCGACAAGATACTGGTGTCGGGTATGCTGGGCGATCACGGCGTGGCGATCATGTCGCAGCGCGAGAATCTCACCTTCGAAACCACCATCCAGTCCGACACGGCGGCATTGAATGGGCTGGTGGCGGCGATGCTGGATACGGTTCCAAATATTCATGCACTTCGCGACCCGACCCGCGGGGGGCTGGCCGCGGTGCTGAACGAATTCGCCCAGGCCAGCTGCCACGGCATGCTGATCCATGAAAAAGCGATTCCGGTGCGCAGCCAGGTTTCTGCTGCGTGCGAGCTGCTGGGGCTGGATCCGCTGTATGTGGCGAACGAGGGCAAGCTGGTTGCCTATTGCGCGGCGGAGGATGCCGACAAGCTGCTGGCGGCGATGCGCGCGCATCCATTGGGTGCGGATGCGGCGATCATCGGCGAGGTGATCGCGGATGCGAATGCTTTTGTGCAGATGGAAACCGTTTTCGGCGGCCGGCGCATGGTCGACTGGATCAACGGCGAGCAGCTGCCGCGGATTTGCTGAGGGTATTCAGGAGCTCGACTGCTTGGCATGGGTTGAGCGAGTGCGAAGTTCAATATGGCATCTCTTGAGCGTTGGGCTTCGCTTCACTCAAACCAGAAAGACTTGATTCTTTCTGATGATGTCTCTGCTTCATAATCGTCATCCCCGCGTACGCGGGAATCCAGATGAGGGTGTGAAATCAAGCCTTGCTCTGGATGCCCGCGTTCGCGGGCATGACGAAAAAGGGTGTCTGAAAGAGAGGCATAATCAGGTGATTCCTTTGGGTATTGCTCTATAGCCCTTTCTTGTAAATGGATGCGGCTATATGGGTTGCTATGTATATATCGGCAAACCTGCACAGTAACAGGCCGGCTTGCGCCGGCCTGTTTTGTTTCAGCCCACCATCTCCCGCAGCTTGTCCAGCAGCGTATCCAGCTGCGCCGGTTTGCTCAGCATGCCGGCAATTGGCGGCAGGTAGCTCTGCTTTTCATTCAGTGAAAAGCGGAAGTGTGTGTGCTGGTCGATGCCGGTGAGCAGCAGGATGGGCGTGTGGCGAATCTCGCGGTAGCGCGAATCGGTTCGTTCGTCGCGGATCTGGTAGACCAGCTCGAAGCCGGCGGTGTCGGTCTCCAGCATGGCTTCCGTCACGATGGCGTCGGGCTTTTCGGCCAGTGCCAGTTTGCGGCCTTCAACAGAAGAGTGTGCGCAGCACACCGTGTAGCCCTGTTCGCCCAGCTGGGCGGCAAGCTGTTCGCACTGCGCGGTGTCGTTGTCGATCAACAGAATTTTTTTCATGGTGATGGTCACTCGGCTGGCGGCTTACTTCAGCAGTTCGTAGATCACGTTGCGTTTTTCCCAGGCTTCGTTGCGCTCGTACATGTCGATGGGGAATTCCATCTGCTTGAGTTCCACGGGCGCGGCCTGCTTGTCGACGAGGCCGAGTGCCAGCGCCACGCCATACAGAATCGCCTCGGGACGGGGCGGGCAGCCGGGGATGTAGTAATTCACCGGCAATACCTTATCGGCGCCGCCGGTGACGTTGTAAGTATCAAACCACGCGCCACCGCCGGTGGCGCAGGAACCGATGGCGAACACCAGTTTCGGGTTCGGAATCGCCTCGTAGGCGCGCTTGACCAGCGGCAGTGTCGGGCGGGTGACCGCACCGGAAATCAGCATGGCATCGGCGTGGCGCGGCGAGGCCACCAGCTTGATGCCGAAGCGCTCGACGTCATAAAACGGCGTGAGGATGTTCAGGATTTCGATGTCACAGCCGTTGCACGCGCCGGTGTTGCAGTGATAAACCCAGATCGATTTCCCGAACATGCGTTTGCAGAGATTCTTTAACATGGTCTGCTCCTTGTAATTACTGCGCCAGCCCGGCTGGTGCCAATTTCGTCATTCCGGCGCAGGCCGGAATCCAGGGCTTTATTGCCAAATGCACTCTGGATGCCGGCCTGCGCCGGCATGACCTGCTGTTTATTTGTCGCTCGGGCGCTGGTAGTTGTCGGATTCCTTCAGCAGCGCGGGATCGAAGGTTTCGCTGGTTTTGCGGATCAGCGCGCGCTGTTCGAGGTTGTCGTAGCGGAAGCCTTTCAGGTTGATGCGGTCGATGGCGTTGGTCTTTTCCATCTCGTAGCAGCGCCCGCAGCGCTGGCAGGTCATCATGAAGAGTTCCATGCGCGTGGTGATGTCTTCCTTCTGGTCACACGCAATCTCGAAGCTGTTGCTCATCGTGATGGCCTTTTCCGGGCAGATGTCGGCGCAACGGCCGCAATAGGTGCAACGTCCACCGTCATACAGCATTACGCGCAATTCCTGGCACACGTCGCGCACCAGAATGCAGCGCGCCGGGCAGTGATCCGAACAGCCGCCACAGCCTATGCATTTCTGGTGGTCAAATACCGGCTGGCCGCGCAGGTTTTCCGGTACCGGCGGGCGCTCGTTCGGGTAGTCGAGCGTGACCACGCCCGGCTTCATCACCATCAGGATCTGTTTGATTTTGCTGGTTAGCCACATGATGATCTCCCAATCAGAGGACGACGGCGGCGGCAATCGCGCCCAGCGCAATCAGGAACAGCACGCCGAAATAGCGGATGGCCTGATCGATGCGGTAGCGCGGGTGGGTGGCGGACAAGAGCCCGATCAGCAGGAACACCAGCGCAGTCAGCGCCAGCTGCAGCGCCAGGTCGGCGAGATAGAAGCCAGTCCCCAGGAGCGGCACAAACATGGCGATCGGCAGATAGGCGTAGAACATCTGCTTGAGCATCATGTAGTACTTGAACAGCGCGTAGTTCGGGCCGCTGTACTCGATGAAGGGGCCGCCCAGCAGTTCCTGCTCGGCCTCGGCCATGTCAAAGGGCTGGCGGGCGACAAAGGCCTGCAGGCCAAAGAGACTGACCACGATCATCACCACGCCGGGCAGGCCGAATGCCGCCATCGGCGTGCCGTAGATCACGGCGCCGAGATCGAGGCTGCCGGTTTTCAGTACGCCCAGGAGCAGGATCATGAACAGAATCGGCTCGACCATGATCATCGTCGTCATTTCCCGGCTGGCGCCGATCAGGGCGTAGATGTTCTTGCTGGCAAACGCGCCCAGCAGCACCGCCACGCCGCCCAGCGTGAGCAGATACACCAGCGAGATCGCGTCGGCATACTGGGTCAGCGCGGTGGCGCGGCCGGCCATCGGCAGGATGGCGATTACGCACAGCATCGAGGCAAACGCGATCAGCGGGGCAAGTTTGAATGGCAGGATGCCGGTTGAATCGATGTTTTCCTTGCCCAGCAGTTTCAGGATGTCATACAGCGACTGCACCAGCGGCGGCCCCTGGCGGTTCTGCACGCGCGCGGTGACGCGGCGCACGATACCGTCAAACAGCGGCGCGAGTGCCAGGAAAATCAGCAGGTTGAGAAACACCTGCAGGATGGATAGCAATGTAGGGAGCGGGGTGGAGGTCATGGTTTAGCCCCTCAGCATGGTTTGCAGTGAGTGCGACGGTGATTGCGCTCGGCGCGACAGCGCGTCGAGCTCGGCCTTGGTGATCGAGCTTGATTGCCCGGTCTGCAGATCGACCACCGCCACCCGGTCGGTGCACGAGAAACAGGGGTCGATACTGCCCATGATGATGGGGAAGTCGCCGAATTGTTCGTCGAGCAGCATCAGCGGTACGGCCTGCAGATTGGGGAAGGTCGGGGCCCGCACGCGCCAGCGTTCGGGGCGATTGTCTTCGCCGGTGATCACGTAGTGCACCGATTCGCCGCGCGGCGCTTCGACGACCGTAATGGCATGGCGCTGCGCCGGAATCTTGTCCTTCATTTCCACAAAGAATTCGCCGCCGGGCATCTTGTCCAGACACTGGCGCACGATCTTGATGGCTTCGAAGGTTTCCACCACGCGGATGACCAGCGTTGCCCACACATCGCAGCTATCCAGCACCGGTACTTCGAATTTCATTTCGTCATATGCGGCGTAGGGGTGATCACGCCGGGCGTCGATATCCACGCCGCGCGCCCGGGCTACCGGCCCCACCAGGCTCCAGTCCAGCGCCTGTTGTTTGGTGATGGTGCCCACGCCCTTGGTGCGCTTGTGGATCGAAGTGTCTTTCTCGATCGCACGGTGGATGATGGTCAGGTCATCCTCGATGTTTTTCATCACGCGGCGGATGTCGTCGGCGATTTCCGGCGTGATGTCGCGGCGCACGCCGCCGACCAGAATCATGCCGTAGGTCTTGCGGTTGCCGGTCAGGCGCTCGCACAGCCACATGATCTGCTCGCGCACGCGCCAGGCCTGCATGAACACGGTGTCGAAGCCGATCAGGTGGCCGGCTACACCGAGCCACAAGAGATTCGAGTGAATGCGCTCGAATTCCAGCATCATGGTGCGGATGAACTCGGCCCGGCGCGGGATGATCAGCCCGGCCGCCGATTCCACCGCCTGCGAAAATGCGGTGGCATGCACCGAGCCGCAGATGCCGCAGATGCGCTCGGCAATGAAGGGCACTTCGTTGTAGCTGATCTGCGTGGTGCAGAGCTTTTCAATCCCGCGGTGGGTCATGAAGCCGCGATAGTCGCAGCCCTTGATTGTTTCGCCGTCGACATACACGGCAAAGTGCTCGGGCTCGTGCAGGCTGGGGTGAAAGGGGCCCACGGGGACGATCTTGGTTCCCGGCGGTGCTTCGTCAAGCTCGTAGGCGACATCCTCGGCGCCCTTGGGAACGAAGTTGTGCGGCACATCCTTTCTGAGCGGGTAGATGCCGTCCGGCCAATCATCCGCCAGCACCAGTTTTTTCGGTTTCGGATGGCCTGCAAAGCGCAGGCCCAGCAGATCGGTGACTTCGCGCTCGGACCAGCCGGCCGAGGGCAGATCGGGGGTGATCGATTCGATCACCGGGTCGCCCACCGGCGCGCTGGTGCGGCAGCAGACAAACTGGTCGCTGTCGTCCAGCGCGAAAGTGTGGATCATGCCCAGCGTGCCGTCGCGCTCGATGTTGTCGTAGCCGACGCTGCACAGATAGCGTGCACCTGCCGTGGTGATGATTTTGCTGGCTTCGCGGATTCCGGCGCGCTTCACGTCGATGAAGATCGTGCGCGGGTCGGTTTTCTCGACACACACCACATCGTCACGCAGGCGGGCGATCAGTTTGGCTTCGAGTTCTTTTCGTTTTGACATCACCTTGCTCCCAATCAAGCGCGCACGTTGCCGCCGGTCCACTTCATGAATTTCTTGAATGCATCAAAGATGTGGCTGCTCAGATAGCGGTTGGCGTTGTTCAGCGTCTGGTAGCCGCACAGCCAAACCGGCGCACTGCGCTCTTCGGCGCCACCGGCGCGGCGCAGCCACAGCGCGACGAGTCCTGCCACAAGCAGCATGGCCACCATCACCAGCGGCAGCGAGAAGGCCACAGGTGTCCCGGCACTGCCCAGGAAACGGATGCCGGAATAGCTCTGTGCCAGCGTGTCGAAGACGGCGGGCGTGCCCAGTGCCTGCGAGAGGGTTCCTTCCGATGTCGCCAGCACGCGGCCGAACAGGGCCACGAACAGCCAGGGGAAGAAGCCCTGCAGCAGGCAGACCGCAGCAAGAATGGCCTTGGGCGCGAGCATGGCCTTGCTGACTTCGTGGACGTTGTTTTTCTCGTTCCACTCCACGCCGACCGAGGTAAAGGTCATGCCGTAGAGCTTCACGTAGGTGGCGAGCGTCATCGCACTGGTGACCAGCGCAACCACGCCGAAGATCACGAAGATGCCGGCTGCCTTGCCCGACAGCAGGGTGGAGGCAACGATGGCCCACTTGCTGGTAAAGCCCGAGAAGGCCGGCACCCCCGATACCGCAATCGCGGCGATGCCGGCGATGATGGCGGTGACCGGCATCAGTGCGAACAGACCGCCGAGTTTGTCCAGATCCTTGGTGCCGGTGGTGTACTGCACGCTGCCCACGCAGAGGAACAGCAGACTCTTGAAGATGGCGTGATTGAGCACATGCAGGAAGGCACCGAGGATGGCCAGCAGCGCCAGCGTATGCAGCGCGGCATCGGGGCCGAGGTAGAAGCGCGCCGCGCCAATCGCCAGAATGATGTAGCCGATCTGGCCGATCGAGCTGTAGGCATTCAGGCGCTTCGCATCGACCTGTTTCAGCGATTGGGAGGTGCCGATGAACAGTGTGACCACACCGATCAGTGCCACGGCCAGCCCCCAGTACTGCAGCTCGCGGGCCGGCATGCTCTCCGGGGTCATCCAGAACAGCGTGCGGAGCATGCCGTAGATGCCGGTTTTGAGCATCACGCCCGAGAGCAGTGCGCTGATCGGCGAGGGGGCAACCGAGTGGGCATCGGGCAGCCAGAGCTGGCCCAGCGGGAACATGCCGGCCTTCATGCCAAAGCCCAGCAGCACGAGCGCCAGCATCAGCGTACGCAGGCCGGTATCCAGCATCCCGAGCTGATCGGCAATCTGGTGCAGCGGCGTACCCCAGCCGCAGCCCGGAATCATCAGCCCGGCAGCAAGTACCGCTGCCCAGGCCAGTTCCATCAGGATCAGGTATTTGTTGGCGCTTCTGACGATGACCGGGTCCTTGTGGTCGAAGCGGATCAGGAAGAAGGACGCGAGCGTCATCATCTGCCAGGCAATCGTGAAGCCGGTGCTCAGGTCATCGACCGTCACCAGCGCGATCATGCCGGCGATGAAGACGGGGTAGCAGAAATGGAAGCTGCGCAGGCTGTAATGGCGGTAATGATCCATCTCCATGTAGCCGATGCAGTAGAACGCGGTCACGGCCGCGACCAGCGAAATCAGGACAATGAACACCGCGGAAAAGCCGTCGATCAGCAGCGGGATGGCGAGCCCGCCCCAGGGCAAATCCACATGCAGATCAAAGCTTGCCGGTGCACTGTTGCCGTTGAGTACCTGGATGGCCAGGCCGCTAAACACGAGGCCGGCGGCCAGGGTGGCGAGAAAATTGAGCGCGCCGGCCCACTGGCGCTTGCCGGAAAGCCAGGGGGTGATGACGGCGCAGCCGAGCAGTAGCCCGATTCCGGTCTGCAGGCTCTGGTAAATTGACTGATCCATTTAGTGACTCCTTCCTGCGTGTCCCGCCAGCAAGGCGATGACCATCTCGGCGCTGTCCTGGATGTCCGGACTCATCTGCATGCCAAAATCGATGTTTTCTGCGGCAATGCCCAGCAGATACACCTGCTTGCCGTGCTGTTCCAGAATGCTGCTCGCCATCGACAGCGCCAGTTTGTGGGTGCTTTGACCAAGAAAGACCCCGTCGCCTGTTTCGAGCTCGGTCAGCCGGCCCAGTACCAGCGAGCCTGCCGGCTGGCCGCTGCCCTGCACGGCATCGACGACCAGAATGTGCTCGACCGGGCTCTCGGCCAGCCGGAAGACGTAGTTCTCGATGACGTCCTCGGCATTGAGCACCTGATGCGGTGTGCCGTCAGCCAGGCAGGCTTCCAGCTGGTCGGCGACGTAGCAGCCCACGGCATCGTCGCTGCGCAGGGTATTGCCGATGCCGACGATGCCGGTTGGTCGCGTGAAAATGTGCGAGAGATCGGCCGAAAAGCTTGAATCTGTTCGGCTCATATCTGCTCGCCCAGTGTCTTGATCTGGCGGTAGGTGTAGACCGGCCCGTCGGTACAGACAAGCGTACGGCCCACCGCGCAATGCTGGCATTTGCCGATGCCGCATTTCATCTGGCGTTCCAGCGTCGAGATGATCGCGTCCTCGCTCATGCCGCGCTTGAGGAACTCGCCGATCACGCTGTTGAACATCACCGGCGGGCCGCAGACAAAAGCCACGCTGTTGTCCACCGGTACATTCGCCTTTTCGATCAGCTGGTTCACGTAGCCCACTTCGCCGCTCCAGCCTTCTTCGGGACGATCGATGGTGATGAAGGTCTCGAAGCCGGCGTTTTGCTGCCATTCGCGGATGTCCGGCTGGTACATCAGGTCCTTGCTGCTGCGCGCACCGTACAAGAGGATGATGCGGCCGAAATCCTCGCGGTGCTGCAGTGCATGCACGATGGAACTGCGCAGCGGAATCAGGCCGATGCCGCCGGCCACGTAGATGATGTTCTTGCCCTTGATCTCGTCAAACGGAAAGCCGTTGCCGAACGGGCCGCGCACGCCCAGCTTGTCACCAGGCTTCAGCGCATGCAGGGCGTGCGTCACCTTGCCCACCGCGCGCACCGAGATGTGGAAGCGATCGTTTTCCGGGCTGGGTGGCAGCGACACGGCAAATTCACCGGCACCGAACACGGTGCACATGATGAACTGGCCCGATTTGATGCGGAACTCGCGCTCGACATCCTTGTTGGGAAAGGACAGGTAAAAGGTTTTGACCTCGGGGATCTCGTCGCGGATCTCGTCGATGTTCACCACTTCGGGGAAGGTCACAATCGGGCACAGGCCGGTTTCTTTGCAGTTGCCGTGATTGCCGTGGACTTTGGACATCAGTTTTGCCCTCCGGTGATTTCTCGGCGGATGTACTGCACGACATTGGGTAGCCCGATGTCGCCCGGACATACCCACTGGCAGCGGCCACAGCCGACACAGCCGGGGCGCAGGTATTTTTTCGATTGCGGGTAGGAGAGCTTGCAGAAGAAGCGCTTGTTGCGGCGGTCTTCCACCGGCTGGCGCGGGTTGTGGTCGCCGGCCATGCGGGCATAGCCCTCGAAGGAACAGGAATCACGCATGCGCAAGCGTTCGCATTCGCCGCACGCCGTTTGCGTGTCCTCGATGTTGAAGCAGCTGCAGGTCGGGCAGACAAAGGAGCACGCGCCGCATTCGAAGCACTGGTCGCCGATGTATTCCCAGGTTTCCTGTTTCACGAACCCGGTGGTGATGCGGTTCATCACCTTGGCCACCCAGGCCTTGTTGTCGGTCGCCATTTCGGGGAAGAGGTCGATGCTGCGATCGACCACCGCCTTGAATTCCTTGGCATGCCGTGGCGTCGCGACCTGCCACTGATGGGCGTCGGCAATCGCCTGCCCCTTCTCGCTGCCCACGCGCAGCAGATAGCCGTCCTGCAATTTGGTCAGGTCGAGATCGAAGCCTTCATCGGCGTCCGGGCCGGAGTGCGTGCACACGCAGAAGCACTGCGGGAAGGGATGCAGACAGGTGTTGCTGATCAGCAGGCACTGGCGGCGATGCGTGAGGTACACGTCGTCGACGAACTCCTGGCCGAGGAAAAAGCGGTCGAGGACCAGAATGCCCGAGAGATCACAGGGGCGCAGGCCGAACAGCGCCTTGGGGCGCTCGAAATACTGTTTGCTCATCGCGACGCTCTGGTTCTCGGCGTCGTACTTGTATTTGAGGATGCGCTCCATCTGCGGGAAGAGGATTTCCTTCACCGGCATCGACGGAATCGGCGCCTCCAGATCCAGCGCGGCGGGCGTCGCCAGCTGGTCGAAAAACACCTGTTTGGTCTGCGGCTCGACCTGCGGGCCGTACACGTCGTAGCTGGCCTGCAGCTCGGTGACCAGCGCGCTGATTTCGCCGGAGGACAGGATGTACATGGACATGCTCATTCTTCCTGCTCCTTATTCCTGGATCTGGATGGGAATCACGCTTTCCTCGCCGGCTGCGTAGGCGTTTTCATACGGCAGCAGGAAGTCGGAAATCATGTTCTTGATGAAGTACGGGATGTAGGCGGTGCCGTCCTGCACATCCGGGGAGATCTTCACGGCGATTTTCATGTGCGTGCCGATGCTGGAGCGCACATTGACCAGCCACTTGTCCCTGACCTTTAGCCGCACGGCGTCGTCGGGCGAAATCTCGATATAGCCGTGCGGGTAAAGCCACAGCGTCTGGTCGTACTCGCGGCGCGGCACGATGGTTTTGCGCATCAGGTTGTTCTGGTGCCAGTAGTGCTGGGCCTTGCCAATCATCAGCGCGAAGGGGAATTCCGGCGTGGTGGGCGATTCCCAGTACTCGATATTGATGGCGTTGAACTTGCGCCGCCCGCAGCCGGCAAAACCTTGCGGATTCCAGTGCTGGCCAAAACCCTTGCTCAATAGCTCGTGGCTCAGGTCACCATACCCACGGGTATGTGCTGCAATGTCTTTGAATACCTGGGCTGCATTGTGATACCCCCAGTGTTGCCCCGAGGCGTTGGCAATGCGCTCAAAGAGGCTCCAGCCCGGCAGGACGTGATGGCGGCTGTCGACATTCTTGTGGGTGATCTGCACGCGCTTGTCCGACGCGGTGTAGGTGCCGTCGGTTTCGTTGTATGCCGGCAGCGGGAACACCACATCGGCCAGCTCCATGAAGGCGCTCTTGTAGGCACAGGCGTACACGACAAAATCCAGTGCGGCGATGCGTTCCTTGTCGCGGATGATGCCGTCGTCGTGGTCGATCACGAACAGCGCGCGAATGCGCGAATCAGGCGTTGCCAGCGCCTTGAACACGCTGTTGCCCAGCTCGCCCGACATGCCCATGTCGAAGCTGCCCTGCAGATTGCTGATGCCGGCCACCGGAATCACGGCCGAGTGCGGGTGATCCATGCGGTCGGACAGCAGCGCCAGATTGGTAATGGCGTCGATGGTTGGTCTGTCCAGCCCGGAAATCCCGCTGGAGAACAGGATGACAATCGATCTGGCCTGCTCGAGGTGGTGCGCTTCCTCCTCGATTTCCTCGTAGCGGATGCCGCTGGCACGCTCCAGGGCCACCGAGGAAATGCTGCGCAGCGCGGCCGCGTAGTCGGCATAGCCCGGCAGCTGGTCGATATTGGCGCGCCGGTCATGGTTGACCGTGCGAATTGCCATCAGCGCCTTGCCCAGCGCATTCACCAGCAAACCCAGCGTGCCGGGTTTTTCCTGGAAGTGCTTGGTGGACAGCTTGGCGATCTGGGTGCGCGAGCTTGATAGCGTCACCACGCGGGCGCCACGGCGCTGGGCAGCGTGGATATTGCCGCCGATCACCGGGTTCTGGCGGGTGATGTCGGTGCCGACGACCAGAATGTAATCGGCGTGGTCAATGGCGGTCAGGCTGCCGTGCGCGCCGGGGTAGCCAAACGCCTGTTCCAGCGCAGCCATGCTCTTGCGGTGGCCGGCTTCGGCGCCGATGCCGCGCAGCGTGGTCTTGAAGACGTCGCGGGTCAGACGCGCCAGCGTGAAGCTGTCTTCATTGGATGAGCGCGCCGACGCCAGTACGCCGATCTCGCCTGCGGCACCGTCAAAGGCCTGCATGCGAGCGGCGACCAAAGCGATGGCCTCGTCATAACTGGCCTCGCGCAACTCGCCGTTCTCGCGGATCAGCGGTGTGGTGATGCGCTCGTTGGTGCTGAGCAGCTCATTGGAATGCCAGCCGCGGATGCACAGCTTGCCCTTGCTGACGGGGTGCGCGATCAGCGGCGAGACACCGTAGACCTTGTGCCCGTCGGTCTTGAGGAACTGTCCGCAACCCGTGCCGCAAAGATTGCACACGCACGGCTTATAGTTAACGAGATTCATAAGTCTCCGGGCCTTTTGTTTTGCGCAGAGGCGTTGCTGGAAATAAAAAAAGGCGGACGATAAATCGCCGCCTTTTGGCTGTATCCGGTGAAATGGATGCGAATCATTCCGGATAGCTTGCTGCTGCCGATAGGTGCTGCAGCAATTGATTCGGAATCGATCTCATTTGGCTTGTCCGGGGAAATGCAGCGCGAGAAAAAATCGGGAAATCGGCAAGCCGCATGACGCCTGTGTGCCGGCAGCGTAAGGGCCGGTGTGGGCCCTGGCCAGGCGGCCATTCGCCCGGCTGGTCTCATGATGGTGTTGCGCAGGTGCACCTCATCCTCCATTGTGTTCATCAAGCCGGCAAGGCATTGATTGCAAAACGGATTGAGGGCGGTTGGGGGCAGTAACTGCACAGGTGAAACGCAGTGCCGGTCCGCGGGCTCATCCGGTATTTTTGTGCGATTCAGTGCGCTGGCCGCTGCTCGGGCGCAAGCGTTTGCTGAATTGCTGTTTCAATCCAGTTTAACGATTCGCCTATAGTGAATCTTGCGCGGCGTCAAATAGGTCAAATTGACTAGGCACAAGAATAGAGGCACATCCTGCACGTGCTTTTTTTGGAGGCCTTCCAATGCACATTCCCAATGAAATGCTTAATGGCAGCGTTAGTTCCGTCAGCGCTGTGCTTGCCGTTGCCGGCATCGCGCTGGCAGCCCGCGCCGCCTGCAAGGCGCACGATCAACCCGGTGTCCTGCGTTTTGCCGCGGTGAGCGCGCTGATCTTTGCCGCGCAGATGCTCAATTTCCCGGTGCTGGACGGTACCTCCGGGCATTTGCTGGGCGGTGTGCTGGCCGCCGCCTTGCTGGGCGTGCCCTTTGGCGTGCTGGCGCTGGCACTGGTCGTGACCGTGCAGTCGCTGGTCTTTGCCGATGGCGGCGTGCAGGTGCTGGGCGCGAATCTGCTCAATATGGCCGTGCTGGGGGCGGGGCTGGGCGGGCTGCTGCATGAGGCCTTGCGCAGGCAGGGCATGCGCCAGCCGCTGGCGCTGCTGCTGGCCGCCTGGGGGGCCATGCTGCTGGCCGCTGCAGCGTGTGCGATCGAGCTGGCGCTCAGCGGCGCGGCCGAGGCCGGCAAGGTCATGGCGGCCATGCTGGGCGTGCATGCGCTGATCGGCATCGGCGAGGGCGTGCTCACCGTCGCGCTGGTCACCGTGCTCGCCAGCCGGGTTGCCACGCGGGGCAGCTGGCACGTGGTCACGCCGCTCTCGGGCGCCGTGCTGATGGCCGCCTTGCTCAGCCCGCTGGCCAGCAGTCATCCGGACGGCCTGGAGTCGGTGGCGGGGCGGCTTGGCTTTTTGCGCGAAGGCGCGCCAAGCCTGGTCAGCCCGCTGGCCGACTATGCCGTGGCCGGCCTGGGTGAGACGGCGCTGTCTACGGCGCTGGCCGGGCTCGCAGGCGTGTTCCTGCTGCTTGTGCTGGGCGCCATGCTGGCTGGCATGCTGCGCACGCTGAATGTGGCTGGCGGCAGGCCTGCCGCGCACTGACATTCTGCCCGGCCGGCGCTGTCCGGCTTTGGGCTAGCAGGCTGTTGAAAACAGCCTGCGATCCGTTTTTCTCGGCGAAGCCGAGGAAAATGCATGAAAAGCAAAATATATCGTTGATTTTTCAGAAGCCGGTTTGCGCCGGACTTTGTCCGCTGCTTACTGTCGCTGGAGAAACCGACTTTTCAACAACCTGCTTGAGCGGCTTATACTGCCCGACCGCGTCTGGCGCGGTCTTTTTTCATGCTGAACAGGTCGTTCATGTCTTTTTCCTCCCTGGGCCTGTCGCCCGAACTGGCCGCTGCGGCCAGCCAGCAAGCCTGGCTTCTTCCCACTGCCATCCAGTGCGCCGCCATTCCGCTCATTCTGCGCGGCGGCGACCTGCGGGCCGCTGCGCAGACGGGCTCGGGCAAGACGGGGGCGTTCGCCTTGCCCCTGCTGCAGCGCTGGCAGGCGCAGGGCGAGCGCGCCTTGGTGCTGGTGCCCACGCGCGAGCTGGCCGTACAGGTCGCCGATGAATTTGTCCGCCTGGCCGCCGGCCTTGCGCGCAAGCCCAAGGTGCGTGCGGTGTACGGCGGCGCGTCGGTCAACGCGCAGATGCAGGATTTGCGCGGCGTGGTCGATGTGCTGGTGGCGACGCCGGGGCGGCTGCTGGATCTGATCGGCAAGCATGCCGTGCGCCCGGCAACCTTTGGCACGCTGGTGCTTGACGAGGCCGACCGGCTGCTCGATCTGGGTTTCAGCGCCGAAATCGCCGCGATTCTGGGCATGTTGCCGGCGCAGCGGCAAAGCCTGCTGTTCTCGGCCACGTTCCCCCCGGCCGTGGCTCAGCTCGCGCAAGGGCTGCTGCAGGAGCCCGAGTGCATCGACATCGTCGCCGGCACCACGCCTCCGGCCATCCAGCAGCGCGCCATCAATGTCGATACCCAGCGGCGCACGGCCCTGTTGCTGCAACTGCTCACTGAGGCTGCCGACGCGCGCGCCCTGGTCTTTGCCGCGAGCAAGCAGGGCTGCGAGCAGCTCGCGCGCGAGCTCGCGGCCGGCGGCGTGCTGGCCGCGCCCTTTCATGGCGAGCTGAGCCAGGGACGACGCAATCAGGTGCTCGATGGTTTCAAGGCCGGCAGGCTGTGCGTGCTGGTGGCGACCGATCTGGCCGGGCGTGGAATTGACATTGACGGCCTGCCGCTGGTGGTGAATTATGACCTGCCGCGCTCGCCGGTCGATTACACGCACCGCATCGGCCGCACCGCGCGGGCCGGTTTGAGCGGCACGGCGATCAGCCTGATTGGTACCGGCTGCGAAGCGCATTTCCGCCTGATCGAAAAGCGCCTGGGCATGCGCGTGCCGCGCGAGCAGATCGCCGGTTTCGAGCCCGTGGCGGTGCCGCTGGCGGTGGCCAATGCCGGCGGCGTCAAGGGCGCGCGCATGAGCAAGAAAGACAAGCTGCGCGCCGCCGCCGCGCGCGAGCAGCTGGACAAGAACTGAGCGGATTGGCCAGGTTCTGTTGATGTTTTGTTTGCACTGCCCGTTTGTGCTGTTTTTGGCCTGAAACAAGGCGCGAAGCCCGCCGCATAGTCGTTCTATGCAAGGGCTTTGCAACGCCGTGTCAGGCCAAAAACAGCCAAACCGGCTTTTTGATAACACATCCGGCTGGACGCTTTTTGCGCCGACTCTGCGTTGTTGCTTCGCTGACATAACCCGTTATGCGGCGCTCGCAACGCCTTGATTCGGCGCAAAAATCGCTCCAGCGGGAACGCAAACAAAACGTCAACAGAACCTAGGCGCTCCGGCGCCCACTGCACACGGAGCTTGCCGCCAGCATGCACCGACTGCCCGACATGGCGGCAGGGATTGGCTGGCGGAATGGTGCAGGGCGAATGTCGCCGGGGCAGGGCAAGGTTACTCCTGATTAGAAACCCTTCTTAGCAAACCACAAAAACCTATTGAACCACAGAGACACAGAGGGCACAGAGGAAGCAAAACCCTGAGAATTGCCTGGACGTGCTCCAGTTTTTCTCTGTGTTCTCTGTGTCTCTGTGGTTGATTTGGGTTTTGCTGAGAAGTCTTGCTAATCAGGAGGTTACTTGTATACGTATATGGCTGAAGCCTTTCATGGTATTTGGCTGCAGCTTGATACCCATTGATTGGGTCGGAGGGGGAATGCGCATTTTCCGTGTGCTGGGCTGCCTGGTGGCCATGCTGTGCTGCCTGGCCGCAGGCCTGCAGGTGCTCTGGGGCCCCGCGTCCACCGGGTATTCCCGGCGGCAGTGGTTGCGACCGGCGCTGGAGGCCCTCTTCGGCCCCGGGCCGGGCATGTGGCTGATGGCGGGGCTGTGGTGGCTGCTTGCCGCCGTATTGCTGTGTTTGGCGGTGCGCGCCTGGCGCCGCTGAGCCGGCCTTCTGAACCTTGGCGTCACACCGCCTAGGGGCTGCAGATCACAGTCCGTGCCGGGCAAGAATGGCTGCCAGCGAGCCATCGGCGCGCATCGCGCGCAGAGTCCGGTCGAATTCTGGCAGCAGCGCCGCGTAAGGCGAATCCTTGCGGATGCACAGGCGGTAGTGCAGGGTATCGACCCGGATCGGCAGCTCGATCAGCTCGCCGTCCAGCGCCAGTTCGCGTATCGCCCGGCGGGCGTGCAGTGCGGCGTCGCCGACGAAGTCCACCTGCAGTGTCGCCGCCGCGCGATACATGTCGCTGGCCAGCGGATAGCGCGTGGTCTTGAAGCCGTGCAGTTTTTCCCTCGCCCAGCCCGCTCCCAGGTAGTAGGCCATGCGATAGGGTCGAAACTGCTCCAGTGTCGTCAGACCTTGCAGTCTCGCCAGCTCCGGATGCTTGCGGCTGGCATAAAAGCGCATTTCGGAGGCGAACACGCTTTCCTGACTGGCAAGCGTGTACGTCTGGCGTTCGCGGGTATGCAGGGTGACAAAGGCGTCGGCCTGGCCATCGCGAACCATGCGCTGCGCGCGTACCCAGGGATAGCCGCCATGCTGCAGGGCCACGCCCATGCGTTTGCCCAGCACCTCGTCCAGCAGGTCGATCAGCGCGCCGTGCACCTTGTCGCCCGCACCGCTGGAGAGTGGCGGATAGTCCTGGAAATACACCACATGCAGCGCGGGCCGGCCCGGCTGCTGCTCAAAGGCCTGAAGTGCAGGCGCCAGCAGGAGCAGCAACACCAGCAGCAGCTTGCGCGGAATGTGCGGCATGGTCGGCTCCTGCGCGGAGAATGCGTGTCCTTCACGCTATGCGGCAATCCTTACAGCGTCAAGCTGCGCTGCCGCCAAGGGCGGATGGCTGGGTACTTGGCTGAATGCCCATGGGTATATCACTGAAGCCCTTTAAGGTGATTGCCTTCCAGAAGATACCTTGTGGTGTTTGTGTCATGGTCCGCCATTCGGGTAGTGCTTGCCTGCGGCAGCTTGCCTTCGGGCAAGGAGGTAGTGGCTCGATAAGCTGCAGCTGTTCGCACTGGCAGACGGCCTGTTCCGCCATTCCTTGCACCGCTGGCGCGAAAAGATTGCAAACAGGTTCTAAGCTAATGGAGTCGCTATCTGCTTTATCGGGTGAAAAGATGACCATCAAAATGAAGGCATGGCTGCTGTCGGTGTTTGTGCTGATCGCGCTGATCGGGGTAATGCTGGTCGGCCTGTCGACCATGAAAACGGCGGCCAATGAAGACAACAAGGCGCGCATCGAGCAACTGCTGCGCAGCACCTACCTGACCATCGTCCAGCTGGAAGAAATGGCCGCCAGCGGCAAGCTCAGTGAAGAGCAGGCCAAGGCCATCGCCACACAGCTGCTGCGGGAAAACAAGTACCACAAGTCCGAGTATGTCTACGTGGTTGATGACAAGCTCAACTTCGTTTCCACACCGCTTGATCCGCAACTGCATGGCACCAGCTTCAATGATTTCAAGGATGCCCAGGGCAAGAGCGTGGGCGCGCTGGCAGTCGAAGCGCTGCAGAAATCCGGTGGCAAGCTGACCGAATACTGGTGGAACTCCAAGCGTGACGAACAGGTGGTCGACCTGCTGTCGGTGGCGATCCAGACGCCGCGCTGGAAATGGATCGTCGGCAATGGCGTCAGCTTTGCCGAGGCCGATGCGCGCTTCTGGGCCAACGCCCGCTGGCAGGTGGTGATTTGTCTGGCGATTGCCGCCTTTGTCGCCCTGATCCTGATGTCCACCGTGCGCAAGTTGCTGCTGCAGCTGGGCGGCGAGCCGGCTTATGCAGCGGAAGTGGCGCTGGCGATTTCCAAGGGCGATCTGGGCCGCAAGGTCCAGGGCACTGTGCGTGCCGACAGCCTGCTGGGCGCGGTGGCAAGCATGCAGACCAGCCTGCGCGAAATGATAGACAGCATCCAGCGTGGCGCCGACGAGCTGCGGCAGGCGACCGGCAGCCTGGCGCGGCAGATGGAGGCCATCGATCAGGCTTCGCGGCAATCGTCCGATGCCACCCAGTCCAGTGCGGCGGCCATCGAGGAAATGTCGGTCAGCATCGACCACATCTCGCAAGGCGCCCGCGAAACCGAGCAGAACTCCTCGCGTTCCACGCAGCTGGCCAATGAAGGCGAAGGGCTGGTGAACAAGGCCGCGCAGGAAATCCAGCTGGTTGCCCAGCAGATTTCCACCGCCTCCGGCCTGATCGGCGGGCTCGTCGAGCGCTCGCGCGAAATCGACGGCATCGCCAGCGTCATCAAGGACATCGCCGACCAGACCAATCTGCTGGCGCTGAACGCCGCCATCGAGGCTGCGCGGGCCGGCGAGCAAGGGCGCGGCTTTGCCGTGGTCGCCGATGAGGTGCGCAAGCTGGCCGAGCGCACCACCCAGGCCACCGGGCAGATCACCAGCATGATCCAGGCCGTGCAGACCGACACGCTGTCGGTCGTCGCCAGCATGGACCAGGCCACGCCGCAGGTGGCGCGTGGGGTGGACATGGCCGACCGGGCCGCGACCATGCTGCGCGAAATCAGCGGCGGTGCATCGGAAACGCTGCACAAGATCCGCGAAGTCGCCAACGCCACTTCGGAGCAGAGCCAGGCCAGCAGCAGTCTGGCGGTCAATGTCGAACGCATTACCCACATGGTCGAGGAATCGGCCGAGTCGGTTCGCGCGGCAAACGAAAATGTGCGCGCGCTGGAGCAACTGGCCGGCAAACTGCGCGCCGATGTCGCCCGCTTCCGCCTCTGACCGGCTTGCCCGGATCAAAAGTGCAACCTGATTATGTCTCTGCTTCAGAATCGTCATTCCCGCGTACGCGGGAATCCAGATGACGGTGTGAAATCAAGCTTTGCTCTGGATGCCCGCCTTCGCGGGCATGACGAAAAAAGGGTTTCTGAAGGAGAGACATAATCAGGAAGTGCAATGCCAGAACAGCCTGCCGACCAGCAGGCTGTTTTTTCTGGTTGAAACCGCTTTTCCCCACCAGCCGGCCGATGCGCGTGTACTCGAAGCGCCATTGCGCGGCGTTTTCGTTGGTTAGGGTGATCAGGCGGCCCAGCGGGTCCCACTGGTAGGCCAGGGGCTGGCCGGCGGCGTCGGTGCGCTCGCTGATCAGGCCAGCCAAGCCGTACTGGTCGCGGGTCTGGCGGCCCAGCGGGTCGGTGTGCTGCAGCAGTCGGCCTTCGGCGTCGCCCCGCAAGGGGACTTGCTTCGCGGCGTACTCCAGCTGCTCGCGGCGGCCATCCGGGTGGATGACGGTGGCCAGCTGGCCACGCTCATACTTGTAGCGGGTCGTTTCGCCCAGCGCATTGCTGCTGGCGATCAGCCGGTCGCGTTCGTCATAGCTCCAGCTGCTGGTCTTGCCGGAGCAATCGGTGTAGCTGGCGAGCTGGCCGCTGGCGGTGTAGGCCAGTGCCTTCTTGCCGCCGCGCGCGTCGGTGATTTCGACCAGCTGGTTCTGCTCGTTGTAGGCGTATTCGGTCTTGCGGCCCAGCGGATCGGTTTCCTCGATCACATTGCCCAGGTCGTCGTAAGCGCGCAGCCAGTGCTGGCCCTGCGGGTCGCGGATGCCGGTGAGGTTGTCCTCGTCGTCATAGGCAAAGTGCACGGTGCTGCCATCGGGGCGGATATGTTGCAGCAGGTTGTTGCGCTCGTCGTACTGGTAGCAATCGACGCTGGCATCGGGGTGCACATGTTTGGTGACGCGCTTGTCGTCATTGCGGAAGAACCACTCTTCGCGGTCATCGGGATAAACGATCCGATAGGTGTAACCGAGGATGTCGTAGTAGTGCCAGGTTTCGTTGCCCAGGGCATCGGTGACATAGGTCAGGCGGATGTTTGCATCCCATTCCAGCGTCGTGTCAAAGCTGCCATCATCGGCCCATTCGCGCACGGCCCTGGCTTCGGGGCCGGTGCCGTTGTAGCGGACATTGAAGCCACGCCCGGTGCGGTCGGTGTAGCGGTGTAGCAGGTGGTACTGATACTCGTAGCGCCAGAAGTCGGCATTTTCGTCCTGAGCGAGGACCAGATCGCCTTCGTCATTGTAGTGGTAGGCGGCCAGCTGGCGGGCGCTGTCCTCGCTGCCGGCCAGCCACAGTGCGGTGATGCGGCCATTGGCAACCGGTGTCGCCGAGTGGGGTGAAGATAGGGTATTCCTCTGCAGCCATTTTTAATAAAGGGCTACAGGCATATACCTGTTCAGATTGTTAAAGAGCCATTCTCGCCCGTTTGCCGATGCTGGCCGTACCGTTACTGATGCAGTACATGAGCAACATTGCGGCTGCCATGTTGGGCGTCGCTGGCGCGCTACCAAATTTGTTCAGCTCCTCGTTGCTCCACTGTTAGTTCTCTTTTTCGTTTGAATTCGGCCATTATTTTTGGGTTGCTTTCGAGAGCGCTTTCATTTTTATCAAGCACTTTTGATGCATGAAGAGATTTTAGGTCTTTGAGTTTGAGGAGGTATTCAAAAGTATCGATCGTATCAAGGCTAATTTCTATCCAGTTTTCTTTTTCTGCCAAGAAGCGCCAATCTGTGACTTTTTTATAGCCAAAGATTCGAATGCGATTGAGTTTCTTGCATTTTATTATTGGGGAAAGATCAATTAAGTTTCTGGCTTTCTCGATTCTGAGTGACTCGAGGTTTTCAAGGTATTCAATTCCACTGAGTGAGGTCATTGCGCATTCGGCAAGATGGAGGTTGACAATGTTCATTCCTCTTACGAAATCCAGTGATTTTTCTTTCAGCTTGAAGAGCAATAATTTTTGAATGGATGGGTGGCCTACCCAGCTCATGTTTTTCTGATCGCACACCAGTCTTAGCTCGGTCAGTTGATCGAACTTGTGAAAATCCACCCCTTTGTAAGTCACCCCTTCCGAAAATTGCATTGATTGCAGGTTTTTGAATTTCAGCAAGAACGCTTCGCTGACTGCGATTGGTTCTGTTACATGGCCTGCTGGGTAGAAATTGATTTCAGTGATTTGATTGGTATATTCATACTTATCAAGTAGCTCAAGTGCTTGATCTAATTCGGAAAATTGAATTAGTAACCGATCGCATTTATGCTCTTTGATTAAGTGGTGGTGTTTTATAAAGCCGTCAAGCCTTGAAGCGGCAAATTGAATGATGCCTTTAGTATTAAATCTGCATACCACAGTTTCATAATTTTCATGAAAAATGATGTCATCCATTGTTCATCTCCGGCCACCGCCATTTGGCTTGGCATTGTAAGCGTTAATGATGGCCTGCGCCTCTTGATCAACCTGCTGCTGAACCTGAGGCGATTGATTGGCGTAGCGATTCTTTCCCGCAGACTGTTGTTGATTCAACAAATTTGATCCAGGTGTTCTTGCTAAAGTCTCCATGGCTTTATATTCGACCATCTCCGCATAATGGTCATCTGATACGCCATTAGGGGCCTTCCCTTTCAAGTCAACATGAATGCCTTTGTCGATGGCTGCATCATACTTATCACAAGGATTGGACAAGTGGCCTTGATTGGCATGGCTGCCATCATCGCGCGTGCGTTGTCTGGTTGAAGACATATAACGGCGTCTTGGCCCTTTGCCGACATAGCCATTCTGATTGGTAGTCCGGAATATATATACACCTGTCAGCCCCCAAGGATCTACCCATTCGGTTGGATTCGGCGCATACGCAAAGATATTCAACCCACCATGCAGTCCAATCGGGTCTTTGCTGATGAATCGCCCCACGCTCGGGTCGTAGTAGCGGTGGCGGTTGTAGTGTAATCCCGTTTCGTGGTCGAAGTATTGGCCCTGGAAGCGCAGCGGGTTGCTGATCCCGGCGCGTTTGGCGGCTTCAGAGATCGCAGCCCTGGCTTCGCCCCAGGCTTTGTAGTCTGCTGACCATGCCAGATTGCCCTCGGCGTCGAGCAGCTCCTGCGGGGTGCCGAGGTGGTCGGTGTGGTAGTAGTACAGCTGCTCGAACGCTTGCGGCTCGGGGCTGTAGGTCCACAGCGGGTCGGCGTCGATGTCGTAGTCGCGCTCGCTCCAGTCCGGCGTGGGGATGAGCGGGATGCGCTGGCGGGTTTTGGCCTGCAGCAGCGGCACGAAGCTGCCGGGCTCGAACACGTAGTGCGTGGTCGTTTCCGCGTCGCCTTCCCAGGCGATCTGGTCGCCGTCCCAGCCGTACAGCGTCACGCCGTAGCCGTGCTCGCGCGACAGCCGCGCCGTTTCGCTGGCGACCCAGGCGGGGTTGACGGCGGCCTGCGCGCCGGCGCCAATCGGCAGCTTGGGCGTGCTGTGCTTCAGTAGCCGGCGGCCCAGCGGGTCATCCCACGGGGACTTGCTTCGCGGCGTAAGCGAACTCGGTGTCGACGTCGTTGCCGCGCACGGCGGCGAGGCGGTTGAAGTGATCCCATTCGAACCACTGCGTGCGGCCGTTGTCGATGCGCGCGCGCAGATTGCCGCGCTCGTCGTCCCCCAAGGGGACTTCCTGCGGGGCGTATTCGAAGTGCTTGCCGGCGTCCCACAGGGACTAGCTGCGCGTCGTAGTCTTTGAGCAGGTTGTCGAGCAGGGTGTTGCTGCCGGTGAGCTGGCTGTGGAACTGCTGCAGCTCGGCGCGCTCGCGCGTGGCGTACTGGCGCTGGTTAGCCGTTTGCGGGTCGAGCAGGTTGCCAGCGGGGTCGAAGGCGAGGGTTTCCTGGCCCAGACGGCTGGTGGCGGCGAGAAGACGGTGTAGCTGGCTACTGATTGTGAAGGGTATATGCCTTTAGACTTTTAAAGTGAGAGGCTACAGGCATATACCCATGCTTCTTGTTAAAGAGCTACTCTCGCGAGTTTGACGATGCTGACCGTACCGCAAAGCTGCAGCACAAGAATAAGATTCCGCAGTGATGTTGGGTTTCGCTGGCGCTCAACCCAACCTACCGCGCATTATTTTCGTGCCCCTTATTTTTCCGATTCAGCCTCATATAAGCCGGGGAAAATTTGATCCTTGAGTGGGTCAAAGTCGAATCCTTTTTCATAAATATGAACGAGTCTTTCGGAGAGGTGGTTGTCTCCGAGAATATTGCTAAGTTGATATTTAAGAATGAGATCTCGGTGTTGATCGAGTGTTAAGTCCTCAATGACAGCGGGTGCTTGCCATGACTCCACTTCACCATTCTCACCAGTGTCAACCAACTTTCCACCTTTCCATGGAAAGTTGCAGCCATAATTTGCTTTTGCAAATATTACATACCGCTCGTACGGTTGAGTACCTGGCTTTATTTCGTCAGGTTTAGCTCTTCGCACCCCTAGTTTTTGAATGACCACGTTGCCGATTGGCACTGTGAAAAGTGGCTCGATGAAGCTGAGGTCGAGTGGGCGCCATATATCCTCATTCTTGAAAATATTATAAAGGCGGATTCGCGCAGTACCTTTGGGCATCATTTGTGCCACTGTAAATAAATCATCCCTGAGTTTGAGGATGAAGACCGCATTTTCTTGCCAAAATGCACGCATAAAATCTCCTTATTTCTTTTTGTACTTTTTAGAGCCTGAACCTATCGGGCAGTAACCTTTTTGTGCATCTGCCGCTCTCAAATATTCATCGTGTCGCTTATTGGTATCCCCAACTGGATTTTGCTTATTGGCTGTTCCGCGTAAACCACCTCGCTCTTCAAATTCTCGCTGCTCAAGCCCTCGGGCAGTGTCTTTACCGGCTTGACCATAGCCACTATATATTGGCTGCGGAGGTTGGCCATTGGCAAAGCCACTATAATCTCCACCGTAACGGTATTTGATAACATCATCCGCTGTCTGATGACCTTGCATGCTGGCATAGCCCACGTATGGTTTAGCTACCATTATGGTTTTTCCGGTAGCGTCGATCTCTGGCACCATTTTCGTTCCGAGATATGTCACGTGTGTGGCGGTAGCGGGGTCACCTGCCAAACCTAACGGATCAATCCAGCTTACCGGATTCGGTGCATAAGCAAAGATATTCAAGCCACCCATCAGGCTGATCGGATCCTTGCTGATGAAGCGCCCGATTTGCGGGTCGTAGTAGCGATGCCGGTTGTAGTGTAATCCCGTTTCGTGGTCGTAATACTGGCCCTGGAAGCGCAGCGGGTTGCTGATGCCGGCTTTCCTTGCTGCGTCACTGATCGCGGCTTTGGCTTCGCCCCAGGCTTTATAGTCGGCGCTCCAGGCCAGATTGCCATCAGAATCGAGCAGCTCCTGCGGGGTGCCGAGGTGGTCGGTGTGATAGTAGTACAGCTGCTCGAACGGCTGCGGCTCGGGGCTGTAGGTCCACAGCGGGTCGGCGTCGATGTCGTAGTCGCGCTCGCTCCAGTCCGGCGTGGGCAGCAGCGGGATGCGCTGGCGGGTTTTGGCCTGCAGCAGCGGCACGAAGCTGCCGGGTTCGAACACGTAGTGCGTGGTCGTTTCCGCGTCGCCTTCCCAGGCGATCTGGTCGCCGTCCCAGCCGTACAGCGTCACGCCGTAGCCGTGCTCGCGCGACAGCCGCGCCGTTTCGCTGGCGACCCAGGCCGGGTTGACGGCGGCTTGCGCGCCGGCGCCGATGGGCAGCTTCGGCGTGCTGTGCTTCAGCAGCCGGCGGCCCAGCGGGTCATAAGCAAACTCGGTGTCGACCTCGTTGCTGCGCACGGCGGCCAGCCGGTTGAAGTGATCCCACTCGAACCACTGCGTGCGGCCGTTGTCGATGCGCGCACGCAGATTGCCGCGCTCGTCGTACTCAAAATGCTTGCCGGCGTCCCACAGGGACTAGCTGCGCGTCGTAGTCTTTGAGCAGGTTGTCGAGCAGGGTGTTGCTGCCGGTGAGCTGGCTGTGGAATTGCTGCTGCTCGGCCCGCTCGCGCGTGTCGTACTGGCGTTGCCCGGCCGTTTGCGGATCAAGCAGGTTGCCAGCGGGGTCGAAGGCAAAGGTTTCCTGGCCTAGGCGGCTGGTGGCGGCGAGCAGCCGGTGTAGCTGGTCACTAATGATAGAAGGTATATGCCTGTAGCCTTTTAAATTGAAAGGCTACAGGCATATACCTACGCTTCTTGTTAAGGAACTACTCTCGCCAGTTTGACGATGTTGACCGTATCGCAAAGCTGCAGCACAAGAACAAAATTCCGCAGTGATGTTGGGTTTCGCTGACGCTCACCCCAACCTACCGCGCTACATATTTATACCCATGCAGATTATTAAATAACCGATCTCGCCAGTTTGACGATGACTACCGTACCTCAACTGCTGCAGTACACGAGCAACATTCCGCAGTGATGTTGGGTTTCGCTGATGCTCAACCCAACCTACCGCGCTGATCATTTCGTTAGGTGCAATGCCTGCGGCGATTGCACCCTGCCGAGTGCCGTACGTGGTGAAAGCGTGGCGGAAAGAGCAACCGGAATTTTTCAGGAGAAAAGTCTATAAACAGGCGGAACCCGGCGCCTGAACTAAGTGAATTGAATTTTCAATTGCCCTAGATTTTTACCTGGTGAAAGATGCTCTGTATTAATAAATACATAACCTATTCCACCCATAAAAAGTCCTTTGTGTGATGGCCAGTATTTGTCAAAAACAGAGCCGACAAATTGCAATAGGAAGTGGTGGTGGTCAATTGAAATTCTATCTTGCAGCCAGACAGGTGTTCCGCCTATCTTGCTGTCAATTTCATCTGAAAACTCATCTTCTTCTTCTGCGTCATGATCACAATCAATGCGTATTGCATGTGCTGGGTTTAATGGGAATGAACACTCTTGGCGTAGTTCTTTTGAAATGGGATGCATGAAAATGCTAGCTACATTGTTGTTTCTTGCGAGATCGATGACGTGTTGAATGGAGTCAGGCTGATAAGGGATAAACAGTGAGATGCAGTGCTTCTCTGGAAGTTCGAACCCTAAATGCTCGTTAACTATTTCTGTAGGGATGGCCATGAAGTGTAACATTGGGTTTCCATCTTTACTTTTTGGCCAATCTATTTCTTGTGGGATGCATGATTGACCACCAATGCGCGGTAGAAATTCAGGTGGGCATTCAATTTTGAAATCTAAATAATTTATCATGATTAAATCCTTTATGGGCAGCAACAAAGGTCTTTCAAGAATTTTTCGCTATTCTTTCTTAATCGTCTTGCTTGAGAGGCACCAACACCAGACTTTCTTAATGCTCCTTGCCAAACGTCCATTTGTCTTTTTGTTGGTCTGTTGTTGTCAAGTTGGAACTCATTAACGCCAACGCCAAGATGCTGTTTTGCCAAGTCGTTTTCTATAATATGAACATTGTCATGCGTAGGTAGATCAAGAGCAATCGATGGATTGTCGGGATGTCTTTTAGGGTTGCCTTTTTTGGTTTTTGCACCACACCCCATTTGCTCTAAAGCTTCATTCCTGATTAATTCATGTGCTTCTAGCTGGTCTCTTCGATTTGCTCGACCAGTAAGAGTTCCATAGGTGCCTAATTGACCATTCGCAGCTAATCCCTGCGGATCAACCCAGTGTACCGGATTCGGCGCATACGCAAAGATATTCAGCCCACCCATCAGGCTGATCGGGTCTTTACTGATGAATCGCCCGATTTGCGGGTCGTAGTAGCGGTGCCGGTTGTAGTGTAATCCCGTTTCGTGGTCGAAGTATTGCCCCTGGAAGCGCAGCGGGTTGCTGATGCCGGCGCGTTTGGCGGCGTCACTGATCGCGGCTTTGGCTTCGCCCCAGGCCTTGTAGTCTGCTGACCACGCCAGATTGCCTTCGGCGTCGAGCAGCTCCTGCGGGGTGCCGAGGTGGTCGGTGTGGTAGTAGTAGAGCTGCTCGAAGGGCTGCGGCTCGGGGCTGTAGGTCCACAGCGGGTCGGCGTCGATGTCGTAGTCGCGCTCGCTCCAGTCCGGCGTGGGCAGCAGCGGGATGCGCTG